>NZ_CP070356.1:5132091-5447440 GCF_016919445.1 Pseudomonas sp. PDNC002 | reverse complement strand
CTGCGATGCCTATAGGGCCACTGAGTTTTTCAGTGGCCCTTTTGTTTTTCTCCCTCCGAATAAATTCCCACCCGATCAACGGTCGCGCTTTTCGCTTGCTGATTTTTATTATGAGAATAATATTCTCTCCATAATATTTTTAGCGAGAGGCCCGTCATGAGCGACAAGAAAGCCCAGACCCGTGAACGCATCCTGTCTGCCGCCACCAGCGCATTGCTCCAGCGCGGGCCGGTGGGGCCCAGCGTGGGCGAGGTGATGTCGGCCGCAGGGCTGACTGTCGGTGGTTTCTACGCGCACTTCGAGAGCAAGGACGCGCTGATGCTGGAGGCGTTCCGCCAGTTGCTCGCCAAGCGCCGGGAAGGACTCAAGCGCTTCGATCCGCAATTGAGCTTCGCCGAGCGCCGTGCGCTCACCGCGCAGTTCTACCTGTCGCGCAAGCACCGCGACAGCGAGGACGAAGGCTGCCCGATCCCCAGCTCGCTGAACGAGGTGGCTAACCTGCCGGAGGCCTTCCGGCAGACCCTGGAAGAACATGTGGAGTTGATGGTCGCGGCATTGGCCGGGCGCCCGGAGGAGATCGACACGGTGCTCAGCGACATGGCCCTGATGATTGGTGGATTGGCGCTGGCCCGGGCTCTGGGTGATGGCGACCTGTCCGATCGTGTCTTGCGTGCCGCGAAGAAAGCGGTGATCTGAGGAGGGTGCGGAAAATGGGCAGTCTGAGCTGGATTCGTGGAATCAATGCCACCCTGGGGCGCGTTGCGCCGAAGTGGGCGGCGGAGCGCATGCGTCAGCTGTTCGTGACGCCGAATGAGTACGCGCCGCGCGATTGGGAACTGCCGTTGCTGGCCAGTTCCGAGCGTGTCACCTTGCGTTTCGGCCTTTCCGCGCTGCGCTGGGGGGAAGGTCCGGCGGTGCTGCTGATGCACGGCTGGGAAGGGCGGCCGACTCAGTTCGCCACCTTGATCGAGAAACTGGTGGGCGCCGGTTACGGCGTGATTGCCCTCGACGGACCCGGGCACGGTCGGTCGCCCGGCCAGGAGGCAGACATCGTGCTGTTCGCTCGCGCGCTGCTGGAGGCCGCTGGCGAGCTGCCGCCGCTGCGCGCAGTGATTGGCCATTCCATGGGCGGGGCCAGTGCGCTGTTGGCCACACAGATGGGCTTGCGCACCGAGACGTTGGTGACTGTCGGCGCCCCGAGCAACGTGCTCGGCGTCCTGCGAGGCTTCTCCAGGATGGTCGGGTTGCCGCCGGTGGCGCGCTCGCGGTTCATCCGCATGATCGAAAGGCGTGCGGGCATAGCGGCCAAGCAGTTGGACGTCGCGCACTACCAACTGGACTTTCCCGGCCTGGTGGTCCACGCCGAGGACGACAGGTACGTGCGGGTGAGCGAGTCCGCCGCCATTCACGAGGCCTGGCCGCGTAGTCGCCTTCTGCGCCTGCCTGCGGGCGGACATCATCGCGTGCTGGCGGACGCAGCGGTTACCGACGCAATCCTGCAACTGCTGGAAGAGGTCGAGGGGCCGTTCCCCCTGGCGCTGGCCTCCTGAGCCATTCACCAACCTGATAACGGCGGCTAAAAGCCGCCGTTATCGTTCCATGATGGCCCGTTGCGGGTCGTCAGGCCTGGCGGCCTGGCGTAGACTTTTGAGCATTTCCGGCCGCCCCGGCCTGGGCGCGAGGTCTTGCGCACGCGGGTGGCCGTTTGGGGGAACGCATGAGTCTGTCGATGGATTGGGTGTTGCAGCAGGCGCGCCCGGTCATGCCTGTGCTGGTGATCGATGATGTGGCGCTGGCGGGCGACCTTGCCCGCGCGCTCTACGATGGCGGCGTGAGGGTGCTGGAAGTCACGCTGCGCACGCCCCAGGCCCTGGATGCCGTCGCGGCGATCCGTCGCGAGCTGCCGGAGATGATCCTCGGCGCCGGCACCTTGATTCACACCGAGCAATTCCAGGAAGCCCGCGATGCCGGCGCGCAGTTCGCCGTCAGTCCCGGTTGCACACCGCGCCTGGTGGCTGCCGCGGAAGATGCGAAGATGCCCTTCCTGCCGGGCGTGATGACGCCTTCCGAAGTGCTGGTCGCGCTGGAGTATGGCTACCGCTCGCTGAAGCTCTTCCCTGCCGACGGCAACGCCGCGATCAAGATGCTCAAGAGCCTGAAGGCGCCGTTCGCCGGCATCCGCTTCTGCCCAACCGGCGGCATTACCCAGGAAAACCTGCTCAACGTCCTGCGCTTGCCCAATGTCGCCTGCGTTGGCGGCACCTGGATCGCACCGCCCAGCCTGGTACGCGCCCGCGCCTGGGATCAGATCACTCAACTGGCCAGCGAAGCACGCACGCTGGCCGCAAGCCTGGAGCATGCTTCATGAGTTGGCAGTTGCCCGACCCGTTCGTCATCGACATCGAGGTCAAGCCCGACGACATCGATGGCCTCGGCCACGCCAATAACGCGGTCTACGTCAGCTGGCTGGAGCGTTGCGCCTGGCGGCATTCGCAGAAACTCGGGCTGGACCTGGCCGAGTACCGCCGGCTGGACCGCGCCATGGCCGTGGTTCGTCACGAAGTGGACTACCTCGCCGCCGCCTACGAGGGCGACCAGTTGCAGCTGGCGACCTGGATCGTCGAGTCCGATCAGCGCCTGAAAATGACCCGTCACTTCCAGTTGGTGCGCCCCGCCGACGCCCTGACGCTGCTGCGCGCACAGACCACTTTCGTCTGCATCGAGCTTTCCACGGGCAAGCCCAAGCGCATGCCGGTGGAGTTCATCGAAGGCTATGGTCGTGCGCTGCTGCCCCCGGGCACCGTGGCCGCCGGCGCGTGATCCGTCGCGCCGCGCTTTTCCCGGCGCGGCGCATTCCCTACAATCCGCGGCCCCGCAATTGCCCGAGGCTCACTCGTCGTGCAGATCGCCCTGGCCCCGATGGAGGGGCTGGTAGATGACATCCTCCGCGATGTGCTGACCCGCGTCGGCGGCATCGACTGGTGCGTCACCGAATTCATCCGCATCAATGACCGGCTGCTGCCGCCATCGTCTTTCCTGGCGCTCGCCCCGGAACTGGCCCATGGCAGTCGCACCCGCGCCGGCGTGCCGATGCGCGTCCAACTGCTGGGCTCCGATCCGCAACTGCTGGCCGAGAACGCCGTGCAGGCCTGCGAGCTGGGCGCGCCGGTGATCGACCTCAACTTCGGTTGCCCGGCCAAGACGGTGAACCGGTCCCGTGGCGGCGCCGTGCTGCTGAAAGAGCCCGAGCTGATGTTCAGCATCATTGAAGCTGTGCGCCGCGCCGTTCCTGCGCACATCCCGGTGACCTCGAAGATGCGCCTGGGCTACGACAGCCCGGATGGTGCCATCGATTGCGCCCGCGCCCTGGCCGACGCCGGCTCTGCCCACGTGGTGGTGCACGCGCGGACCAAGGCGGACGGCTATAAGCCGCCGGCACATTGGGAGTGGGTGGCGAAAGTCGCCGAGGCAGTGAAGGTGCCGGTATTCGCCAATGGCGAAGTCTGGACTCTGGAGGATTACCATCGCTGCCGTTCCATCAGCGGCGTGGCGGACATCATGCTCGGTCGCGGGCTGGTTTCACGCCCCGATCTCGCCCGGCAGATCGCCGCTTGGCGCGACGGTCGCGAAGTGGTGCCGATGCCCTGGTCGGAAGTGCGCGTGCTGCTCGATGACTTCTGGCGCCAGGCCCGGCGCAAGCTGGCGCCGCGTTATGCGCCGGGCCGCCTGAAACAGTGGCTGGGTATGCTCACCCGCAGTTATCCCGAGGCCGTGGAGCTGTTCGCCCAGGTGCGCCGTGAGCATGACTGCGAAGTGCTGGATCGGATGCTGCAGGTCGAGATCAACGAAGCTGCTTGAGTCGAGACTGCTGATCTTTGTAGGAGCGGAGCTTCTCCGCGAAATCCCGGCGCAGCCGGGACGGATCATCAGCCGGCCTGGCGGCCGGATCGCGGATAAGATCCGCTCCTACAAAAATGCGGCTAGCGGCCGCCGCTGACGTCGACGAAACTGCCGGTGGAATAACTGGACTCGTCCGAGGCGAGGAACAGGATCGCCCGCGCCACTTCCTCCGCCTCGCCGCCCCGGCCCATCGGAATCGCCGATTGCAGGCGTTCCACGCGGCCTGGCTCGCCGCCGCTGGCGTGGATCTCGGTGTTGATCAGACCGGGGCGCACGGCGTTGACGCGGATACCTTCGCTCGCCACTTCCTTGGCCAGGCCGATGGTCAGGCTATCCACGGCGCCCTTGGCTGCTGCGTAGTCGATGTACTCGTTGGGCGAACCCAGGCGCGAGGCCATGGACGAGACGTTGACGATGCTCCCACCGTTGCCACCGTGCTTGCGCGCCATGCGTTTGATCGCCGCGCGGCAGCAGAGGAAGGTGCCGGTGACGTTCACCGCGAACACCCGCTGCAGGCGCCCCACGTCCATGTCTTCCAGGCGCATCTGGCGCTCGAGGATGCCGGCGTTGTTCACCAGCACGTCGAGTCGGCCGAAGGCATTGTCTACTTCACGGAAAAGTCGAAGCACATCTTCCTCGTCCGCCACATCGGCGGCGAAGGCGCGTGCCTTGCCGCCGGCCGCTGTAATTTGTGCGGCAAGCGATTGGGCGGCCTCGCGCTCGCGGCGGTAGTTGATCGCCACGGCGAAACCGCGCTCGGCGGCGAGCAGTGCGGTGGCGGCGCCGATGCCGCGACTCGCACCGGTGATCAGCATGACCTTGTCCATGGAAAATCGTCCTGTGGCGAACGGGGGCTTGAAATGGATTCGGGCAGCCCAATCTATGTCCCTGCGGGAGGCCGAAGACGGGTCCCGCACCGGAGTTCTGAAGTCAGGCTCCAGATCATACCTTGCTGAAAATATTCAGGAGATTCGCATGAGCAACGTCCTTTCCCTCGCCCCGCTGTTCCGCCAGTCCATCGGTTTCGATCGTTTCAACGATCTGTTCGAATCCGCCCTGCGCAGTGAAAGCGGCAGCTCCTATCCGCCCTACAACGTCGAGAAGCATGGTGACGACCAGTACCGCATCGTCATCGCCGCCGCCGGCCTGCAGGAGGAAGACCTGGAGCTGCAAGTGGAGCGCGGCGTGCTGACCGTCAATGGCGGCAAGCGCGAGAAGGCTTCCGAGAGCGTCACCTACCTGCACCAGGGCATCGCCCAGCGCGCCTTCAAGCTGTCGTTCCGCCTCGCCGATCACATCGAGGTCCAGGGTGCATCGCTGAAGAACGGCCTGTTGAGCGTCGAGCTGGTGCGTATCGTTCCGGAAGAAGCCAAGCCCAAGCGGATCGCCATCAACGGCCAGCGTCCGGCCATCGAAGGCTGAGCAGCCCCCCGGCGCTAGCCGGGTCGTAGCGGCAAAGCAAAACGCCCGTCTCGAAAGAGACGGGCGTTTTCGTTTATGCCTCGATCAGACCTTCTGCTGGTCCGGCAGCGGCGCGGAGCGGTTGCGCCACCAGGCGATGACGATGGCCGCCATCAGCACGAAGCCCAGGTAACCCATGGCCGGGTAGACCAGGCCCACCAGTTTGACGAAGCCCACCTGGCTGGCGATGAAGGCGAGCACCACCGCGACGACGGTGGCCACGCGGAAGGGCGCGCCGTAGGCGGCGCAGCGCGCGGCCAGGGTGTAGGCGAAACCGCTGGTGGTGCAGTACAGCTTCACCAGCAGCAGGGCGAGCATCACGTCGCCGAACCAGGGAGCGATGTTGTTGCTCAGCAGCAGGGTGGGGATGGCGCTGCCGCCGATCACGTCGATCTGCACCAGCATCACCAGGGCCATGGCGAGGATCAGCACGCCGACGCCGATACCACCGAACACCCCGCCCATCGCGGCGGTGCGCAGGTTCTTCACGCTGCCGCCCATCACCACCACGGCAGCCGCGGTGGCGGCGACGTTATAGGAAACATAGAGCAGCGCGCCGAGCAGCCAGTTGGGCGCCGGGTGCGGCACGGCCAGGGCGATCTGCTCCAGCTCCGCCAGCGGCTTCTGGATATGCGTCAGCGCGTAGACGGCGATGATCGCCACGATGATCATCAGCACCGGGGTGATCAGGCTCATCAGGGTGATGACGCGCTTCAGTCCCAGGCACACGGTGATGATGGTCATCACGCCAAGCACGATGCCGCCGATGGAGTGGCCGATGCCCAGTTGCTGCTCGAAGGACGAGTTGGCGCCGGCGAACATGACCACCATGGTGCCGAACAGGAAGAAGGTCAGCATCAGGTCGACGACTCGGCCCAGCGGCTTGCCACAGATGTACTCCATGGCTTCCTTGTGCGACTGGGTCTGCAGGCGGCTGCCGATCTGGTACAGGTTCATCAGCAGGAAGGCGAACAGCGCCAGCGCCACCAGGCCTCCGGCAAGACCCATGATGCCGAAGCCGCCGAAGAACTGGAGGATCTCCTGGCCCGAGGCAAAGCCGACGCCCACCACCAGGCCGATGTACGCGCCGCCGAGCTTGAGACTGGTTTTCATGATCGAGACTCTAGTTGTTGTTATGAGAGCGGCCCCGCTCAGGGCAAGACCGCAAAAGGGATCACGCCTGGCCGATGTAGGCCTGGACTTCTACCTCGACGTCCACGCCCAGCGCCAGGGCCGAAGCCACGCAGGAACGCACCGGCAGGCCCTGGTCGAAATAGCGCTTGTACACTTCGTTGAAGCCGGCGAAGTGGGACATGTCGGACAGCCATACAGTGGCCTTCACCACCTGGGAGTAGTCGGCGCCACAGGCTTCCAGGCTCTCGGCGATGCGGGTCATCACCGCCTCGGTCTGGGTCTGGATGTCGCCTTTCACGACTTGGCCGTCGGCGGTCATCGGGATCTGTCCGGAGAGGAACAGGAAGCCGCCGGCCTTCACCGCACGGGAGAAGGGGAAGGGCAGGGTGCTGGGGTAACGCTGGATATCGCTCATGGGTAGGTCTCCGGGGGAATTCAACGCAGGCGCGCCGGGTCCAGGCGCTGGGGATCGACGCCTTCCTGGCGCAGGGATTCGGGGAGCGGCTGGCCGAGCAGTAGCGACTGGGCCAGGCGTGACACGCCGTCGGCGGACTGGATGCCGTATCCACCCTGGGCGGCCAGCCAGAAGAACGCCGGGTTCTGCGCGTCGGCGCCGATGACCAGGTCGCCGTCACTGACGAATGAGCGCAGACCGGCCCAGCTGTGGTTCGGCCGGCGGATCGCCAGGGTGGTGTGCTCTTCGATGTGGTGCACGCCGATGGCGATGTCCAATTCTTCGGGTTGCACGTCCTGGGCTTCCACCGGGTCGGCGTTGGCGGGCGAGCCGAGCAGTTGGCCGGCGTCCGGCTTGAAGTAGAAGCTTTCGTCGATGCCGATCACCGTCGGCCACTGGCTGATGTCCACGCCATCGGGCGCGGGGAAGGTAAAGGCGGTACGGCGGCAGGGTTGCAGGCCGATCGGGCGGATGCCGCAGCGCTTGGCCAGGTGATCGGCCCAGGCACCGGCGGCGTTGACCAGTTGCGCGGCCTGTATGACTTCGCCATGGCTGAGTTCCAGCGTCCAGCGGCCATTGGCGTATCGAGCCGAGAGTAGCTCGCGGTTGCAGCGCAGCTCGCCGCCGCGCTGGCGCAGCGCACGCAGGTAGCCCTGGTGCAGGGCATGTACGTCGAGGTCGCGGGCGTCGGGTTCGTAGAGCGCGCCGATGATGGCGTCGGCGCGCAGGCTAGGGAGGAGCTCCAGCGCCTGTTCGGTGCTGATGCGCTCCACACCCGGCGTGGCTTCGGCCTCTTTCAGCAACGCGATGTGTTCCGGGCCGCCAACATACAGGCAACCGCGCGGAGTAAGGATCGGGTGCTCGCTGAATCCGGCCGGCGGGTTTTCGTAGAAGGTGCGGCTGGCGCGGGTCAGTGCCTGGATCTGCGGGGTGCCGTAGGCCTCCATGAACATGGCGGCCGAACGCCCGGTGGAGTGGTAGCCGGGCTGCTCTTCGCGTTCCAGTACCAGCACCTTGTGCGTCTCGCTCAGGCGGTAGGCGAGGGAGGCGCCGGCAATGCCGGCGCCGATGATGACGAAATCGAAATGGCTCACTGCAAGGGCCTTCTGGAGAATTTCTCTTATGTGAGAAATCTAAGATATGAGAATTTTTGCGACAAAGGCAAGGCCCGGTAAACTTTCGTCGGCCCCCTCACGAGAAGTCCCATGAGCGAAACCGCCCAAGCACTACCCAAGCCCCAGCAGCTGGATCGAGACGAAGTCGGAGCGCGCCTGCGGGCGGTTCGCAAGCAGCAGAAGCTGACCCTGAAACAGCTCTCCGACCTGTCTGGCGTGGCGGTTTCCACGTTGTCGAAGATGGAGCTGGCGCAGGTCGCAGTGAGCTACGACAAGCTGGCCGCCGCCGCCCGTGCTCTGCAGGTGGATATCGCCCAGTTGTTCCGCCCGCTGCCGCCCGTCGGCGTCCTGGCGGGTCTTAAGACTTTCGTGAAGACTCGCGTCGACGATGCTGCCGGCTACGACACTGGGGGTTACGAGTACTACCCGATTGCCGGTGATTTCCCGCAACGCAATATGACGCCGCTGTACGCGCGCATCTTTGCCCGCGAGGTCGGCGAGTTCGACGACTACGTTCGCCACCCCGGTCAGGAGTTCGCCATGGTGGTGGCCGGTCGCGTGCGCATCCAGTTCGAGACGGGGGAGTCAGTGAGCATCGGGCCGCGCGAGACGGCGTATTTCGACAGTAGCGTCGGCCACCTCTACCTCAATGATGGTGATGCCGACGAGGCGCAGGTGATGGTGGTGATGTCGGAGCTGCGGCCCGCGCAGTAGCGGGCCTCAGGTTGCCTGCTGCGTGTCGCGGCAGGGCAGCAGGGCGATGAAGTCGTCCAGTGGTACCGGCCGGCTGAACAGGTAGCCCTGGTACAGGTGGCAGCCCTGTTCGGCCAGCAGCGCCAGCTGTTCCGGGGTTTCCACGCCTTCGGCCACCAGTTCCAGCCCGAGGCTGTGCCCCATGGCGACGATGGCGCGGACGATTTCCGCGTCGTTGCTGTCGTTGGGTGCATCGCGCACGAAGCTCTGGTCGATCTTCAGGCTGTCCACCGGCAGGCGCTTGAGGTAGGTCAGCGATGAATAGCCGGTACCGAAGTCATCCATGGCGAAGCGCACACCGGCTTCGCGCAGGCGCTCCATGCGCGCGATAGTGTCGTCCAGTTGCTGGATCACGATGCCTTCGGTGATCTCCAGCTTGAGCAGGCTGGGTGGCAGCTTGGCCTTGTGCAGCACGGCAAGCAGGCGCTCGACGAAATCGCTCTGGCGGAACTGCCGCGGGCTGATGTTCACGCTCAGGCTGAAGTTCTCGGCGTCGATGCGGCCCTCGGCCAGCAGTCGCGCGCCGGTGTGGCAGGCCTCCTCGATGACCCACTGGCCGACCTCGACGATCAGCCCGCTGTCTTCCAGCACACGGATGAAACTGGCCGGTGACTGCGCGCCGCGCGTTGGGTGGTACCAGCGCAGCAGCGCTTCGGCGCCGACGATGAGCGAGCCGCGGGCATCCACCTGCGGTTGATAGTGCAGGGTGAATTCACGCCGGCTGAGCGCCATGCGCAGGCCGTTCTCCAGGCGCAGGCGCTCACTGGCGGCTTGCTGCATGGATTCGTGGAACAGTTGCACGGTATTGCGCCCTGCATCCTTGGCGCGGTACATGGCGATGTCGGCGCGCTTGAGCAGGTCGTCCGGGGTAGCCCCGTCGTCGGGGATCAGCGCGATGCCGATGCTCGGTGTGATCTGCAGGCGGTGGCCATCCAGCAGCATCGGCTCGGCCAGCAGGTCGCGCAGTTTTTCCGCCAGTTGGCGCACCTGCTGGGCGGTGTCCAGGCGACTGCCTTCGATGCCGGTGATCAGCACCACGAACTCGTCGCCGCCCAGGCGCGCCACGGTGTCTTCCTGGCGCACGCTGGCCTCCAGGCGCGCGGTGACCATCTGCAGGATCGAATCGCCGACGGAGTGGCCGAGGGAATCGTTGATGTGCTTGAAGTGGTCGAGGTCGAGGAACAGCAGCGCGCCGCGCAGGCTGTGGCGTTGCAGCAGGGAAATCTGCTGCTTGAGACGGTCCATCAGCAGCGCGCGGTTGGGCAGGTCGGTCAGCGCATCGTGGTAAGCCAGGTGCTGGATGCGCGCCTCGGCTTCACGCAGCTCGCTGGTGTCGCGCGCGGTGAGCAACAGGCAGTTTACGCCGCCCAATTCGATGGGCTCGACGGAGACATCCACCGTCTTGATCGTCCCGTCGCGGTGGCGACCGCGCATTTCCAGGTGATGGACGAAGCCGTCGCGGTTCAGCGCGGCGATCATGTTCAGTCGTTCGTCCGGATCGGCCCAGATATTGATGCTCAGGGCGGTCTGGCCGAGCACTTCGTCGGTGCGGTAGCCGGTGAGGCGGTGGAAGCCTTCGTTGACCTCGATGTAGCGGCCTGTTTCGCGCTCGGTGATGGTGATCGCATCGGGACTCGAGTGGAACGCCTTGGCGAATTTCTCCTGGCTGGCCTTCAGCGCCGCCTCGGCCTGCAGGCGCCGAGTGACGTCACGGAAGGTGGACAGGATGCACAGCTGGCGGTCGACCCAGATCAGTCGGCTGGCCACCATGCAGGTGATCGTCTGGCCGCCCTGCGTGAGGAACTGCACCTCCACGTTCTGTAGCGAATGGTCGCGCATCAGTTGTTCGAACAGGCGCGAGCGCTGGTGATGATCGGCCCAGAAGGTCACCTGGTGCGAGGAGCGGCCGATGATGTCCTCGGCGGTCCAGCCGAAGGTGCTGCAGAAGCTTGGGTTGACCTCGATGAATTCGCCGTCGCGCACCCTTGAGACGCAGATCGGGTCGGGACTGCCCTGGAACAGGCTGGCGAATTTCTCTTCCGAGGCCTGCAGGCTGCGCTCGCGCAGTACACGCTCGGTGATGTCGAGCAGGGTGCCGGCCATGCGTAGCGGCTTGCCCTCGGCATTGCGGTAAAGCCGGGCGCGGCTCTCCAGGTAGCGTACTTCGCCGGAGTCGAGCTGGGCGCGGTAGGTGAACTGGTAGTCGTTCTCCGGCCCGCGGGCCAGCCTGGCGTAGGCCTGGCGCATGCGCTGGCGGTCGGTTTTGTCGACGCAGGCGAAGAACTCGCCGAAGGGTCCGTGGAAATCCCGGTCCGGCAATTCGTGCAGAACGGCGGCGCGCGCCGAGCCGTAGAGCAGGCCGCTGGGAATGTGCCAGTCCCAGATGCCCAGTTGCGCGGAATCCAGAGCCAGGTCGAGGCGCTCCTGGCTGTCGCGCAGGGCCTGTTCCTGAGCGCGCACATGGGTGATGTCGCGGACCGTCAGGACGAGGCACGGGTGGTCGTCCAGTTCGATCTGGCAGCCGTAGACGCGAGCGCTGCGGATTTCGCCGGTGCGGGTCAGCAGGGTGACTTCGAAGCCGTCGATCTGCCGCTCGGTGGTGATCTTGTCGAGCATCCGCTGGCGTTCGTCGAGGCTGCGCCAGAGTCCGAGTTGCACGGAGGTGCGGCCGAGGGCCTCTTCGCGGCTCCAGCCGAAGCGGTCGACGAAACTGGCATTGAGTTCGAGGAATTTTCCGCTGTCCCGGTCGGTGATGACCATCGCATCGGGAGCGGTGTGGAAGGCTTTGGCGAACTGATCCTGGCCGTCGGGGGCGGATGGGGGCGAGTGCGGATCGCGGCTCATGCGTCGCTCCCACTGTGTCTGTCGGCGTCGGCCAAGCAGGGCCGGCTATCGCGATGTGACGTGCGGACGGGCATTCGGGCCCCTTCTTCTAGTTCTGTCAGAACAATAGAGGTTAGGCCGCGACAGGCGCAAGTTCGGCCGCCTGGGCATCGAGCAGGCGCATGAAGGCCCGTGCGGCGTTGGACAGGGTGCGCTCGGTGTGCAGGATGTAGCCCAGCTGGCGGCTGAGCTGGATGTCCTGTAGCGGCAGGCGTACGACGCTGTCATCCAGCATGGTGCGAGGCAGTACGCTCCAGGCCAGGCCGATGGAGACCATCATCTTGATGGTTTCCATGTAGTTGGTGCTCATGCCGATGTTCGGCGTCAGGCCCTCGGCCTCGAACATGCGCCGCACGATGTGGTGGGTGAAGGTGTTGCCACCGGGGAACACCGCCGGGTGCCGCGCCACGTCGGCGAGGAACACCGGGCCCTGCACCGACAGCGGATGCTCGGGGGCGGCGACGAAGTCCAGCGGGTCATCCCACACCGGCACGGCGCGTACGGGCTCGGCGGTTTCCGGGGCGAGGGTGATCACGGCCAGCTCGGCACGGCCGTGGAGAATCTCCTCGTAGGCCACTTCCGAGTCGCAGAACTGGATATCCAGCGCCACCTGCGGGTGGGCCTTGGTGAAGGCGCGCAGCAGCGGCGGCAGACGATGCAGGCCGATGTGGTGGCTGGTGGCCAGGACCAGTCGGCCGCTCACCTCGCCGTTCAAGTTGGTCAGGGCGCGGCGGGTGTCGTCCAGCACGTTGAGGATCTGGTAGGCGCGCGGCAGCAGGGCACGGCCGGATTCAGTCAGGGTCACTTCGCGGCCGACGCGGTCGAACAGGCGCACCCCCAGCTGGTTCTCCAGGGCGGCGATGCGCTTGCTGATGGCCGGTTGCGTCAGGTGCAGACGCTCGCCGGCTTCGGAGAAGCTGCCCGACTCGGCGATGGCGAGGAAGGTGTTGAGGCTGGTCAGGTCCATGTCGACTCCCTGCGCTCTGAAGGCGGCGCCAGACTTTTATAACGCACCGTATTCCTCGTGGGAATCCTTTGGATAAAAAATATGAATTTGAGTTATTCGATGACAACCCATAGCATCATCCCCACAAGCCCTAGGGGCATAGAAAGACGCTGATGAGGACTCTCTGATGGCCGGCAAGACGCTCTACGACAAACTCTGGGAAATGCACGAGGTGAAGCGCCGTGACGATGGTTCGTCGCTCATCTACATCGACCGCCACATCCTTCACGAAGTGACTTCCCCGCAGGCCTTCGAAGGCCTGCGCCTGGCCGGCCGCAAGCCGTGGCGCATCGATGCGAACATCGCGACCCCGGACCACAACGTGCCGACCACCCAGGCCGAGCGCAAGGGTGGCCTCCAGGCCATCGCCGACGAAGTGTCGCGCATCCAGGTCCAGACCCTGGACGAGAACTGCGATGACTTCGGCATCCTCGAGTTCAAGATGAACGACGTCCGCCAGGGCATCGTCCACGTGGTCGGCCCGGAGCAGGGCGCGACCCTGCCGGGCATGACCGTGGTTTGCGGCGACTCGCACACCTCGACCCACGGCGCCTTCGGTGCGCTGGCCCACGGCATCGGCACCTCCGAGGTGGAGCACGTGCTCGCCACCCAGTGCCTGGTCGCCAAGAAGATGAAGAACATGCAGGTCCGCGTGGAAGGCAAATTGCCCTTCGGCGTGACTGCCAAGGACATCGTCCTCGCGGTGATCGGCAAGATCGGCACCGCGGGCGGCAACGGCCATGCCCTGGAATTCGCCGGCAGCGCCATCCGCGACCTGTCCATGGAAGGCCGCATGACCATCTGCAACATGTCCATCGAAGCGGGTGCCCGCGTCGGCATGGTGGCGTGCGACGAGAAGACCATCGAGTACGTGAAGGGTCGTCCGTTCTCGCCCCAGGGCGGTGACTGGGCCAAGGCCGTGGAAGCCTGGAGCGACCTGGTGTCCGACGCCGATGCGCACTTCGACACCATCGTCGAGCTGCGTGCCGAGGACATCAAACCGCAGGTCAGCTGGGGTACTTCCCCGGAGATGGTCCTCGCGGTGGACCAGAACGTGCCGGACCCGGCCGCCGAAGCTGATGCGGTCAAGCGCGACTCCATCGTCCGTGCACTCAAGTACATGGGCCTGAACGCCAACCAGGCGATCACCGATATCCAGCTGGACCGCGTGTTCATCGGCTCCTGCACCAACTCGCGCATCGAAGACCTGCGCGCCGCCGCCGCCGTGGCCAAGGGTCGCAAGGTCGCTGCCACTGTGAAACAGGCGCTGGTCGTGCCGGGCTCGGGCCTGGTCAAGGCGCAAGCCGAACAGGAAGGCCTGGACAAGATCTTCATCGAAGCCGGCTTCGAATGGCGTGAACCGGGCTGCTCCATGTGCCTGGCGATGAACCCGGACCGCCTGGAAAGTGGCGAGCATTGCGCTTCCACCTCCAACCGCAACTTCGAAGGCCGCCAGGGCGCCGGTGGTCGTACTCACCTGGTGAGCCCGGCGATGGCCGCCGCCGCCGCGGTGACCGGTCGTTTCATCGACGTACGTGAATTGATGCAGGCCTGAGGAGACCCATAGATGAAAGCCTTTACCCAGCACACCGGTCTCGTCGCGCCGCTCGACCGCGCCAACGTCGACACCGACCAGATCATCCCCAAGCAATTCCTCAAGTCGATCAAGCGCACCGGCTTTGGCCCGAACCTGTTCGACGAGTGGCGTTACCTGGACGTTGGCCAGCCGAACCAGGACAACTCCAAGCGCCCGATCAACAAGGACTTCGTCCTCAACTTCCCGCGCTTCCAGGGCGCCAGTGTGCTGCTCGCCCGTGAGAACTTCGGTTGCGGCTCCTCCCGCGAGCACGCGCCGTGGGCGCTGGACGAGTACGGCTTCCGCACCGTGATCGCGCCGAGCTTCGCCGACATCTTCTTCAACAACAGCTTCAAGAACGGCCTGCTGCCGATCATTTTGAAGGACGAAGAAGTGGACGAGCTGTTCGCCCAGTGCGAAGCCACCGAGGGCTACCAACTGACCGTCGACCTGGCCGCGCAGACCGTGACCCGTCCGGACGGCAAGCAGTACAGCTTCGAAGTGGACGCGTTCCGCAAGCACTGCCTGCTCAACGGCCTGGACGACATCGGCCTGACCCTGCAGGACGCCGACGCCATTCGCAACTTCGAAACCGGTTACAAACAGCAGCAACCCTGGTTGTTCCGCGACGCCTGAGGGCGCCGCAGCAGCCAACACCAAGGAGAAAGCCATGACCCAGAGTCGCCATGAGCAAGTGGTACAGCGCCAGTTCGGTGCCCAGGCCAACGCTTACCTGACCAGCGCTGTCCACGCCCAGGGTGAGGAATTCGCCCAGCTGCGCGAGCGACTGTCGGCGACCACTGGCGCGCGTGTGCTGGACCTCGGCTGCGGGGCGGGGCATGTGAGTTTCAACGTCGCGCCGCTGGCCGGCGAGGTGGTGGCCTACGATCTGTCGCAACAGATGCTCGATGTGGTGGCTTCGGCAGCCGCGGAGCGCGGGCTGGGCAACATCTCCACCCGCTGCGGCGCCGCCGAGCAGCTGCCGTTCGAGGATGGCGAGTTCGACTTCGTCTTCAGCCGCTATTCCGCGCACCACTGGCGGGATGTCGGCCAGGCGCTGCGCGACGTGCGCCGGGTGCTCAAGCCGGGCGGCGTGGCCTGCTTCATCGACGTGACGGCACCTGGCCTGCCGCTGCTGGATACGCATTTACAGGCAGTCGAAGTGCTGCGCGACACCAGCCATGTGCGCGATTATTCGCCGTCCGAGTGGGCGCGCCTGGTGGGTGAGGCGGGGCTTGCCGTCACGGGCTGCAGCCGCCAACGCCTGCGCCTGGAGTTCACCTCCTGGGTCGAGCGGATGCGCACTCCGGAAGTGATGCGCCAGGCCATTCGTGCCCTGCAGCTTTCGGTGGGCGACGAGGTGCGCGAGTATTTCGAGATCGACGCCGAGGGTTCCTTCAGCACCGACGTGCTGGTGCTCTGGGCCGAGCGCTGATTTCAGCTTTTGACCGCTCCGGGTGGCGTGGGCCGCCCGGGGCGTTACGTTTTTTGCCAAGCGACTTTTAAAAAGTGAGCAGAGAGATGAGCAAACAGATTCTGGTTCTCCCCGGCGACGGTATCGGTCCGGAAATCATGGCCGAAGCGGTCAAGGTGCTGGAGCTGGCCAACGACAAGTTCGCCCTGGGCTTCGAACTGACCGAAGACGTGATCGGTGGCGCCGCCATCGACAAGCATGGCGTACCGCTGGCCGACGAGACCCTGGAGCGCGCGCGCAACTCCGACGCCGTCCTGCTGGGCGCCGTGGGCGGCCCGAAATGGGACAAGATCGAGCGTGACATCCGCCCTGAGCGCGGCCTGCTGAAGATCCGCTCGCAACTGGGCCTGTTCGGCAACCTGCGTCCGGCCATCCTCTACCCGCAACTGGCCGATGCCTCCAGCCTGAAGCCCGAAGTGGTCGCCGGCCTCGACATCCTCATCGTCCGTGAGCTGACCGGTGGCATCTACTTCGGCCAACCGCGCGAGCAGCGCGTACTGGAGAACGGCGAGCGCCAGGCGTACGACACCCTGCCGTACAGCGAAAGCGAAATCCGCCGCATCGCCCGTGTCGGCTTCGACATGGCCCGTGTGCGCAACAAGAAGCTGTGCTCGGTGGACAAGGCCAACGTCCTGGCTTCCAGCCAGCTGTGGCGCGAAGTGGTCGAGGAAGTCGCCAAGGACTATCCGGACATCGAGCTGTCGCACATGTACGTCGACAACGCCGCCATGCAACTGGTCCGCGCGCCGAAGCAGTTCGACGTGATGGTGACCGACAACATGTTCGGCGACATCCTGTCGGATGAGGCTTCCATGCTCACCGGCTCCATCGGCATGCTGCCTTCTGCCTCGCTGGACTCGAACAACAAGGGCATGTACGAGCCTTGCCACGGTTCCGCGCCGGACATCGCCGGCAAGGGCATCGCCAACCCGCTGGCGACCATCCTCTCGGTCTCGATGATGCTGCGTTACACCTTCAACGAAGGCGCCGCCGCCGACGCCATCGAGAAGGCCGTCAGCCTGGTGCTCGACCAGGGCCTGCGCACCGGTGACATCTGGTCCGAAGGCTGCACCAAGGTCGGTACCCGCGAAATGGGCGATGCGGTAGTCGCGGCTCTGCGGAATCTGTAATCTCTCCGGTTCGTTCGCTCCCGGCACTCTGTAGGAAGGCGGGAGCGACGGCCCTCTAAATACTTGAAGGTGTAGTAGCGATGAAGCGTGTAGGTCTGATCGGTTGGCGTGGCATGGTGGGTTCGGTGCTCATGCAGCGGATGCTGGAAGAGCGGGACTTCGACCTGATCGAGCCGGTGTTCTTCACCACCTCCAATGTGGGTGGCGAAGGCCCGTCCATTGGCAAGGACATTGCCCCCCTCAAGGACGCCTACAGCATCGAGGAACTGAAAACCCTCGACGTCATCCTGACCTGCCAGGGTGGCGACTACACCAGCGAAGTCTTCCCCAAGCTGCGCGAAGCCGGCTGGCAGGGCTACTGGATCGACGCCGCCTCCAGCCTGCGCATGCAGGATGACGCGGTCATCGTCCTCGACCCGGTCAACCGCAAGGTCATCGACAATTCGCTGGACGCTGGCACCAAGAACTACATCGGCGGCAACTGCACCGTCAGCCTGATGCTGATGGCCCTGGGCGGCCTGTTCGAAGCCGGCCTGGTCGAGTGGATGTCCGCCATGACCTACCAGGCGGCCTCCGGCGCCGGCGCGCAGAACATGCGCGAGCTGATCAAGCAGATGGGCGCCATCAATGCCTCCGTCGCCGATGACCTGGCCAACCCGTCCAGCGCCATCCTCGACATCGACCGCAAGGTCGCCGAGGCCATCCGCAGCGATGCCATGCCGACCGAGAACTTCGGCGCTCCGCTGGCCGGCAGCCTGATCCCGTGGATCGACAAGGAACTGCCGAACGGCCAGAGCCGCGAAGAGTGGAAAGGCCAGGCGGAGACCAACAAGATCCTCGGTCGCTTCAAGAACCCGATCCCGGTCGACGGCATCTGCGTGCGCATCGGCGCCATGCGCTGCCACAGCCAGGCGCTGACCATCAAGCTGAACAAGGATGTGCCCATCGCGGACATCGAAGGCCTGATCAGCCAGCACAACCCCTGGGTCAAGCTGATCCCGAACCAGCGCGAGATCAGCATGCGCGAACTGACTCCGGCAGCCGTCACCGGCACCCTGAGCGTTCCGGTCGGCCGTCTGCGCAAGCTCAACATGGGCTCGCAGTACATCGGTGCCTTCACCGTCGGCGACCAACTGCTGTGGGGCGCCGCCGAGCCGCTGCGCCGCATGCTGCGCATCCTGCTCGAGCGTTGATCCGCTCTGCGTGATCCCACGACGCCGGCCCAGTGCCGGCGTCGTGCTTTCTGATGCACGAGAAGTTCCCTTTGTGTAGGTGAACCACTGCACAAATACGCCAGTCCGCGTGACCGTCGGCCTGTTGACGCCAGTTTCTGTGACGTAGCCGGAAAAGCAGCCGGGAACCAGTCGCTATCCTCGCAGCCCGTCCATGGGGACAGGTTTCGGTGCGTCCTTTCGCGCCGGCCATAGCAAGCAGCGGGGGAGAGGATGGCTCGGTTACACAGATTGTTGTTGGCGACGGCGGTGGCCGCGGCTTGCGTGCCGGGTATGGCAGGCGCCCTGGAGCTGGGCGAGATTTCCTCGCGGGCGGTGCTGGGGCAGACCCTCTCGGCCAATATCGAATTGCGCGGCGTGGCCGACCTGACCTCCGAAGAGGTGAAGGTCAGCCTGGCGTCGGCGCAGGATTTCGAGCGGCTGGGCGTGGACCGCAGTGTCGTGACCAGCGGCCTGAGCTTTATCCCGGACGTCGGCCGCAATGGCCGCGGCGTCATCCGTATCAATTCATCGCGTCCTATCCGCGAGCCGTACCTCAACTTCGTGCTGCAGGTCGTCTGGCCGCAAGGCCGTCTGGTGCGCGAATTCACCATACTGCTGGACCCGCCCAGCTATGTGGCAAGCCCGGTAACGCCGCCCGCCATCGCGGCAACGCCGATCACTCCGGTCCGCGCGGCGCAGGTGCAGCCTGCGCAGGCCACCCAGGCTGCCGACAGCTACCGCATCCAGCGCAACGATGCTCTCTGGGATATCGCATCGCGCAATCGTCCGTCCACGGGCGTATCGGTCATGCAGACCATGGCTGCGATCCAGCGAATGAATCCGGATGCGTTCGTCGATGGCAACATCAACCGACTGAAGGTCGGCCAGGTGCTGCGGCTGCCGAGCGCGCAGCAGATTGGCGAGCAAAGCCATGCCCAGGCGACGGCCTTTGTCGAATCGCAAAGCGCCCAGTGGAAAGCCCGCAGCAATCCGCAGGTAGCCCAGCAGGGACGGCAACTGGACGCTACGCATAAGGCCGAGGCAGGCGCCGCGCCCGCGAAGGCCGAGGCGCGCGACAACCTGCGCCTGCTCTCCGGACGTCCGGGCAAGAACAGCGAGAAGGTCGAGGCCGAGCAATTGGCGGTCGCCCAGGAAGGCCTGGACAGCGCTCGTCGTGAAGGCGATGAGCTGCGCAGCCGGATTTCCGACCTGGAAAGCCAGACGCAGAAACTGAACAAGCTGATCGAGTTGAAGGATGCGCAGATCGCCGGCCTGATCGCGCGTCTGGCCGAGCAGGATCGCGCCAAAGCGCAGCCGGCGTCGGCTGCCGTCAATCCGCAAGCGGCGGCCGGGGAGGTCGCCCAGACCGCCGCGGCGTTGACCGCCCAGGCCGCGGGTGACGGCTCGCGTCCCTGAGATGCGGCGATAGGCGGCGGGGCACTCGATTGCTTCGCCGCCGGTGGGGGCAGTAAAGTGCTGCGCTACTTTTCCCACCGAATGCGAGACCCCGGATGCCTGAAACCATCGACATTGCCGTAGTTGGCGCCACTGGACTCGTGGGCGAGGCTCTGGTCGAACTCCTGGAAGAACGTGACGCTCCCGTCACCAACCTGTATCTGCTGGCCAGCGGCGAGTCCGCCGGCAAGTCGATGGGCTTCCGCGGGCGCAATATCCGGGTCGGCAATCTCGCCGACTTCGATTTCGCCAAGGTACGCCTGGTCTTCCTTTCGATCGGTGCCGAGGCGGCCAGCGACTGCGCCGTTCGCGCGCGGGCGGCGGGCTGCAGCGTGATCGACCTCAGTGGCGCTTCCCTCGGCAAGGCCGGGGCGCAACTGGCGCTGGCCAGCGTAAACGCCGAAGTGCTGGATACGCTTGACCTCCCCGCCGTGATCGCGGCGCCCGCCGCGCCTGCTGCCGAGGTCGCTGAAGTCCTTGTCGCATTGCGCGGCGTAGTGGAGCTCCGCCAGGTCAACGTGGCCGCCTGCCTGTCCGCCTCGGCGCTGGGGCGCGAAGGTGTGCAGGAACTGGCACGGCAAACCGCCGAATTGCTCAATGCCCGCCCGCTGGAGCCGCGCCTGCTGGACCGTCAGTTCGCCTTCAACATGCTCGCGCAAGTGGGCGGCGTCGATGAGCAGGGTTATTCCGTAGTGGAGCGGCGTATGGCTGCGGAGCTCGCCACGTTATTCCCCGAAGTGAAGGATGGCCTGAGCGTTACCTGCAGTCTCGCCCCGGTGTTCTTCGGTGACGTGCTCATGCTGTCGATCAAGACGGCGGCGCCGGTGTCCCTGGCGTCGGTCAGCGCCGCTCTGGAGGCGGCCGAGGGAGTCGAGCTGGTGGAAGACGATTATCCGACTGTCATCGGCGATGCGCAGGGGCAGGATAGTGTCTATGTCGGTCGCCTACGGACCGGTCTGTCAGATTCGTGCGAACTGAATTTGTGGATTGCGTCAGATAATGTGAGAAAAGGCGCGGCGCTGAATGCTGTGAACTTGGCCGAATTGTTGATAAAACACTATCTGTAAAAGATACTTACCGAATATTTGAAGAAGTATTCTAGCTTGGCAATACTGGCCGGGAACGTCGCTGATGGGGGAAAGCACTGCCGAGGAGATCGGCGGTGTGATGGGCAGCGGCGCCCGATAGACGTTGTTCTAATCCAGAAAAAAGCTATTAAAACAAGGGATTAAATTATGGTCCGGCTTCGTAAACTGGTGCAGGCAATCGCAGCTGCTACGGCATTGACCTCCGGCATGGCGCATGCACTGGGGTTGGGAGACATCCACCTGCGTTCGTCACTGAACCAGCCGCTGGATGCCGAGATCGACCTGGTCGAAGTGCGTGATCTGTCCTCGGCCGAGGTGATTCCGAAGCTGGCATCGCCGGAAGACTTCAACAAGGCCGGCGTCGACCGTCAGTATTTCCTGACCGGTCTGAAGTTCACTCCCATCGTCAAGCCGAACGGCAAGAGCGTCATCCGCGTGACCTCCGATCGTCCGGTGCAGGAGCCCTACCTGAACTTCCTCGTGGAAGTGCTCTGGCCCAATGGCCGGTTGCTCCGCGAGTACACCGTCCTGCTCGATCCGCCACTGTATTCCCCGCAGACCGCCGCTGCCGTGCCGCGCGCGCCGATGGCCGCGCCTGCACCGGTGGTGCGCCCGGCCGCCACTGCCGCACCGCGCCCGACTGCCACCGCTGCGCCCCGCCCGGTTGCCGCCGCTCCCGCGCCGTCGCGTCGCCTGGAAGGCAACGAGTACCGTACCGGCCGCAATGACACCCTCTGGGAAATCGCCGCGCGCGCCCGCCCGGACGGCAGCGTTTCCGTCCAGCAGACCATGCTGGCGATCCAGGACCTGAATCCCGACGCTTTCCTCGGCGGCAACATCAACCGCCTGAAGAGCGGCCAGGTGCTGCGCCTGCCCGATGCCGAGCAGATCAAGGCGCGTACCCAGCCCGAAGCCGTCTCCCAGGTGAATCAGCAGTACAGCGCCTGGCGTGAAGGCCGTAGTCTACCGACCGGCGGCGCGCGCCAGCTCGACGCTACGCCGCGCGCCAACGCGGGCGCCGCTCCGGCCCAGGCCGAAACCAAGGACAGCCTGCGCCTGCTTTCCGGCGAGAACGGCAAGGCCAAGGGTGGCGACAAGGGCAGCAAGGACGGCCAGGCCGTGGCCGACAAGCTTGCCGTCACCAAGGAAAGCCTCGACAGTACTCGTCGCGAAAATGACGAGCTGCAGGGTCGCATGACCGACCTGCAGAGTCAGATGGACAAGCTGCAGAAGCTCATTGCGCTGAAAGATGCGCAACTGGCAAAGCTGCAGAATGAGCTGGGCAGCGGCAAACCCGCCGATGCTGCTGCGTCGGTTCCGGTCCCCGCTCCGGGCGCGGACTCCGCCGCTCAGCCGGTCGCCCCCGTAACCCCGGCAGAGCCTTCGGCTCCTTCCGGCGATAGCGGAACGCCGCCCGCGCCGGCCGCCGAAGCGCCCGTTCAGCCGGCGCCTGCACCCGCGCCAGCTCCCGCTCCGGTTGCGCCTGCTCCTGCTCCCGAGGCGCAGAAGCCCGCGCCCGCTCCGGCGCCCGCGGCGGCTCCGGTCGAGCAGGCCGAAACCAGCATTCTCGACGAAATCCTCGCCAACCCACTGTGGCTGGGCATCATCGCAGGCAGTGCGCTATTGGCGCTGCTGGTTCTGCTGATGATCATTTCGCGCCGTCGCGCCGCCAAGGAACAGGAAGATCTGGCCGCTCGCTCCGTCGAGGACGAGCCGGTGCTGGATGATGACCTGAGCCTCGCCGGCAGCGATCTGGATGACCTGGACGTGGCCCAGGCCGCCGAAGTGGCCGTTCCCAGCCAGCAGGCGCCCGAACGTGTTGCCGCGCAGACCAGCGATGCGCTGGGCGAGGCGGACATCTATATCGCCTATGGCCGCTTCAACCAGGCCGCCGAACTGCTGCAGGGTGCCATCTACGACGAGCCGCAGCGCGCCGACCTGCGTCTGAAGCTGATGGAGGTCTACGCCGAGATCGGTGATCGCGAAGGCTTCGCCCGCCAGGAGAACGAGCTGCGTGAAATCGGCGGTGCCGACCCGCAGGTCGAACAGCTGAAATCCCGCTATCCCGGCATGGTCGCCCTGGCTGCGGTCGGCGGTGGTCTTGCTGCCGTCGCGGCGAGCGATGATCTCGATGGCTTCAGCCTGGATGACTTCGAGGTAGAAGCGCCGGCTGTCGAAGCGCAAGCCGCCACCCAGCCGCACAACGATCTGGATGATGCCTTCGACCTGGCGCTGGACGATCTGGAGTTGGGTGAAGACAAGCCTGCCGCGCCGGCTGCCGAACGCAGCGACGATCTTGCACTCTCGAGTTTCGATCTGGATGACGACCTGGCTTTCAGCGCTCCGGAGCCGGTGGCGAGCAACAAGGCGGACGATGAGTTCGCTTTCGATCTGGATCTTCCGGAAGAGCGGCCCGCAACGTCGCCGTCGAGCCCGTCGCTGGTCGATGACCTGTCGGACTTCTCCCTGGATCTGGAGAAGGACACCCATATCTCCGCCACCTCCGCCGAAGATGACTTCCTGCTGGGCCTGGACGACGACACCGCGTCGCTGTCCGGCGTGAGCCCCGAGGAGTTCAGTCTCGACACCGAGACCAAATCGCCGTTGGCGGAAGATCTCCCCGATGACTTCGACCTGTCCCTGGCTGACGATGAGCCTGCTCCGGCCAAGGCCGACGACAGCTTCGCGGCGCAGCTGGACGAAGTGAGCGCCGAACTGGATCGCCTGTCGGCCGAGAATGACGTTGCGGAAACTCCGGCTCCGGCCTTCGACGGTGGCTTTGCCGCTGACGAAGGCGTTGGCGCTGAAGACGGTTTCGTCGCCGCAGATGACCTGGCGCTGCCAGGCGACGGTGCCGACGACGAGGATGAGTTCGACTTCCTCTCCGGCGCCGACGAGGCCGCCACCAAGCTCGACCTGGCGCGTGCCTATATCGACATGGGCGACACTGAAGGCGCCCGCGACATCCTCGATGAAGTGCTCACCGAGGGTAACGACAACCAGCAGCAGGAAGCGCGTGAATTGCTCGGGCGTATCGCCTGAGCCGGAAGGCTCTCTTTAAATGATTGAAGCAGTACCCTCAGCGGCGGCCGAATCGGCCGCCGTTGGCGTTTCCAGGATTGCCCTGGGCGTCGAATTCAAAGGCTCGCGTTATCGCGGTTGGCAGCGCCAGGAAAATGGTGTGCCGACCGTGCAGGGCGCGCTGGAAAAAGCCCTGTCCCGGGTGGCCGATCATCCGGTCTCGCTGATGTGCGCGGGCCGCACCGATGCACTGGTGCACGCGAGTGGGCAGGTGGTGCATTTCGATACCACGGCCGAGCGCTCGCTTATCGCCTGGGTCATGGGCACCAATGCCAACCTGCCCAACGATATCAGCGTGACCTGGGCCAAGGTGATGCCGGCGCACTTCCATGCCCGCTTCACCGCCATGGCGCGGCGCTATCGCTATGTGATCTACAACGATCAGATCCGCCCGGCGCATATGGCCGAAGAGGTCACCTGGAACCACCGTCCGCTGGATGTCTCGCGCATGCGCGAAGCGGCCCGCGCGCTGGTTGGTACTCATGACTTCACTTCGTTCCGTGCGGTGCAGTGCCAGGCCAAGTCGGCAGTGAAGACCGTGCATCACCTGGAAGTGATCGAGCATGGGCGCTTCATCGTGCTGGATGTCCGCGCCAACGCCTTCCTCCACCATATGGTGCGCAACTTCGCCGGAATGCTGATGACCATCGGTGCCGGTGAGCGCCCGGTGGAATGGGCGGCCGAGGCGCTGGCCGCCCGCGACCGGCGTGCCAGCGGGATCACGGCGCACCCTTACGGGCTGTACCTGGTGGGCGTGGAATACCCGGAGGAGTTCGTGCTGCCCCAGCGTTATGTCGGGCCACATTTCCTTTCAAGTTTGCCGGATGTCGTTGGCTGACGATGCCAGGGTCATTTGCTACCATCGATCGATCACTTGCCTGAAGGTTGCTGCATCTTGTCAGCCGTTCGCATCAAAATCTGCGGTATTACCCGAGTCGAGGATGCCCTGGTCGCCGCTGCCGCAGGGGCCGACGCCATCGGCCTGGTGTTCTACGCCCGGAGTCCGCGCGCGGTCAGCATCCAGCAGGCGAGGGCGATCATTGCCGCGCTGCCGCCCTTCGTCAGCACCGTGGGCCTGTTCGTCGATGCCAGCCGCTGCGAACTCGGCGAGATTCTCGATGCGGTGCCGCTGGATATCCTGCAGTTCCATGGCGACGAAACGCCGGAAGACTGTTCAGGCTGGCACAAGCCTTATCTCAAGGCGTTGCGGGTGAAGGCCGGTGACGATGTGGTGGCGCAGATCGCGAACTACCCGCAGGCCAGCGGCTTCCTCCTGGATACCTACGTCGAAGGCGTGCCGGGTGGAACCGGTCTGGCTTTCGATTGGTCCCTGGTGCCGAAGAATGTCTCGCGCCCGCTGATCCTGGCTGGCGGCCTGACGGTCGCCAACGTGGCCGAGGCCATCGCCCAGGTGCGCCCATACGCCGTGGACGTGAGCGGTGGAGTAGAGGCGAGCAAGGGGATCAAGGACGCGCAGAAGATCCGTGATTTCATCGCCCAGTGCCGGTCGGTGGTGTGACGCGGAATCTTCATGTGACGACGAGCGGCCAGCCGCCGTCCACTACCCAATCGCTGCACGGCAGCGTTGGGAGTCGTCGATGCCTGTCGCCGATGACCCGCATCGAGTGGTGTATTCGTGGCGACGCCCCAGGCGGCGCCTTTGTTTGCGAGGGGTTTCGGCCTTGAGGTCGGAGCCGCGACGATGAATTTGCTCAGAGGCACGCGCAGCGCTTCACGCCGTGCCCCTGCACTGGAGACGAGAGCATGAGCAACTGGCTGGTAGACAAGCTGATCCCTTCCATCATGCGTTCCGAGGCGAAGAAGAGCTCGGTTCCGGAAGGCCTGTGGCACAAGTGCCCGTCCTGCGAGGCGGTGCTGTACCGTCCGGAGCTGGAAAAGACCCTCGACGTCTGCCCCAAGTGCGATCACCACATGCGCATCGGCGCGCGCGCGCGCATCGACATCTTCCTCGATGAGGAAGGCCGCGAGGAGCTGGGCGCCGAGCTGGAGCCGGTGGATCGCCTGAAGTTCCGCGACAGCAAGAAGTACAAGGACCGACTGACCGCCGCGCAGAAAGACACCGGCGAGAAGGACGCGCTGATCTCCATGAGCGGCAAGCTGATGGGCATGCCGGTCGTGGTCAGCGCCTTCGAGTTCTCCTTCATGGGTGGCTCGATGGGTTCCATCGTCGGCGAGCGCTTCGTGCGCGCCGCCAACTACGCCCTGGAAAACCGTTGCCCGATGATCTGCTTCTCCGCCTCGGGCGGCGCGCGCATGCAGGAAGCGCTGATCTCCCTGATGCAGATGGCCAAAACCTCCGCTGCGCTGGCCCGCCTGCGCGAAGAAGGCATTCCGTTCATTTCCGTGCTGACCGATCCGGTCTACGGCGGTGTTTCCGCGAGCCTTGCCATGCTCGGTGATGTGATCGTCGGCGAGCCGCGCGCCCTGATCGGCTTCGCCGGTCCACGCGTGATCGAGCAGACCGTGCGCGAGAAACTGCCGGAAGGTTTCCAGCGCAGCGAGTTCCTGCTGGAGCACGGCGCCATCGACATGATCGTTCACCGTGCCGAGCTGCGTCCGCGCCTGGCCAAGGTGCTCGCCAAGTTCACCCACACTCCCAATACCGCGCTCGCAGGATGACCCAACGTACCCTTGCCGACTGGCTCAGCTACCTCGAACAACTCCACCCCACGGCAATCGACATGGGGCTGGACCGCTCCCGTGAGGTAGCTGGCCGGCTAGGCCTGGGGCGTCCCGCGCCCCGCGTGGTGACCGTCACCGGTACCAACGGCAAGGGTTCCACCTGCGCCTTCCTGGCCGCCATGCTCGGCGAGCAGGGGCAGCGTGTCGGCGTCTACAGCTCGCCGCACCTGCTGCGCTACAACGAGCGCGTGCTCATCGATGGCGTCGAAGCCAGCGATGAGGCGCTCTGCGAAGCCTTCGCCGCCGTTGAGGCGGCCCGTGGCGAAATCTCCCTGACCTACTTCGAGATGGGTACGCTCGCGGCCTTCTGGCTGTTCGAGCACGCCAGTCTCGATGCGGTGGTGCTGGAAGTCGGCCTGGGTGGACGTCTGGATGCGGTCAATCTGATCGACTCCGATATCGCCGTGGTCACCAGCATCGGCATCGATCATGCCGACTGGCTGGGGGATACCCGCGAAAGCGTGGCCTTCGAGAAGGCCGGCATCTTCCGCGCTGGCAAGCCCGCCGTGTGCGGCGACCTGGAGCCGCCGGCACCGATCCTGGAGCAGGCGCGCCAGTTGGGTTCGCCGCTGATCCTTCGGGGTCGCGATTTCGACCTGGCGATGGGCGAGAGCGACTGGCACTGGCGGGGCCGCTCCGCGTCGGGCGAAGCGCTGAGCCTGCACAATCTTCCACTGCTCGATTTGCCGATGGAGAACGCGGCGCTGGCCTTGCAGGTCTATGCCTTGCTGGACTTGCCCTGGCAGCCCGATGCGCTGACCGCGGCGTTGCTGCGTACCCGTGTCACCGGCCGCCTGGATCGCCGCACCGTGCAATGGCACGGCGAAGAGCGCCACTTGCTGCTCGACGTCGGGCATAATCCGCACGCATCGCAATACCTGGCCAGCCGCTTGCGCGCGGCGCCGCCCAAGGGCGTGCGCCATGCAGTGTTCGGCCTGCTGGCGGACAAGGATCTCGACGGCGTACTGGAACCCGTGCTCGGCTTGGTGCAGGATTGGGCCGTTGCACCGCTGCCCACCGGCCGCAGTCGTCCGGCCCAGGAGCTGGAAGCCGCGCTTCAGGCGCGTGGTGCGCAGGTCAGTTGCCATGGCGACATCGCCGCGGCGCTGGTAGCGCAGTGCGATGCAGCAAGCACCGACGACGAGATTCTGGTGTTCGGATCGTTCTACAGCGTGGCGGATGCCCTGGAGTGGCTCGCCAAGGCTGCTCAATAAGAGACCAAAGGGGAGTTGTTGCATGGCGTTGCTCGATAAGGGGCTCAAGCAGCGGGTAGTCGGAGCGCTGGTGCTGCTGGCACTGGCAGTCATCTTCCTGCCGATGCTGTTCTCCCGCGAGGACGATGTACGCCAGGTCGTGGTCGATGCCCCGGTGATGCCCAAGCCGCCGGCGATGCCGACGGTCGAGGTCCAGCCCACTGAAGTGCCCGAGCCGCAGGTCGATGACGCGGACAACGCCGTGCCGCCGTCGGAGACGGCGTCCGCGCAGGCGCCCTCCGAGCCCATCGCCAGTCTGCCTGCCCAGCCGGTGCAACCCAAGGCGCCGGCGCCGCAACCGACCACTCCCAAACCGGCCGCGCCCGCGCCGCAGCCCCAGGCCAGCGCCACACCGGCGGCTCCTGCGAATCCGCCGGCCCAGCGCCTGGACAGCAACAACCTGCCGGTGAGCTGGTCGGTGCAACTGGCCAGCCTGTCCAACCGTGCCCGCGCCGACGAATTGCAGAAGTCCCTGCGCAGCCAGGGCTACAACGCCTATGTGCGCAGCTTCGATGGTATGAACCGGGTGTTCGTCGGTCCGGTGGTGGAGCGCGCCGAAGCGGATCGCCTGCGTGATCAGCTGGGCAAACAGCAAAAGCTCAATGGCTTTGTGGTGCGCTTCCAGCCTGAACGGGGCTGAGCCGGCTCGTTAGCTTTATTCAATCAGCCCCATCGCAAACTGGGGCTCTTCTAAATCAAAGGCCTCTGCTAAAATGCGGGGCCTTTCCGTTTCTGGGCCGCAACGTGGCATTTACCTGGGTCGATTGGACGATGATCGGCATCATCGTCATTTCCAGCCTGATCAGCTTGAGTCGTGGTTTCGTCAAGGAAGCCCTGTCGCTGGTCACCTGGATCGTAGCCGGTGCGGTCGCCTGGATGTTCGGCGGCGCGCTGGCCGAGCATCTCGCACCCTATATCCAGTTGCCGTCCGGGCGTGTCATCGCTGCTTGCGCCCTTCTTTTCGTCGTCACGCTGTTGCTGGGCGCACTCGTCAATTTCCTGATCAGCGAGCTGGTGCGTGTGACCGGTATGTCCGGCACCGACCGTGTGCTCGGCATGGTTTTCGGCGGCGCCCGTGGCGTGCTGCTGGTGGTGCTGGTGGTTGGACTGCTCAGCCTCGCGCCGGTACAGCAGGACCCGTGGTGGCAGCAATCGGTGCTGATGCCGCATTTCCTGATGGTCGCCGATTGGTCGAAGAACATCATTCTGACGTTTGCCGGGCAGTGGATGTCCGGCGTTACCATCGCTCCGCCATCCGGAGCAGGTAGTTTGCTGCCGGCCCAGTGACGGGCAGGCACAGGCGACGGGTAGCCGTCGCCGCTATGGCAGGTCCGGTGGATACTGCCAAATACGGAATTGTTTTAGCCTGAACACCAACTAGGGGTTGCGTCGCATGTGTGGCATCGTCGGTATCGTGGGCAAGTCGAACGTCAATCAGGCGCTGTATGACGCCCTCACCGTTCTCCAGCATCGTGGCCAGGACGCTGCGGGGATCGTCACCTGTCAGGACGACCGTCTGTACCTGCGCAAGGACAACGGCCTGGTCCGTGACGTCTTCCAGCAGCGCCACATGCAGCGCCTGGTCGGCAAGATCGGCATCGGCCACGTGCGCTACCCCACCGCGGGCAGCTCCAGCTCCGCCGAGGCGCAGCCGTTCTACGTCAACTCGCCTTACGGCATCACCCTGGCGCACAACGGCAACCTGACCAACGTCGAGCAGCTGGCCAAGGAAATCTACGAGTCCGACCTGCGCCACGTGAACACCAACTCCGATTCGGAAGTGCTGCTCAACGTGTTCGCCCACGAGCTGGCAGTGCGCAACAAACTGCAGCCGACCGAGGAAGACGTCTTCGCCGCCGTCGCCGGCGTGCATGCCCGTTGCGTGGGCGGCTATGCCGTGGTGGCGATGATCACCGGTCACGGTGTCGTCGGTTTCCGCGATCCGAACGCGATCCGTCCGATCGTCTTCGGGCAGCGCCACACTGAGAACGGCGTGGAGTACATGATCGCGTCCGAAAGCGTGGCGCTGGACGTACTCGGCTTCACCCTGATCCGCGACCTCGCGCCGGGCGAAGCGGTCTACATCACCGAGGAAGGCAAGCTCTACACCCGCCAGTGCGCGGCCAACCCGCAGTACTCGCCGTGCATCTTCGAGCACGTCTACCTGGCGCGTCCGGACTCCATCATGGACGGCATCTCGGTCTACAAGGCGCGCCTGCGCATGGGCGAGAAGCTGGCCGACAAGATCCTGCGCGAGCGCCCTGAGCACGACATCGACGTGGTCATCCCGATCCCGGACACCAGCCGCACCGCCGCGCTGGAATTGGCCAACCGCCTGGGCGTGAAGTTCCGCGAAGGCTTCGTCAAGAACCGCTACATCGGCCGTACCTTCATCATGCCCGGCCAGGCCGCGCGCAAGAAGTCGGTGCGCCAGAAGCTCAACGCCATCGAGCTGGAATTCCGCGGCAAGAACGTGATGCTGGTGGACGACTCCATCGTGCGCGGCACCACCTGCAAGCAGATCATCCAGATGGCCCGCGAGGCCGGTGCGAAGAACGTCTACTTCTGTTCCGCCGCTCCGGCGGTGCGCTACCCCAACGTCTACGGCATCGACATGCCGAGCGCCCACGAGCTGATCGCCCACAACCGCAGCACCGAAGAAGTCTGCGAGCTGATCGGCGCCGACTGGCTGATCTATCAGGACCTGCCGGACCTGATCGAATCCACCGAGGGCGGCAAGATCAAGATCGAGCACTTCGATTGCGCCGTGTTCAACGGTGAATACATCACCGGCGACGTCGACGAAGCCTATCTGAACAAGATCGAGCAGGCGCGCAACGACGCGACCAAGACCAAGGTCGCCGGGGTCAGCGCCATCATCGATCTGTACAACGACTGACTTAGAAAACGATAGGGAGAACAGGGCATGGCTCAGGATTGGGAAGCCGGCCGGCTGGACAGCGACCTCGAGGGCGTCAGCTTCGACACCCTGGCGGTACGCGCCGGTCAACGCCGCACCCCGGAAGGTGAGCACGGCGAAGGCCTGTTCACCACCTCCAGCTACGTGTTCCGCAGCGCGGCCGACGCGGCCGCGCGTTTCGCCGGTGAAGTGCCGGGCAACGTCTATTCGCGCTACACCAACCCGACAGTGCGCACCTTCGAGGAGCGTATTGCCGCGCTCGAAGGCGCCGAGCAGGCGGTGGCCACGTCCACCGGCATGTCGGCGATTCTTTCCCTGGTGATGAGCCTGTGCAGCGCCGGCGACCACGTGCTGGTCTCGCGCAGCGTGTTCGGCTCGACCATCAGCCTGTTCGAGAAGTACTTCAAGCGTTTCGGCATCGAGGTGGACTACCCGCCGCTGAGCGACCTGAAAGCCTGGGAAGCGGCGTGCAAGCCCAACACCAAGCTGTTCTTCGTCGAGTCGCCGTCCAACCCGCTGGCCGAGTTGGTGGACATCGCCGCGCTGGCCGAGATCGCCCATGCCAAGGGCGCTCTGCTGGCGGTGGACAACTGCTTCTGCACCCCGGCGCTGCAACAGCCGCTGAAACTGGGCGCGGACGTGGTGATCCACTCGGCGACCAAGTACATCGATGGCCAGGGCCGCACCATGGGTGGCGTGGTTGCTGGTCGCCGCGCACAGATGGAGCCCGTCGTCGGCTTCCTGCGTACCGCCGGGCCGACCCTCAGCCCGTTCAACGCCTGGATATTCATCAAGGGCCTGGAAACCCTGCGCGTGCGCATGCAGGCCCACAGCGCATCGGCCCAGCAGGTGGCGCAGTGGCTGGAGCAGCAGCCGGGGATCGAGCGCGTCTACTACTCCGGTCTGCCCAGTCATCCGCAGCACGAGCTGGCCAAGCGTCAGCAGAAAGGCTTCGGCGCTGTGGTGAGCTTCGAGGTGAAGGGCGACAAGGCTGCGGCCTGGCGCTTCATCGACGCGACCCGGATGATCTCCATCACCACCAACCTGGGCGATACCAAGACCACCATCGCCCATCCGGCCACCACCTCGCACGGGCGCCTGTCGCCGCAGGAACGCGAGAACGCCGGCATCCGTGACAACCTGATCCGCGTCGCCGTGGGCCTGGAAGATATCGACGATATCAAGGTCGACCTGGCGCGAGGCCTGGCCGCGCTGTGAGCATGACGGAAGCGCTCGGCAATGGTCGCGTCGTCCTGGTCACTGGGGCGGCGCACGGTATCGGCCTGGGTGTCAGCGCCTGGCTAATTGCCGAGGGTTGGCAGGTGGTGCTGGCGGATATCGATCGGGAGCGCGGACCGAAAGTGGCTGCGGCGCTGGGCGAGCGCGCCAGCTTCATCGCGCTCGACGTGGCCAGCGAGGGGCAGGTGGCGGCGGCGGTAACCGAGCTGATCGGCCAATTCGGCCGCCTGGATGCGTTGGTGAACAATGCCGCCATCGCGCGGCCGCACAACACGGCTCTGGAAGGCCTCGGCCTGAACGAGTGGAACCGCACCCTGGCGGTGAATCTCACCGGTCCGATGCTACTGGCCAAGCATTGCGCGCCGTACCTGCGTGCGCACGATGGCGCCATCGTCAATATCGCCTCCACCCGCGCACACCAGTCGGAACCGAACTCCGAAGCCTACGCCGCGAGCAAGGGCGGGCTGTTGTCGCTGACCCACGCCCTGGCCTGCAGCCTGGGCCCGGAGATTCGCGTCAATGCCATTTCCCCCGGCTGGATCGATGCCCGCGACCTGCGCCAGCGCGAGGCCGAGCCGCTGACCGAGCTGGACCATGACCAGCACCTGGTCGGTCGTGTCGGCACTGTGGAGGACATTGCCTCGGCGGTGTCCTGGCTGATCGGCGAGAGTGCCGGTTTCGTCACTGGCCAGGAGCTGGTGATCGACGGCGGCATGACGCGCAAGATGATCTACCTCGACTGAAGGTCGGGCGTGGAAGAGGAGGGCGGCCCGAGGGTCGCCCTTTTTCTTTTGTGGCTCTCCGACTCTGAGCGTGGGCTGTTCGCGAGCAAGCCCGCTCCTACAAGAGCGCTCGCGAGGTTGACTCTGTAGGAGCGAGCTTGCTCGCGAACCTGGAGCCGCACCGAGGTCGCTAACCACACGCTGAACTTTTTTCGCGGGAAATGAAAAAAAGTTCAATCAGGGCATTGACTTAGGATCTGCCGACTGTAGAATGCGCCCCACTTCGAGACGAAGGGTGATTAGCTCAGCCGGGAGAGCATCTGCCTTACAAGCAGAGGGTCGGCGGTTCGATCCCGTCATCACCCACCACTCTCGCAGTTACGCGCAGCGGTAGTTCAGTCGGTTAGAATACCGGCCTGTCACGCCGGGGGTCGCGGGTTCGAGTCCCGTCCGCTGCGCCATTTTCCCCCTCCTTGGTTCCTACCCCGAACCAGCTTGTCGAGTGATTCACTCCAGGCGCAAGGAGGTTGCTGTACCGGACGCAAGTCCAACCGACACGCAGCGGTAGTTCAGTCGGTTAGAATACCGGCCTGTCACGCCGGGGGTCGCGGGTTCGAGTCCCGTCCGCTGCGCCATATTCGAAAGCCCTCAGGTAGCAATACCTGAGGGCTTTTTCGTTTCCGTCCGAAAAGTCCTGTGGCTGCACTGTAAGACGCTGTCACAGGTCGGTCACTTTCTGCGTCTAGCTTTTTTCCCATGGTCTTTGCTAAAACCGGATCGAACGGTCAGGAGAAAGCCAATGGACGACTATCAGGAAGAACTGCTGGAACTGCATGCCGTGGAACAGGATCTGCCGGAGCCGGCCGACGACGCCACGGAGATGTGATCAGGCGCTCTGACGCTGGGCGCGGCGGAATTCGCCCGGTGTCTGCCCGCTCCAGCGCTTGAAGGCGCGCTGGAAGGCTTCTGCCGAAGCGAACCCGAGCAGGTAGGCGATCTCGCCGAAGGCAAGGTCCGTATCGCGGATGTAGATCATTGCAAGGTCGCGGCGGGTGTCGTTGAGGATGCTGCGGAACTGCGTGCCTTCCTCGGCCAATTTGCGGCGCAGCGTCCAGGTCGGCAGCTTGAGGCGTGCGGCGACTTCCTCCAGGTCCGGCTCGCGACCGTTGAGCATCGGTCCCAGCAGCTGTGCTACGCGCTCGCGCAGGCTGCGCGTGCGGGTCAGTTGCTCCAGTTCCTTCTCGCAGATATCCAGCAATTGCCGCCAGGTGCTCGGGCAGTGGTCCGGATTGCCGCGTGCCAGCGCCGACTGATCCAGGCGCAGTTGGTTGTGTGGCGCGCCGAACTCCACCGGGCAGCCGAACATCTCCTCGAAGCGCGCCGCCCAGGCGGGCGCCGGATATTCGATCTCGATCTTCTCCGGACGCAGCGCCTGCGCCCCGATGCTGCCCAACATGCTCACCCAGCCGGCCAGCACCGAATCCACCACGAAGCGGTTGTAGGCGTTGTACGGGCTGATGGAATAGAAACGCAGGCAGGCGCCACTGGCGTCCTCGATGAAGCTGCTCTGGCCGCGATAGTTCTGCGCGTAGAGGGGTTCGAAGCGGATCAGCGCGCGAGCGGCGGCGCGCAGGTTGGGCGCCTGTGCGGCCGTGACGCCGGCGAGGCCGCTCTGGCTTGGGCGGCTCAACTGGCCCATGCGTAGCCCGAGCGCCGGATCGCCACTCTGCTGGATCGCCGCATGGCCCAGGCGCATGTAGCGGGGAATCGACAGGCGCGCGCCGGGCTCGCCCAGGCGCGCCGCGTCCAGTCCGTACTGTTGCAGCAGCGGCTGCGGATCAACGCCGCTTTCCGCCAGGGCGTCGGTGAGGCTGTGGACGAAGCCCACGGACAGGTCGCCCAGACGCATGGTCGGGCGGGTCATAGCCAGAGGTTGATCAGGCGCGCACCGGGGCCGTCGGGCGCCAGGGTGTGGTTGCTGCCGCTGACGACCAGGCTGCGGCCGTCGCTGCCCAGGTCCCACAGGTGGCCGCGCATGAACACGGTGATGCCGGCATGGGCGCCGCTTTCGCCGAGGCGGCCGGCCAGAGCCAGGCGTTCCCAGGCTTCGCCTTCGGTCAGCTCGCCAGGCTTGAGCGTTACGTCAGAAGGCGTGGCTGCGCCGTTATAGCCCTTCCAGGGTTTGCTCCAGTTGCCGTTGCCGGTGAGGAAGGCGGGCACCGCGACGATGTCGGGTTTGTTCGCCGCCAGCGCCGCGTAGCTCGCCGGATACCAACTGTCGGCGCAGATCAGTACGCCCAGGCGTCCGGCCGGAGTCTGCAGGACCTGCAGGTCGTCGGGGTCGCCGCCACGGGTGAAGCCTTTCTCGTCGTCGATGGGGAACAGCTTGCGCTGCGGTTTGCCCAGCGGCAGGCCGTCGCTGCCGAACACCTGGGTGACGTTGTAGAGACGGCCATTGCCGGTGCGGATCTGGCCTTCGACGATGCGTGGATTGGGTAGCACGATAGAGCCGGCGACGATGGTCACGCCGAATTCCTTCGCCAGGCCGCCGAACAGCGTCTGGTAGTCGTGGGCCATGTCCACCGCCTTCATGCGGAACAGCGCGTCGGCCATGCGATCTTCGCTCTTCGCGCCGAGCCAGCCGCGCGCGAGTTTCAGCGGGTTGCTGGCGACCATCCATTCCATGGCCTCGGTCAGGTGCTCGGTCTGGTAAACCTCGGGCTTTTCGCCAGCGGCCACCAGCCAGGTGCCGATGTGTTCGGGGAAGACCACGATGGTGCGCGGGTTGATCAGGCCCTCGTCACGGGCCTTGGCCAGGTAGGCGTGGAACTTCAGGCGCAGGCGCTCGACGCTCTGGTAGTCCTGGGTGAACAGCTCCGGCTGTACGCCCAGCAGGTTGCCGCGCTCGGACGGCTGGCCCTGGTTGAGCGCGACCTGGCTGCGCAGGTCGGACAGGTAATGGCCGACCGGGCGACGCTCCGCCCAACCGGCGTAGCCGGCGAAGAGGACGACCAGGACGAGGAAGATCAGCTTGCGCATAAAGAAAGGGTACTCATGGGGTGCACCACAGGGTAGGGGTTGGGCCGGGCGTTGCCAAGTCGGGGTGTCATCTTTGGTCAGTAACTTGTCATTTTCGATCATTGAGCGCGGCGGGTGCGCTCCTTAGAGTCTGCCCCATACCGACCGCGCCCCATGCCTTGCCGTTCCGATACTGCAGGCTGAGGGCGCGGCATCATCGTGAATGCCGGAGGAATCATGACCGCCACTTATCCGCACCTGCTCGCGCCGCTGGACCTGGGTTTCACCACCCTGCGCAACCGCACCCTGATGGGCTCCATGCACACCGGCCTGGAAGAGAAGCCCCAGGGCTTCGAGCGCATGGCGGCGTACTTCGCCGAGCGCGCCCGTGGTGGCGTCGGCCTGATGGTCACCGGTGGTATCGGCCCGAACGATGAGGGCGGCGTGTATTCCGGCGCGGCCAAGCTGACCACCCCGGAAGAAGCCGAGAAGCACAAGATCGTCACCCAGGCGGTGCACGAGGCGGGCGGCAAGATCTGCATGCAGATCCTGCATGCCGGTCGTTACGCCTACAGCCCCAAGTCGGTCGCGCCCAGTGCCATCCAGGCGCCGATCAACCCGTTCAAGCCGCGCGAGCTGGATGAAGAGGGCATCGAGAAGCAGATCGCCGACTTCGTCAATTGCTCGAGCCTGGCACAGGTGGCCGGCTACGACGGCGTCGAGATCATGGGTTCGGAAGGCTACTTCATCAACCAGTTCCTCGCCGCCCACACCAACCACCGCACCGACCGCTGGGGTGGCAGCTACGAGAACCGCATGCGCCTGCCGGTGGAAATCGTCCGCCGCGTGCGCGAGGCCGTGGGCCCGAACTTCATCATCATCTATCGCCTGTCGATGCTCGACCTGGTGGAAGGCGGCAGCACCTGGGACGAAATCGTCCTGCTCGCCAAGGCCATCGAGAAGGCCGGCGCCACCATCATCAACACCGGTATCGGCTGGCACGAAGCGCGTATCCCGACCATCGCCACCAAGGTGCCGCGCGCGGCCTTCACCAAGGTCACCGCCAAGCTGCGTGGCGAGATCGGCATCCCGCTGGTCACCACCAACCGTATCAACACCCCGGAAGTCGCCGAGCAAGTGCTGGCCGAGGGCGATGCCGACATGGTCTCCATGGCCCGTCCGTTCCTCGCCGACCCGGACTTCGTCAACAAGGCCGCCGAAGGCCGCGCCGACGAGATCAACACCTGCATCGGTTGCAACCAGGCCTGCCTGGACCACACCTTCGGCGGCAAGCTGACCAGTTGCCTGGTGAACCCGCGCGCCTGCCACGAGACCGAGCTGAACTACATCCCGACCACCCACGTGAAGAAGATCGCCGTGGTCGGCGCCGGCCCGGCGGGCCTGTCCGCTGCCACCGTGGCGGCCGAGCGTGGTCATGAGGTGACGCTGTTCGATTCGGCCAGTGAGATCGGTGGCCAGTTCAACGTTGCCAAGCGCGTGCCGGGCAAGGAAGAGTTCTACGAGACCCTGCGCTACTTCAAGCGCAAGGTGGAAACCACCGGTGTCGACCTGCGCCTGAATACTCGCGTCAGTGTCGACGACCTGGTGAAGGGCGGCTTCGACGAGATCATCCTCGCCACCGGTATCGTGCCGCGCACCCCGGCCATCCCGGGTATCGAGAACGCCAAGGTGATCAGCTACCTGGACGCCATTCTCGAGCGCAAGCCGGTCGGCCACAGCGCGGCGGTGATCGGCGCCGGCGGCATCGGCTTCGACGTCTCCGAGTACATCACCCACGCTGGCGAATCCACCAGCCTGGACCGCCATGCCTTCTGGCAGGAGTGGGGCATCGACGAAAACCTGGAAGCTCGTGGCGGTATCGCCGGCATCCAGGCGCATCCGCACGCCGCGGCGCGCCAGGTGTTCCTGCTGCAGCGCAAGAAGTCCAAGGTTGGCGATGGCCTGGGCAAGACCACCGGCTGGATCCACCGCGCAGGCCTGAAGAACAAGCAGGTGCAGATGCTCAACAGCGTCGAGTACCTCAAGGTCGACAATGACGGCCTGCACATCAGCATCGCTGGCGGTGAGCCGCAAGTGCTGCCGGTGGACACCGTGGTCGTCTGCGCCGGCCAGGACCCGCTGCGCGAATTGCATGAGAGTCTGGTCGCTGCCGGCCAGAGCGTGCACCTGATCGGCGGCGCCGATGTAGCCGCCGAACTGGATGCCAAGCGCGCCATCAACCAGGGCTCGCGCCTCGCTGCCGAGATCTGAGTCGCAAATCCGGGCCCCGGAAAGTTCCCGGTGGGGCCCGGAATTCTCACCAAATATTTAACCGCGTCACAAAACTCCCCAGCCGGTTAACCACCGGACCTGACCAGCCGGTCCGGTGCCAACCCAGTCACATTGCCTGCGACATTAATTCCCCTAGACTTGCCCGGATGTCGGAAATTTCCTGCACTCAGAGTGCTGCGTTTCCGGTAGGTCCTCGACTTCATCCCGCACCGGCCCAGAGGTCAATCGATGAGCATGCAGAAGAAGCCTCAAATGGTGGAAGCCGTTGTCTTCTTCAACGACCGTGGTGTCTGCAAGGAAATGCTCTACCCCGAATTCGAAGCGCTGCTCGACAACGTCGTGCAGATGCCCGAGTACGCGGACCGGCAGATGCAGCTCGCCTACGTGCTGATCAACCCGCGCCTGCTGGTCAAGGCGGTGGTGTTCTTCTACCTGGACTTCGACGAGAAGGGCGAGGCCGACCGCGGCTGGAACTTGCCGCTGCGCAATCTCGCCGACCGCGCCGGGCGTGGTCCCGACATGGGCGCAGGCCCTATTCGCCTGGCCTGCCGCAGCCAATGCCCGGTGTCCTGGCACCAGATGCACCTGTGGGACCCCACCCTGGACGCCAGCAGGAATCATTTGGTCGAGCTGCGCGAATCGATCAAGCGCAATAGCCTCGGCGTGCTGGTCGAGGAAGAGCCGGTGGCGGTGGAACTCGAACGCCTGCAGATGGCCGACGAGCACCAGTGGTATGCGCCCGCCGAAGAGTCGCGCGAGGAGGCCGAAAAGCTCGCCCGCGCCATGCTCCAGGAGCACCAGCAGAAGACCGCCGAACTGCTTGGCCAGCATGAAACCCGCCTGTCGCAGATCAGCCAGCAGCACGAGCAGGAGCTCGGCCGCCTGAAGCTCGGCGCGCAGGAGCAGGTCAAGGTGCTGCAGGCCGAGCTCTCGGCGCTGCGCGACGGCCTCAAGCGCGAGGAAGAGATCAACGCCGGCCTGCGCCGCGAACTGGATGGCCAGGCCAATGGTTTCCAGCGCGGGCGCGAGGAACTGACCGCGCAACTGCGGCATATCGAGCAGAGCGGCCGGGACGAGCTGGAGCAATTGCGCCAGCAGATCGAGGAAGAGGCCCGTACCCGGATGGCGTCCCTCGAAGCGCGCTACAAGGAACAGATTTCCGTTCGTGACGTCGAGCTCGGCTACCGCAATGAGCTGGACCAGCAACTGCAAGAGGAAAACCAGACGTTGCGCCGTGAGGCCGAACAGCTGCGCGATGAAACTACCCAGCTGCGCGAGCTCGCCAGCCAGTTGCAGCAGGGTGCGCAAAGCCTGCGCCAGGAACTGGACGCGCTGGCGGCCAAGGCGGCCGACGGCTCGGTGCTGGAGCGGCTATCCGGCATGGGGGTGATCTTCGTGGTGTACCATCCCGGCGCCGGGCATCTGACCCTGTCGCTGCAGGATGTCGCCCGCTACCAGGAAAACCCCATGGCCTTTGCCGCCGCCAAGTGCTTTGTCTCCGAAGACCAATACCGTCAATGGCTCGCCCATTACCAACAGCCGGCCTGCGAGGGGCGGCTGTCCAACGGCGAGCGTTGCGCCATGCCCATCGATCGCGTGGAAACGCCCGGCCGCTTCGTCGATGGCGACAGCAACTGTTGCACTCGCCACAAGAGCGCCGGCCGGCTGCGCAGCGTCACCACCGGTTAAGCGGGCGCGTTGCTGTATCCCGATTGGCGCCCCGTCGCGCCGCTGCAATCCGTACGCCTGGAATGGCTCGAACGCGCCGGCATCGAGCTGGCGTTGTTGCGCCTGGACCTCGTCGATGAGCGGGTTTCCGGCAACAAGTGGTTCAAGCTGGCACCCTATCTGAAGCAGGCCGCCGATCATGGCCTCGAAGGCGTGATGACGCTGGGCGGCGCGCATTCCAATCACCTGCATGCGGTGGCGGCGGCCGGGGCGCTGTTCGGCTTCGAGACCGTCGGCCTGCTGCGTGGCGACCCGCAGGACAACCCCACGGTCGCCGATCTGCGCGAGCTGGGCATGCAGTTGCACTGGCTGGGTTATGCCGGCTATCGGCGACGCAACGATGCGGATTTCTGGACGCCCTGGCAGGCGCGCTATCCGCATCTGCTGGCGGTCGGCGAGGGCGGCGGCGGGCTGCCCGGAGCGCTGGGGTGCGTGGCGCTGACCGAGCAGATTCGCCAGCAACTGGGCAGCATCGGCTGGGATGACTACGACCAGCTGTGGGTCGCTTGCGGCACCGGCACCACGCTGGCCGGGCTGGTGCTGGGCGAGGGAGGACGGCATCCGGTGACGGGGACCACGGCGGTGCCGCCGGGCCATGGCGTCGAGGTGCAGGTCCCGGCGTTGCTGCTGGAGGCGGGTGTAGAGGATGCCGGCTATCGGCTGATCGATGCCAGCCGTGGTGGTTTCGCCCGCATCGATCCCGTGTTGGCGCGCTTCCTCCTGGATACCGAAGCCGAATGCGGCGTGCCCCTCGAACCGTTGTATGCCGGCAAGCTGCTACGGGCGTTGCACGATGAGATGGCGGCTGGGCGCATCGCGCGCGGCAGCCGCATCGTCGCTATTCACAGCGGTGGTTTGCAGGGACGCCGGGCGCTGGACGAGCGCCTGCGGGGTCTGGCCGCTCAGCGCGTATAGCCGCCGTGCACGCGGGGCCAACGGTCGCCGACCAGGAACAGCCGTTCCTGCTCCCGCCAGCGGCCCTCGCGGTAGTCGAGGCGCACCAGCATCTGCGGGAAACCGTCCTCCGGCAATTCGGCGAGCCAGTTGGTGAATCGCTCCGCGCTCCAGCAGTCCTCCTCGTCGCAGGCTGCCGGCGATAGCCAGTGTTTGCGCGACAGCGCCTGCCAGCCGTGGGGGTGCTGCGCCTGATAGACCGGCCAATGGCGCCGGTGCAGCCAGCGGCCGCGGCGGTGGTTGTCGCTGGCGCCCGCCGGGGGCGGGCAGGGCGTGGGCCAGGAATAGAACAGATAGCCGCCCAGCCAGAGGCTGGGCGCAGGGGTTGCCTGGCTGAACTCGCGTACCACGGCCAGCCCCTCGGGCGTGGCGGAGAGGGGCAACTGATGCTGGTAGAAGTGCTCGATCTTGCGCAGCAGGTGGTCCTCGGCGCCAGGGCCGAGCCAGGCGTTGGGCCCGTCGTCACTGGGGCCGAGGTAGAGCTTGATGGCCAGTTCCAGGTGATGCAGCCCGTCGTCGTCCTCCAGCAGCAGGTCCAGCTCGCCCAGCGTATGGCCGTTGTTGCGCACCGGCAGGTTGGCGGCGATCAGGTGCAGGTCCGGCGCCTGTTCCAGGGCGTATTGCCACAGGCGCTCGTAGTAGCGACCGAGCCGTTGGTGCGGCGCGGCCGCAAGCGCCGCCAGCAGGTTCGCGGGGGCGTGTTCCTGGGCCAGCAGCCAGTCCGCGAGTGTCGTCGGGTTCGAATGCCAGCGGCTGGCCGCCAACGGGTGGCGCAGGGCAGGGCTGCCAGGCTGCAGCAGCGGCGGGGAGAGTAGCGTCCAGGCAAGGTCGCGGACCTGCGGCTGGCGCAGTTCGATCAGCAGTGCGTCGAGCAGGGGAAGAAAGTCGGTCATCCCTCTAGCCTAGCCGGTGCACCCAGGTGCGGGATGCGCTGCGGTTTGCCGCTGCTTCCGCCTTTCGCCCATAATTCCGACATTCCCGCACCGCAACGCCGTCCGGAGTCCCATGGAACCCTTTCGCAATATCGGCATCATTGGCCGCCTGGGCAGCACCCAGGTCCTGGAAACCATCCGTCGGCTGAAGAAATTCCTCACCGAGCGCCACCTGCACGTGATCCTCGAGGACACCATCGCCGAGGTCCTGCCGGGCCACGGCCTGCAGACCTGCTCACGGAAGATCATGGGCGAGATCTGCGACCTGGTGATCGTGGTCGGCGGCGACGGCAGCATGCTCGGCGCCGCACGCGCCCTGGCGCGGCACAAGGTGCCGGTGCTGGGGATCAACCGGGGCAGCCTGGGATTCCTCACCGACATCCGCCCCGACGAGCTGGAAACCAAGGTCGCCGAAGTGCTCGGCGGCCAGTACATCGTCGAGAGCCGCTTCCTGCTCGATGCCCAGGTGCGCCGCCACGGCGAATCCATCGGCCAGGGTGACGCGCTGAACGATGTGGTGCTGCACCCCGGCAAGTCGACGCGGATGATCGAATTCGAGCTGTACATCGACGGCCAGTTCGTCTGCAGCCAGAAGGCCGACGGCCTGATCGTCGCCACGCCGACCGGTTCCACCGCCTACGCGCTGTCCGCTGGCGGCCCGATCATGCATCCCAAGCTGGATGCCATCGTCGTGGTGCCGATGTACCCGCACATGCTGTCCAGCCGACCCATCGTGGTGGACGGCAACAGTGAGCTGAAGATCGTCGTCTCGCCGAACATGCAGATCTACCCGCAGGTGTCCTGCGACGGCCAGAACCACTTCACCTGCGCGCCGGGCGACACCGTCACGGTGAGCAAGAAGCCGCAGAAGCTGCGCCTGATCCATCCCATCGACCACAACTACTACGAGGTCTGCCGGACCAAGCTGGGCTGGGGCAGCCGCCTCGGGAGCAGTGAGTGATGGAACTCGACCCGTCACGCGGCTACGACCTGATCGGCGATATCCACGGCTGCGCGCACACCCTCGATCACCTTCTGGAGCGCCTCGGCTATCGCCTGCAGGGTGGCGTGTGGCGCCATGCGCGGCGCCAGGCGCTGTTCCTGGGTGACATCATCGATCGCGGCCCGCGCATCCGCGAAGCCCTGCACCGGGTGCACGACATGGTCGCCGCTGGCGAGGCGCTGTGCATCATGGGCAACCACGAATTCAACGCGCTCGGCTGGTCCACCCCGGCGGCGCCCGGCAGCGGCCGGCAGTATGTGCGTGATCACACGCCGCGCCATGCCCGGCTGATCAAGGAAACCCTGGATCAGTTCGAAGGCCATCCCGCGGACTGGCGCGACTTCCTTGGCTGGTTCCAGAAGATGCCGCTGTTCCTCGATGCCGCGCGTTTCCGCATGGTCCACGCCTGCTGGGATCACGACGTGATCGAGGCGTTGCGCCGGCAGTTCTCCGACGGGCGCATCGACGAAGCCTTCCTCAAGGCCTCCGCCGAGCCCGGCAGTTTTGCCCAGCAGGCCTGTGATCGGCTGCTGCGCGGTACCGACATGCGCCTGCCCAACGGCATGACCCTGACCGGCAGCGACGGCTTCACCCGCTCGGCTTTCCGCACCAAGTTCTGGGAAGAGGACCGTGCGCCGGAGACCTACGGCGACATCGTCTTCCAGCCCGACGCGCTGCCCGACGAGGTGGCCAGCGAACGCCTGAGCGAAGAGCAGAAGTCCCGCTTGCTGACCTATGGCGCCGATGAACCGCTGCTGTTCGTCGGGCACTACTGGCGGCGGGGTACGCCGGCGCCGATCCGTCCGAACCTCGCCTGCCTGGACTACAGCGCGGTGATGTACGGCAAGCTGGCGGCCTATCGGCTGGACGATGAAACGCGGCTGGACCGCAACAAGTTCGTGTGGGTGGATGTAAAGCGTCCGGGGGGCGAAGAGTGAGCGCTATCGAAGCGATGCGGCTGCCGTCGGCGGTCGACCTGGGTGCGTTCGTCGGCCTGCTGCGCCGGTTGAACGTGCCGTTCCGGGTCAGCGAGGAGTCCGGCGAGCAGGTGCTCTGGGTGCCCAATGCGCAATTGGCCGAGCAGGTGCGCCATCTCTATGAACGGTATCCGCAGGGCGATCCCGAGTTCACCGTGCAGGCCGAGCCGCAGCGCCGTGGGCCGAGTTTCGTGCAGCAACTGAAGCTGAGCCGGATGACCGCGGCCGTGCTGCTGGTGACCTTCGTGGTGGCCGCCGTGACGCTGTTGGGGACGTCGCCGGAAACGCTGCGCTGGTTCACCTTCCAGGACTTCCGCCTGGTCGGTGCGGACCGCGTGGCGTTCTATCCGCTGTCCTCTGCCTTGGCAGAGGGGCAGTGGTGGCGGCTGTTCAGCCCCATGCTGATCCATTTCGGCTGGCTGCACCTGGCGATGAACGCCATGTGGTACTGGGAACTGGGTCGGCGCATCGAGTACCGCCAGGGGCCCTGGATGCTGCTGGGCCTGAGCCTGGGCTTCGGCTTGGTCTCCAACGTCGTGCAGTACGGCGTCAGCGGGCCGAGCCTGTTCGGCGGGTTGTCCGGCGTGCTTTACGGGTTGCTCGGCCATTGCTGGATCTTCCAGCGCATGGCGCCGACGCCGGCCTATCAGCTGCCCAAAGGCGTGGTGGCGATGATGCTGATCTGGCTGCTGGTGTGCCTCTCGGGCGTGATCGACCTGCTCGGCTTCGGCTCCATCGCCAACGGCGCGCATGTGGGCGGGCTGGTGGCGGGTTGCCTGAGTGGCCTGATCGTCGGGTTGCTGGCACGGCGAACTGCGCGCTAGCCGATTCGCCCCGCCGTAGGAGCGGACCTTGTCCGCGAAATCCACTGTGGCGGACTGCGGGGGGCCTGGGAGATTCCCTCCCTTGGTGCCCACGCCACCGCGCGTTGATCCTGCAAGGCCAGAGTGATGGCGGGGATTCGCGGACAAGGTCCGCTCCTACAAATGCACCCCGGCTGCGCTACTGCCGGGATTGCACTGGGCACTGGGGGATCGACGCAACCGATTGACCATCGTTCGTGCGCCGAAGGCTCCGGCCCGGTAGAATGCCCGCTTCGTTTTTCCCCAGCAGGAGCCGGCCCATGTCGTCCTTCGCCGAAATGATCCAGAACATCACCCCCGAAATCTACGAGAGCCTCAAGCTGGCCGTGGAAATCGGCAAGTGGCCGGACGGCCGCAAGCTGTCCCAGGAGCAGAAGGAGCTGTCGCTGCAGGCCATGATCGCCTGGGAGATCGACAACCTCCCCGAGGACCAGCGTACCGGCTACATGGGCCCGCAGGAATGCGCCTCCCACGCCGAGCCGATCCCGAACATGATCTTTTCCTCCAACTCCCTGCACTGATGCAAGAGATTGGACGCGGCGCCCTGGACAAGATGTCGGCGCGCCTGGAAAGCCCCGTGCAGTACGCCTTCCGCCTCGGCGAGGCGCAGGTCCCGGTAAACCCGCTGATCGGCAAGACGGTGCGCCTGGAGTACCTGGGCGAAATCTTCTGCAGCCACTGCGGGCGCAAGACCAAGAAGAGCTTCGCCCAGGGCTACTGCTACCCGTGCTTCACCAAGCTGGCGCAATGCGACAGCTGCATCATGAGCCCGGAGAAGTGCCACTTCGAGGACGGCTCCTGCCGTGATCCGGAGTGGGGCGAGCGTTTCTGCATGACCGATCACGTGGTCTACCTGGCCAACTCCTCGGGCGTGAAGGTGGGCATCACCCGCGCCAGCCAGGTGCCGACCCGCTGGATCGACCAGGGCGCGCGCCAGGCGTTGCCGATCATGCGCGTCGCGACCCGCCAGCAGTCCGGCTTCGTCGAGGACCTGCTGCGCACGCAGGTCACCGACCGCACCAACTGGCGCGCGCTGCTCAAGGGCGAGGCCGAGCCACTGGATCTGGTGGCTATCCGCGAGCAGATCTTCGACGCCTGTGCCGAGGGGATCGTCGGCTTGCAGCAGCGCTTCGGCCTGCAGGCGATCCAGCCGGTGGTCGGCATGGACCCCATCGAGATCAGCTACCCGGTGGAGGCGTACCTCGCCAAGATCACCAGCTTCGATCTGGACAAGACGCCGGTGGTCGAGGGTACCCTGCAGGGTATCAAGGGCCAGTACCTGATCTTCGATACCGGCGTGATCAACGTGCGCAAATACACCGCGTACCAGCTGGCGATCAGCGCCTGATCGCATCTGCATTGAATTTCCGGCTCGCGGCACGCATCTAGGGATAGATGCGCGCGCGACTCGCCCGCTTCGCTCTAGCTCGCTAGAGTCAGTACCAGATTCCTCCGGCCGGCCCACCGCGCCGGCCGCCTGCCAAGGGGCCAAAAGCCATGCGTACCGAGCAACCGAAAGTCATCTACCTCAAGGATTATCAGGCGCCCGAGTACCTGATCGACGAGACCAACCTGACCTTCGAGCTGTACGAGGACCACACCCTGGTCCACGCCCAGCTGGTGATGCGCCGCAACCCGGATCGTGCGGCCGGCGCTCCGGGCGACGGCCTGCCGCCCCTGGTGCTCGACGGCCAGCAGCTGGAGCTGCTTTCCGTCGCGCTGGATGACCGCGCCCTGGAAGCTGGCGACTACCAGGTCGACGAGAACCACCTGACCCTGCAGCCGACCGCCACGACCTTTACCGTCGACAGCACCGTGCGCATCCACCCGGAAAGCAACACCGCGCTGGAAGGCCTGTACAAGTCCGGCAAGATGTTCTGCACCCAGTGCGAGGCTGAAGGCTTCCGCAAGATCACCTACTACCTCGACCGCCCGGACGTGATGAGCAGCTTCACCACCACGCTCTCCGCCGAGCAGCACAAGTACCCGGTGCTCCTGTCCAACGGCAACCCGGTGGCCAGTGGCTCGGAAGAGGGCGGTCGCCACTGGGCGACCTGGCAGGACCCGTTCAAGAAGCCGGCCTACCTGTTCGCCCTGGTCGCCGGTGACCTCTGGGCGGTGGAAGACAGCTTCACCACCATGAGCGAGCGCGAAGTCGCGCTGCGCATCTATGTCGAGCCGGAGAACATCGACAAGGTCCAGCACGCCATGGACAGCCTGAAGAACTCGATGCGCTGGGACGAGAAGGTCTACGGCCGCGAGTACGACCTGGACATCTTCATGATCGTCGCGGTCAACGACTTCAACATGGGCGCCATGGAGAACAAGGGCCTCAACATCTTCAACTCCAGCTGCGTGCTGGCGAAGGCCGAGACCGCCACCGACGCTGCGCACCAACGGGTCGAAGGCGTGGTCGCCCACGAATACTTCCACAACTGGTCGGGCAACCGCGTGACCTGCCGCGACTGGTTCCAGCTGTCGCTCAAGGAAGGCTTCACCGTGTTCCGCGACAGCGAGTTCTCCGCCGACATGAACTCGCGCACCGTCAAGCGCGTCGAGGACGTGGCCTTCCTGCGCACCAATCAGTTCGCCGAGGACGCCGGCCCGATGGCGCACCCGGTGCGCCCGGATTCCTTCATCGAGATTTCCAACTTCTACACCCTGACCGTCTACGAGAAGGGTTCGGAAGTGGTACGCATGATCCACACCCTGCTGGGCGCCGACGGCTTCCGCAAGGGCACCGACCTGTACTTCGAACGCCATGACGGTCAGGCCGTGACCTGCGACGATTTCGTCAAGGCCATGGAAGATGCCAACGGCGTCGACCTCACCCAGTTCAAGCGCTGGTACAGCCAGTCCGGTACTCCGCGCCTGGCGGTGGAGGAGAGCTATGACGCCGCCGCGCAGAGCTACACCCTGACCTTCCGCCAGAGCTGCCCGGCGACGCCGGGGCAGAGCGAGAAGCTGCCCTTCGTCATCCCGGTGCAGATGGGCCTGATTGACAAGCTTGGCAACGCTCTGTCGCTGCGCCTCAAGGGCGAAGAGCACGCCCATGGTAGCGACCGCGTACTGCAGGTCACCGAGGCCGAGCAATCCTTCACCTTCGTCGGCCTCGCCGAGAAGCCGTTGCCGTCGCTGCTGCGCGGACTCTCCGCGCCGGTGAAGCTGAGCTTCCCCTACGACCGCGACCAGTTGATGTTCCTCATGCAGTTTGATGAGGACGGTTTCAATCGCTGGGAAGCCGGTCAGCAGTTGTCCGTGCAGGTCCTGCAGGAACTGATCGGCCAGCACCAGCGGGGCGAGAAGCTGGTACTCGACCAGCGTCTGATCGTTGCCTTCCGTACGCTGTTGCTGGATACCGGTCTCGACCAGGCCATGGTTGCCGAGATGCTCTCGCTGCCCAGCGAGGCGTACCTCACCGAGATCAGCGACGTGGCCGACGTCGAGGCCATTCACGCGGCCCGCGAGTTCGCCCGCCAGCAGATCGGCGCGGCGCTGCACGAGCAGCTGTGGGAGCGTTACCAGGCCAACCGCAAGCAGTCGCGCGAGACCGCCTATGTCGCCGAAGCCTCGCACATCGCCCGTCGCAGTCTGCAGAACATCGCGCTGTCCTACCTTATCCAGAGTGGCAAGGCCGAAGTGCTCGCCGCCTGCCAGGAGCAGTACAAGGATTGCGACAACATGACCGAGCGCCTGACCGCGCTGGCGGTGCTGGTCAACTCTTCGTTCGAGAGTGAGAAGGCAGAGGCGCTGGCGATGTTCGCCGACTACTTCAAGGATGACCCGCTGGTGATGGACCAGTGGTTCAGCGTCCAGGCCGGCTGCACCCTGCCGGGCGGGCTGGAGCGCGTACAGGCGCTGATGAATCATTCGGCCTTCACCCTGAAGAACCCGAACAAGATTCGTGCGTTGATTGGTGCCTTCGCCAACCAGAACGCGGTGAACTTCCACCGTGCGGACGGCGCGGGTTACCGCTTCCTCGCCGACCAGATCATCACCCTCAATGCGCTCAATCCGCAGATCGCCTCGCGCCTGCTGACGCCGCTGACCCGCTGGCGCAAATACGCACCGGCGCGCCAGGCGCTGATGAAGGCCGAGCTGGAACGTATTCTCGCGTCTGGCGAACTGTCCAGCGACGTTTACGAAGTGGTCAGCAAAAGCCTCGCCTGAGTTTCCCGCCGCGCCCTTCTCCGGGCGCATTGGGTTATCGAAAAGGTGTTACCAACTTTGGTTGGTAACACCTTTTTGTTACCTATCGAAATTGATCGATCATTTCCTTATCGCTTTGCGCTATGGCGAAACCCCGACGGATGCGTCTGTGTCGCGCCTTCAGGGGCCGATTGCGCCATGAGGAATGGCGAATGGCGCAATCGGTCCCAGGATTTGATCAGTGAATGACCAGTCACAAAAAGTAGCGGGAAAGTTGTTTGTTTTTTGTAAGTGAAATCTGACTAGTTGACCAACTTGGCACTGGGGTTGCACCGGCCGATCCCGCTTAGCCTTTGCCCGTCCATTGGGACGGGAGGCGTGTCGAGCACCTTTGGGGGAGTTTCCTTCAGATCGACGACAACAAGGCCGTGGAATAACGGCTGACAAGGCGTACCGCTAGCACTGGCGACGCCGCTAAAGAATGATCAGTCCATGGAGTGAGTCCTAATGGAAATCCCAGTTCGCAAGCCCGTCTTGCGTTTTGCTCCTGCTCGCGCGGGTTTTGCCCTGGCCGGCGTACTGCCGCTGCTGATGTCGGTCCCCGCGGCTGCCGTCGAGTTCAGCTTCCTCGACAACGAGGTCACCGGCTCGCTGGATAGCACCGTGTCCTATGGCGCCCTGTGGCGCGTGCAGGGCCAGGACAAGAACAACAACGACATCAACGGCAACGACGGCAACCGCAACTTCAGCACTGGCCTGGTTTCCGAGGTGTACAAAATCACTTCCGACCTGGAAGCGACCTACAAGAACTACGGTCTGTTCGTACGTGGCTCGGCTTTCTATGACACCCAGATCATGGACAAGCGCAACGACTACTACGATCACAACCAACCGCCGCAGCCGAGCCAGACCTATCCCAACAGCGACCGCTTCACCAGCGAGACCCGCGATGCCGCCGGCAACCGCGCCGAGATTCTCGACGCCTACGTCTACGGCAACTGGGACGTGGCCGATCACCCGCTGACTGCGCGCCTGGGCCGCCAGGTGTTCAACTGGGGCGAGGGCATCTTCTACCGCGGTGGCGTGAACACCACCAACCCGGTGGATGCCGCCAAGTTCCGCCTGCCGGGCTCGGAGCTGAAGGAAGTGCTGATGCCGGTGGAAGCCGCGAGCTTCAACATCGGCCTGACCGACAACCTGTCGATGGACGCCTTCTACCAGTGGAACTGGAAAGAGACCCGCATCGATCCGGTCGGCACCTTCTTCTCCGAGACCGACCTGTTCGCCGATGGCGGCAAGACGGCCTACACCACCGTCGGTGCGCTCTCCAACCCGCTGTTCCAGAGCCTCTATCCGCAACTGTCCGCCGCCCACGTGGGTGGCCTGCAAGGCAGCGATTACCTGGACTCCAACGGTGTGTTCAAGGTGGCCCGCGTCGGCAAGGACATCAACGCGAAGAACGACGGTCAGTTCGGCGTGGCGTTCCACTACATCGCCGAAGAGCTGAACTCCACCGAGTTCGGTTTCTACTTCGTCAACTACCACTCCAAAGAGCCGACCATCTACGCCGACCTGAACAAGGACTACGCGGGCGTGGATCTCGACCAGCTTGCCGGCGTCGGTGGTTTCACCTCCTACGATCAGCTGCTGAGCGCCGCCGGTAGCGGTAACGCCCTGGCCGGCCAGGTGCTGAGCCTGGTCAACGGCGCTACCTCCGTGGACGTGGCCAACCAGGTCAACGCCCGCCGCGAGTACGTCGAGAACATCCGTATGTACGGCTTCAGCTTCAACACCACCGTGGGCGATGCCTCGGTGTTCGGTGAGCTGGCCTATCGCCCGAACCTGCCGATCGGCATCGCCACCACCAACGACCTGCTCGGCGACCTGCTGGTCCAGGCCCCGGGGCTGGCCAGCGGCAAGACCGTGAACATCGGTGGCGGCGACGTCTCGATTCACGACCAGATCCACAACTACGAGCGCGTCGAGGCCTTCAACACCTCGCTGGGCACCATCTACAACTTCGGTCCGTCGCTGTCGTTCGACTCGCTGATGGGCGTCGCGGAGCTGGCGTCCGAACACCTGCGTGGCAGCGATCTGCAGTACACCGCCTATGACGGTTCCAACCGTTACTACTCCGGCCGTGGCAACGGCGCCTACATCTCCGGCTATAACCGCGACGATCAGGTGAACAAGAACGCCTACGGCTACACCCTGCTGCTGTCGGGTACCTGGAACGACGTCTTCGCCGGCGTGAACATCTCGCCCTATGCCGTCTACAAGGACGACTTCGAAGGTAACTCCTACCAGACCGGCAACTTCATCGAAGGCCGCAAGGCCTACACCCTGGGCGTCAAGGCGACCTACCTGAACGCCCTGGAAGCGGAGCTGCAATACACCGAGTTCTACGGCGCCGGTGAAAACAACGCCAGCCGCGATCGCGACAACGTCGGCTTCAACGTCAAGTACTCCTTCTAACGACAAGCATGCGCCGGGTTCCCGTAGGGGCCGGCGCATGAACTTCACGGAGAATCACCATGCGCAACATGCGTACCCTGGTCGGCGCGGCAGTGGCACTCGCCCTGTCCGCCGGCAGCGCCCTGGCGGCGGTTTCCCCGCAGGATGCGGCCAAGCTGCAATCGTCCCTGACCCCGATGGGCGCCGAGAAGGCCGGCAACGCCGCCGGCACCATCCCGGCCTGGACCGGTGGCATCACCCAGGCACCGGCCGGCTACAAGCCGGGCCAGCATCACATCGATCCGTTCGCTGCCGACAAGCCGCTGTACACCATCACCAAGGCGAACCTGGACCAGTACAAGGCCAACCTGACGCCGGGCACCCTGGCGCTGTTCGCCACCTACCCCGATACCTTCCAGATGCCGGTGTACCCGAGCCGCCGCAGTGGTTCGGCGCCGCAGTGGGTGTATGACAACACCCTGAAGAACGCCACCAGCGCCAAGCTGGCCGAGGGCGGCAACGGTTTCGTCGATGCCTTCGGTGGCGTGCCGTTCCCGATCCCGCAAAGTGGCGTGGAAGCGGTGTGGAACCACATCGCCCGCTACCGTGGCACCTACATCGTGCGCCGCGCTTCCGAAGTGGCGGTGCAGCGCAACGGCGACTACTCGCTGGTGACCTCGCAGCAGGAAGCCCTGTTCAAGTACTACATCCAGGGCAACAGCTTCGCCAACCTGAACAACCTGCTGTTCTACTACCTGTCGTTCACCAAGAGCCCGGCGCGTCTGGCCGGTGGTGCCGCGCTCGTTCACGAGACTCTCGATCAGGTGAAAGAGCCGCGTCAGGCCTGGGGCTACAACGCCGGCCAGCGCCGCGTTCGCCGCGCGCCGAACCTGGCCTACGACACCCCGATCGCTGCCGCTGACGGCCTGCGCACCGCCGACGACACCGACATGTTCAACGGCTCGCCGGACCGCTACGACTGGAAGCTGGTGGGCAAGAAAGAGGTTTACATCCCGTACAACAACTACAAGGTTTCCAGCCCTGAGGTTAAGTACAAGGATCTGCTGACCCCGAACCACCTGAACCCGAAATACACCCGCTACGAACTGCACCGCGTGTGGGTCGTCGAAGGCACCCTGAAGCCGGGCTCGCGCCATATCTACTCCAAGCGCGTGCTGTTCCTCGACGAGGACAGCTGGGGCGCCGCCGAGGTCGACCAGTACGATGGCCGCGGCGAGCTGTGGCGCGTCTCGCTGGCCTACCTGAAGAACTACTACGAGCTGCCGACCACCTGGACCGCCCTGGATACCTTCCACGACCTGCAGGCCCGTCGCTACCACGTACAGAACCTGGACAACGAAGAACCGACCACCATCGACTTCAGCCAGGCCGTACCGGACGACTCCTACTTCAGCCCGTCCGCGCTGCGTCGCCGCGGTACTCGCTGAGTTAGTTCGCTGCATGAAAGAGCCCGCCTTCCGGCGGGCTTTTTCTTGGGCGCGGAAAAGTCCGTTGGGAAGCGTCGCGAACCAGCTTTCCAATCCCGGTTCTGTGAAAAGTGTTACCGGACACCCCGCTGCGAGCCGTCAGTGACGCCGCTTTCGGCCGAGATGGCGTAATGCAGTCATCCTTTTGGGTGAGGCCGCGAGGGCTTAACAAAAGATAACGTGGCGTTAATTGTCAGCCTCGGAAAAGGCTGGCTATATAGCCACCACACTCCATACCGCCTGCATAAGAACAAAGAGGTAAAGGCATATGCGTGAGCCCATGTGGCGCACTTCGAGCGAGCAGCCCGTATCGGGAGTGCCGCGCTCCTTCCCCATGTCGCGCAAGTCGATTTCCCTGCTCGGCGCGCTTTCCTTCCTGATGTTGTCCCTGGCTCCGTTGCATGCCGTCGCCGCGACGGAAGCTGCCAGCGATTCCAACTCGATCCCGTCCGCCAAGGCCTCCAACAGCCTGCTGCTGGGCGTCGCCCATGCCGGCAAGCGCCTGGTTGCCGTCGGTGACCACGGGCACATCCTCTACTCCGACGATGCAGGCAAGACCTGGACCCAGGCCACCGTGCCGACCCGCCAGTTGCTGACCTCGGTGTTCTTCATCAATGACAAGAAGGGCTGGGCCGTCGGCCATGACGCCCAGGTCCTGGTGACCACCGATGGCGGCACCACCTGGACTCGCCAGTTCGAAGACCTCAAGCGTGAAGCGCCGTTGCTGGACATCTGGTTCCAGGACGAAAACCACGGTGTGGCCGTCGGTGCCTATGGCGCACTGCTGGAAACCACCGACGGTGGCCAGCACTGGGAAGATGTCAGCGACCGCCTCGACAACGAAGATCAGTACCACCTGAACGCCATCACGGCGGTGAAGGATTCCGGGCTGTTCGTGGTCGGCGAGGCGGGCAGCATGTTCCGCTCCAAGGACTGGGGACAGACCTGGGAGAAACTCGAGGGTCCGTACGAAGGCTCGCTGTTCGGCGCCACCGGCACCACCCAGGCCGGCACCGTCCTGGCCTACGGTCTGCGTGGCCACCTGTTCCGCTCCACCGACTTCGGCACCACCTGGCAACAGGTCAGCCTGCCCACCGCCAACGGCGGCGAACTGGAATTCGGCCTCTCCGAAGGCAGCCTGCTGGATGACGGCACCATCGTCGTCGTCGGCCATGGCGGCAGCGTACTGGAGAGCAAAGACGACGGCGTGAGCTTCACTGTCGTCAACCGCCCGGATCGCCTGTCCCTCGCGGGCGTGAGCGCGGCCGGCAACGGCAACCTGGTGCTGGTCGGCCAGGGCGGTATCCACCTGGCTACGGCGACCGGCGCCGAGCTGACAGAACAACAATAAGCCGGGAGCCTTCATGAACGCTCTGAACAAGCATCAACAGGACAAGGCGACTTTCCTGGAACGCATCATCTTCACCCACCGGCCATTCGTGATCATCACGTGCCTGCTGGTGACCGTCTTCCTCGCCTGGTCGGCCACGCAAGTGCGCCCGTCCACCAGCTTCGAGAAGATGATTCCGCTGCAGCACCCGTTCATCCAGAACATGCTGGAGCACCGCAACGACCTGGCCAACCTCGGCAACACCGTGCGCATCTCGGTGGAAGCGGTGAATGGCGACATCTTCACCAAGGAATACATGGAGACGCTGCGGCAGATCCATGACGAGGTCTTCTACATTCCCGGCGTCGACCGCTCCGGCATGAAGTCGCTGTGGAGTCCGAGCGTGCGCTGGACCGAAGTGACCGAGGAAGGCTTCGCCGGTGGCGAGGTGATCCCGCAGACCTACGACGGTTCCACCAAGGCCCTGGACCTGCTGCGCAACAACGTGCTCAAGTCCGGCCAGATCGGCCGCCTGGTCGCCAACAACTTCAAGTCGAGCATCGTCGACGTGCCGCTGCTGGAGGTCTACCCGGACCCGAAGGACCAGGGCAAGCTGATGAAGCTGGACTACCGCCAGTTCTCCCATGAGCTGGAAGAGAAGATCCGCGACAAGTACCAGCTGCAGAACCCGAACGTGAAGATCCACATCACCGGCTTCGCCAAGAAGGTCGGTGACCTGATCGACGGCCTGCTGATGGTGGTCGGCTTCTTCGGTATCTGCTTCGTCATCACCCTGGTGCTGCTGCTGTGGTTCACCAAGTGCGTGCGCTCTACCATCGCCGTGCTGTCCACCACCCTGGTGGCGGTGATCTGGCAGCTGGGCCTGCTGCACATCATCGGCTTCGGGCTGGACCCGTACTCGATGCTGGTGCCGTTCCTGATCTTCGCCATCGGTATTTCCCACGGCGTGCAGAAGATCAACGGTATCGCCCTGCAGTCCAGTGATGCGGAGACTCCGCTGCTGGCCGCCCGCCGTACCTTCCGCCAACTGTTCCTGCCGGGCATGATCGCGATCCTCGCGGACGCCGTCGGCTTCATCACCCTGCTGGTGATCGACATCGGCGTGATCCGCGAACTGGCCATCGGCGCCTCCATCGGCGTGGCGGTGATCGTGTTCACCAACCTGATCCTGCTGCCGGTCGCCATCTCCTACATCGGCATCAGCAAGAAGGCGGTGCAGCGCAGCAAGGAAGACGCCGTACGCGACCATCCCTTCTGGCGCGCGCTGTCCAACTTCGCCAGCCCGACCGTGGCGCCGATCTCCGTGGTCATCGCCCTGGCAATGTTCGCTGGCGGCATGTGGCAGGGCCATCACCTGAAGATCGGTGACCTCGACCAGGGGGCGCCCGAGCTGCGTCCGGACTCGCGCTACAACCTCGACAACGACTTCATCATCCGCAACTACTCCACCAGTTCCGACGTACTGGTCGTGATGGTCGAGTCCGCGTCCGAAGGCTGCTCCACCCACAAGACCATGTCCGCCATCGACGAGCTGGCCTGGCGCCTGGAGAACACCCAGGGCGTGCAGTCGGCCATTTCCCTGGTCACCGTCTCCAAGCAGATGATCAAGGGCATGAACGAAGGCAACCTGAAGTGGGAGTCGCTGTCGCGCAACCAGGACGTGCTGAACAACTCCATCAGCCGCGCCGAAGGTCTGTTCAACAGCAACTGCTCGCTGGCGCCCCTGCTGGTGTTCCTCAACGACCACAAGGCCGAGACCCTCGACCGCGCCATCGCGGTGGTCCAGGAGTTCGCCAAGGTCAACGAGAAGGATGACCTGAAGTTCAAGCTCGCCGCGGGTAACGCCGGTATCGAGGCGGCCACCAACGAGGTGATCAAGCACTCCGAGCTGACCATCCTGATCCTGGTGTACATCTGCGTGGCGGTGATGTGCCTGATCACCTTCCGCTCCTTCGCCGCGACCCTGTGCATCGTGCTGCCGCTGATCCTCACCTCGGTGCTGGGCAACGCGCTGATGGCGACCCTGGGCATCGGCGTGAAGGTGGCGACCCTGCCGGTGATCGCACTCGGCGTGGGTATCGGCGTGGACTACGGCATCTACATCTACACCCGCCTGGAGTCCTTCCTGCGCCAGGGCCTGTCCCTGCAGGAGGCCTACTACGAGACGCTGAAGTCCACCGGTAAAGCGGTGCTGTTCACCGGCCTGTGCCTGGCCATCGGCGTCGCCACCTGGATCTTCTCGGCGATCAAGTTCCAGGCCGACATGGGCCTGATGCTGACCTTCATGCTCCTCTGGAACATGTTCGGTGCCCTGTGGCTGTTGCCGGCACTGGCGCGCTTCCTGATCAATCCGGAGAAGGTGCGTCAGAAGAAGGCGTCGATCCTGGTTCACTGATCGGTAGTCGAGCGGTAAACAAAAACCGCGGCCCTCGGGTCGCGGTTTTTTATTGCGCTGGATCGGGGCCTGGAGCGGCCGGGAAATCATCGCGGACGGAGTCCGCTCCTACGAGATGCTTCTGCGCTTGGGGCGGCCCTCACCCTAACCCTCTCCCAGGGGGAGAGGGGACTGTTCGGTGCAGGTTGAAGCCTTTGCGTCAGTCGGTTGCCCCTCACCCTGAGGAGCGGGCGCTCAGCCAGGGCTGGGGTGAGGGAAGACCCCGCTCCTACGATATGTCATGCCGTGTAGGAGCGGACTCCGTCCGCGATTGGCTTCACTTCGCTCCGACGTATCGGCGGATCACGGCAGGATCGCAAACACCCGCGCCGGGAACCCTGTGCCCTGGGCGATCTTCGGGAAGCTCACCACTGCCAGTGCACCGGCCTCAGGCACCTTATCCAGGTTCGCCAGCAGTTCGATCTGGTAGTGGTTGGTGCCCAGGATGTAGGACTCCAGCGAGTAGTCGTCCTTGCTGGTGGCGATGCCCGGATCGGTGTCGGTGGTCTCGTGGCCGGACGCGGTGATCTTGCGCGTCTCATAGAGGTACACCAGCGCCTCCTTGCTCCAGCCCGGGTAATGCGCCACGCCCTTGGCGTCCTGGTTCTGCATCTTCGCCTGGTCCGGCCAGCGCTCTGACCAATCGGTGCGCAGCGCCGCGAAGGAGCCTTCGGGTACCGGGCCGTGCTTGGCTTCCCAAGCCTTCACGTCGGCCAGGCTCAGCACGTAGTCGGGGTTCTTCGCCACCTGCTCGTGGATATCGAACACCACCAGCGGCAGGAACTGCTCCTTCACGTCGAGTTGATCGACGCTGCGCAGGCCCTTGTGGAAGTGCACCGGCGGATCGACGTGGGTGCCCCATTGGCCGACGTGGCTGTAGAGCTCCACCTGGAACCCGTCCTTGTCCACGGTGTAGAGCGTCTTGCGGCCCATGGGCTCGAAGCCTTTCCAGTGCGGCGTGTTGCTGTCGAACGAGTGGGTCAGGTCGACCCAGTCGTGCTGCTTGAGGCTGGCGTAGGTGTCCCACAGGCCCGGCTGGGCGGCCTGGGCCGACTGGACGAGAAGCGGTAGCAGGGCGACGGCGAAGAGCAGGGCGGGGCGGCGTTGCATGGGTCTGATTCCTTGACGGGGATGGGAGAGAACGCCTTATCTTTCTCCATCGCTTGTCCAGTCATCCAATTCTGAATTCTGCTTTTCTTATTCCAAAACCTATAGGGAGCAACCATGTCCTTTCAACTGATCGAGTACGCCGACGCCAGCCCTGAAGTCCGCGCCGTCTATGACGACATCATGGCGACCCGCAAGATCGATTGGGTGAACAACTTCTGGAAGGCCCTGGCCAACCATCCGCAGACGCTCAAGCGCACCTGGGAAAGCCTCAAGGAAGTGATGGGGCCGGGGCAGTTGGACCCACTGGTGAAGGAGCTGATCTACGTCGCGGTCAGCGTCACCAACAACTGCAACTACTGCATCGGCTCCCATGGCGCGGCGGCGCGCAAGGCCGGGATGGACGACGCCATGCTCGGCGAACTGATGGCGGTGGTGGCGATGGCCAACGAGACCAACCGCCTCGCCATCGGTTACCAGGTGCCATTGGACGATGTGTTCAAGGGCTCGGTGATGGAGAGCGGTGCCAGCTGAGCCGGTTTCCGGATCGGGTTCTGAGCTGCTGGGAGCTATCGCGGACGGAGTCCGCTCCTACGAGATGCTTCTGCGCTTGGGTCGGCCCTCACCCTAACCCTGGCTACGCGCCCCGCTCCTGAGGGAGAGGGGACCGTTCGGTGCAGGATGAAACTTCGGCGTCAGCGGGCACGGACGGCTCCCTCTCCCTCAGGAGCGGGGCGCGTAGCCAGGGCTGGGGTGAGGGGAAAGTATCGGCACGGATTCACCGGAAGAAGACAGTTGCTCCTACGCTATTTCATGCCCCGTAGGAGCGGACTCCGTCCGCGATTGTTTTCGCCCCACTCGAACCATCAGGGGCTGGATTGGGACAACCGCTGCATCGCCTTCACCGGCGTCCCGTCGCTCCAGCGCCCCATGGACAGTTGGGCTGGCCCGCCGCCCAGCGCGTAGTCGCGATCCTGTCCGTAGAAGGCGGCATCACACAGGGCATCGAACAGCTTCCAGATGCCGTACCAGTCCAGCGCATCGGTGGCCAGGGCATTGTGCGCCGAGGTCTGGCCCTGCTTGAGACGCTGGCGCACGCGCTCCTGCACGCGGTTGAGCAGCCAACTGGAAGAGTCGCTGGGCGGGTAGCGCGGGTCGAAGCGGGGCGCGGTGGGGGCGGCATGGTTGGCCAGCAGCGGCGGGCTGCCATGGCGGTCGCTGCGCAACAGCAGCAAATCCTTGTCGCGGGGAGCCACCTGGGTGCTTTCCGTATAGATGCGTCGTGCGTCATCGCAGGCGACGCGCTCGTCCTCGTCGCCGCACACCGCCAACAGCAAGGTACCGGCGGGAATGTTCGCCAGCGGCTCCAGCGGGACCTGCCGCCAGCGCGGACCACTGCTCTTGCCCGGCTCCACCGCCAGCAGCGCACGCGGCTCTGGTACGCCCAGCCGTTGCCAGGAAGCGGCGAGTCCGCTGGCGATCAGGCCGCCCGCCGAATGCCCGACATAGGCCACATGCTCCAGCTCCGGCTTTACGTTCAACGTGCCCGCCTGCAAGTCGGCGATGGCGCGATGCACCGACTCGGCGGCGTTGGGCAGGAACTCCGCCGCCGGGGTTTTCAGCGTCGCCTGGTAGCGCGGGTAGATGAGGATCGCGCCACGCCGGACGATGTGTTCGATCCAGGCGCGGTAGAGGTCCGGCTGCATCACGCTCCAGCCGTGGGTGAACACCACGACGGGCGCGCTGGCCGGAGCAGGGCGGTCCGGCGTGAAAACCCAGTACTCGTTGCCGTCACTGTTGAAGTGCCACTGGCGCACATCGGCATGGGCGTAGTTCGAGCCGCCAGGGCCTTGTAGCGGTTGGGCCGGCGGTAGGGCAGGGGTTGCCCACGCAGTGGTGCTCAGCAGTAGGCTGGCGATCGACGCCAGGATCAGCCGGTGAAGACGCATGGACGAGCTCTCGGGACGTTGGTGACAGCATAGCCGCCGCTCGAAAGCCGCAGGCCGGGGCTCCGTATCTTCTCCCAAGGCGTGCATGCCCGGCCAATCGAGGCTCAGGCGTCCGGCCTGCGGAGCGGCGCCAATGCTGTTCTGAGCGTGATTCCCAGGGCCTCGAATGTGTCCACGGAAGTGCTGCTGCTCACACTCGAGTGGAAGTCCCGGGCCATCGCCCGGAACGGGGAAGTTCCGCTGCCCTCCGCGCTGCCCGGCGAGCCGATCATCAGCACGACGCCCAGCAAGTGGGCGACATACGACGGGCAGCTCACGCGGGCTTTATCGCGGTGGCTGGCCAGTGCCGACCGGATAACTCTGCGAGCCCTGGGTGCTGCCGTAGCCAGATGGCAACCGTCGCTTGGCACTGGAAGGTTGCAGCATTCATCGGCACTTCCTTGCTTGGAAAAAGTCAATCCACCAACCCTGGCCAGGATTTCCCGGCATCAGGATCGCCCGCTTTCAGAGAGCGATGGAGTCGCTGTCAGGCGTGTCGAAGAGTCGTCCGAGCGCATTTTTTTTGTACAGTCATTAGTTTGCAAATAATTGTTGTTAGTTATTTTTTATTGTGCGTCCTTCCTGTTCGACTTGGATTTGTTACAGCCTGTGTGCGATGTTTGTCGCTTTCTTCGGGCAGGCGTCTAGTACGCTATTTTTCAATTCTCCAGCGGAATGGACTTGATCGCAGTGAAAGCTATTTGAAAGGCGCGGCGTGTAAGCTGTACCGTTCGCGCGGATCCACGTTTATCGAATATTTCTTGTTTTTAATAAATAATTTTAATTATTAAGTGCTGGCACGAGCGGAAAACCGCAGTGAGGGTTTGATGAACTTCAGGTTATGTCTTTCGTCAGGGAAGACAGTTTTGTTCGTGCCGAAACAGAATCGGCTGTACATCGAAGACTCCGAAGAAGTGCGCGATCTCAGCCACACCGAGTCGCGGGTTCTGCTGTTCCTGTTGAGCGAGCCGGGCGTTACCCGCAGCCGCGACGAGATCATGCGCTTCGCCTGGGAGGGGCGTGTGGTGACCATGACCAGTATCAACCTGGCGGTGTTCTCGCTGCGCACGGCCCTGGACGACGGCGACCACCGCGAGGTGATCCAGACCGTGGCCAGGAAAGGGTATCGATTCAATCCCGTCAGCCTGCATTCGATGGCTGAGGACGACACGGCGGCATCGGGCGCCGCCGGTGTGCGCCCCGTAGAGGGCTCGGTATCCAACGAGTCGAGCTCGGGGGCATCCTCGCTGTGGTCGCGCCTGGGAAAGTCCGATGCGCAGGACTGGGGCTGGCGGGTGCTGGCCGTGGGCTCATTGGCGGGGTTGCTGGTCCTGGCGTTGCTGTATCGCATCGACCTCTGGCTGCCGTTGTACCTGAGCTCGCGTTTCGTCCAGGAAAGCGTCCGGTTCAACGACCTGGAAGTGCACCTGGTCGACAGCAATGCCGCGCGACTGGCGGCCATGAAGCGCCTCGTGCTGCCGGTGCTGCAGTCCGGCGAGCTCTCGGGCAAGGCTGACGTCTGGGTGAACCACAAGGGTGGTGCCTACCAGATCATCTGCGCCAGCGACGAGCGCATCCCGGTCGAGATCGTCATCGGCGGGCGAGCGCCGTCCGGCGATGAGCTGCGAGATCAACTGGCGGTCTGTCTGGGCGGTGTTCGATGAAGTGGCTGGCTATTCTACTGGCGTCGTTGTTGGTGCTCCTGGCTTGCTGGGTGGCGGCCAATGGGGAGGGCCAATTCGAAGAGGGCGTCGGCTATTCGAGCCGTTACTTCCTGCGGCCCTCGGCGGGGGTCCAGGTGGAAGGCTGGCGTTCGATACGCTTCAGCGACGAGACCTTCTATTTCAGTTACCTGGAGAACTCCTCCCTGGGCACCGGCACCGGAAAGATGCAGGGGCATATCGAGTCGCAGATGGGCAGGTTCATGGTGCTCAGTGTGGAAAGTGGCAGCCATCAGGGACAGTCGGATCTGACGCAACTTCCCGGCGCGGAAAACATGTATCTTGATCGCGAGTACATCACCACGCCTGGAAATCTGATTCATGTTGTGATGTTGCCGCGTCGGTATAAGGGAAGTATCTGCTACTACTTGGTTGAGTTTCGTTCGGTAGAGTGCAAGTCGCAATATTGAATCAGGTTATGGTAATGCGCTGGTTGTTACATGGCATGGCATCGTTATTGTTAATAATTGTTTTTAATCAAGAATAACGACGGCAATCAAAGGTCGCTCTGGGATACTTCCTGTTGTACGTGGAGCGGTCCTTGATTTATGCGAATCACACATCTTCGCCAATTCATCCTCGCCGCCGAGGAAGTATCTTCCGGCAACAGTTCTGGATACCCAGCCAAAGGTTCCGCCCAGCTCGCCGAATTCTCGGAGCTGGAGGCATTCCTCGGCGCCCGCCTGTTCAGGCAGGAGCGCCGCGCGATGCGCCTGACGGTTGCCGGCAAGCTATTCCTGCAGGACGCTCGGCGGCTTGTGGCGATGTTCGAGCAAGCCCAGCTCAGTGCCCAATCCGTCGAATCGGAACCGGATTGTGTCCTGCGCGTGGCGCTCTCCCACGGCCTGGGGCCAGAGTATTTCGCCGGTATGCTCGGCCAGCTTCACGAGGATGAGCCGGAGGTCCAGGTGCGATTCTTCGAGGTGTCACGGGAGCAGCAACTGGCCGGCCTTCACCAGCACGCCTACGACCTGGGATTTGCGCGATCGCCGGCGGACGGGGAGGGGTTGCTCAGCGTTCCATTCTGGGACGACAGCTTGCTGGTCGTCATTCCAGGCCTGCATCCCCTGGCCCCGCGCACGCAGGTCGATATCGAGTGCCTGCCGGATTTTCCCTTGCTCCTGCAATGCTCACTCCGGGATTGGCAGGTGCGCACGGTGCTGGGAGCGAGGCAGGGCGGGGGGCGCCCTGTGGAGTATGTTTCCAGCGCGGAGATGCTGCTGAGCCTGGTGAACGCTGGCTACGGGGTGGGTATCCTGCGCCAGGCGGACCTCAAGGCGAACCATCGCAGCGGCCTGGTGGTGCGACCGCTGGTCTCCTATGTCGCCAGGGAGTCGGACACGACCTGGTTGCTCCATTGCGAAGCGGTGCCGGCGCCGCACATCCAGCGCTTCATCTATCGCCTGGCGACCTATTTCGCTCGGGCCTGAGCGTCATCGGCCCGGCGTACGGATCAGCGCGGGTAGAGCGGTGGCAGGCTACTGGCTTCCGGAGGCGGCGGGGCATCCGGATCGGCGCCGGGGAGGGTGCGGATCGCTCGCCAGAGGTCTTCGCCCTGCCAGTTGCGGCCGCCTTCGCTGTCGCTGTAGAGCGCGCCGTTGAGGCCGTCCAGCGCATCGGACAAGGGCACGAAGCGCGCCGCCATGTCCGCCAGGGTTTCCGGTTGCTGGCGCGCCCAGGCATCCAGCGCCTGGCGGGTGGCATGGGAATCGTTGGCCTGGCAGGCGCGGCGCAACTCGTCCAGCAGGGTGCGGGTGCTCGGGCCGGCCTGCGCCACGCGGATCACCGCCGGCTGGCTGCGGGCACGCCACCAGAGACCGAAGCCGAGCAGTGTGGTGAGGCTGAGCAGGGCGCAGGCGAATTGCCAGACCCACAGTTGGGCGTTGTCGCCGGCGGCGGCTTCGGCGGGCGCCGAGGGGACGTCGACGTGATCGTCCAGTTGCGGATTGGCGGCGACCTGCAGGGTGCGCGCCGGCAGGCTGGTGCGTTCGACACGGCGGTCCTGGGTGTTCCACCAGACCACTTCCACCGGCGGCAATTCGAGCGTGCCCGCCTTGTCGGCGATCAGCGCTTCGCGCTCTTCGCGGCTGCCGATCACGCCTTGCTCGCCGTTTTCGTTGGCGAGTTGCGGCTGGTCGGGATAGTGGCGCAGGCCTTCCGGGAGCTTGATCGGCAGCGGCGGCAACTGGGCACTGGAAAGGCCATCCACGCGCAGCATGATGTTGCGCGTCAGGGACTCGCCAGCCTTGGCATCCTCGGGTTGCGGGTTCCAGGTTTCGCTCAGGCTCAGCGAGCGCGCCGGCAGCCAGGGGGCGTCCTTCGGGTAGTCCGCGGGCTTGGGGTCGACCTGCAGCGGAATGCTCGGCGAGATGACGCGCACCTGCTTGCCCGGTTGCGGGCCGAAGGGGTTGTAGTCGTCGCTGCGGCGCTGCGCGACCTGGGTGGCATTGAAGGCCTGGCCGGGGATTTCCAGGCTGCCGCTCTTCTGCGGGAAGATGGCGTAGCGCACCTCGATCACGCCGTGGCGCACTCCGTTGATGTCCTTCTCGTAGGTGCGCGGCTCGCCCAGTTGCTCGACGCGGGCGTCGTTCATGCGCAGCGGCGTCAGGCTGCTGTCGTCGTACAGCGACACCGAATGGTAGATGCGCAGGGTGAGGATCACCTGCGACTGCACCCAGGTCTCCTCGCGGTCGACGCTGGCGTCGATGAACACCGGCGCGAGCTTCTGGGTTCCGGCATTGTCCTCGGCCTTGAGCACGTCCAGGCTGATCGGCTCGCTGGCGTTGCCGCCCAGGTGGATCGGCGGAATCTCGACGCTGCCTTCATTGCGTGGCTGCAGGGTGATGATCCAGCGCGTGGTGGCCTGGGCCTTGCCGTTGAGCGTGGTCAGGCGGTTGACCTGGCGGGTGCCGAGCACCACGAACTGGTCGTCCAGCGGCTTGAGGTCGGGCTTGCCGAACAGCGTCGGGTCGTCGGACTCCAGCGTCAGCTCGACGCTTTCGCCCTGGGTCAGGCGCGTGCGGTCGACACTGGCGGTGAAGCTGGCCTCGGCGCGGAAGGCGGCGAGGCAGAGCAGGGTCAGGCAGATCAGCCTTTTCATGGGGTCGGTTCCTGGCGCTGCTGCTGTTGCTGGTACCAGAATTTCCGGCGCAACAGCTCGGACGGATCGTCGGGAATCTGCCGCAGCCACTGTTCCAGGGCCTGACGGCGCTCGTCACCCAGTGGACCGGCATCCTCCGGGTTGGTTTCCTGTTCTTCGCGAGTGTCGTCGCCGGGCTTGTCGCTCTGGCTGGCGGAGGGGCGGTCGGACTCCTGCGAGGGGTTCTTCGCCGCTGGCGCCGGTTTTGAATCGCGCTCGCTGGAGTGTTCTTCCTCACTCTGCTGATCCTGCGGCTTGGCTGCCTGAGGATCGCTGCTCTCGGCAGGGTCGCGGTTTTCCTGCGGCGGCTGCGCCTCGCCGTTGCCCGACGGGTTCTCCTTGCGCTGGCGCAACAGGTCTTCCAGCAGGGCCTTGTTGCGCTTGGCGGCTGCCAGTTCCGGGTCGCGTTCCAACGCCTGGTCGTAGGCGTCGATGGCGGCTTCCAATTCGTTCTGTCTCGCCAGGGCGTTACCCCGGTTGTAGTGGTCGGCGGCCTCGTCGCCCTGGGAGAAGGCCTGGGCAGCGTCGACATAATCGCCGGCGCGGTACAGCGCCAGGCCGCGCCAGCGGAAGTCCTGGAACTGCTCGGCGGCTTCGGCGGGCTTGCCGGCATCGAGCAGGCGATGCCCCTGCTGGTCGGGACGCAGCCAGAGGTCATTGAACTCCAGCGCGTTGGCGTCCTGCGGCGGCGCCCACAGCAACGGCAGTAACAGCGGCAGGCTGAACAGCCAGCCGCGCCGGCCGGCGCAGGCGGCTAGCAACAGGAGTGGCAGCAGTAGCCAGTAGCCTTGATCGGCCCAGCGTTGCAGGCGCATCAGCGCATCCTCCTCGCTCACCTGCAGGCCCTGGGTGTTATCCAGCAGGCCCAGTGTGCGCAGGTCGCCCGTGCTGGCGCGCAGCCGCTGGAAGCGTCCGCCCATGTCCGTGGTGAAGGCGCGCAGCGAGCTTTCATCCAGGCGCGGGACGAGGATGTCGCCCTGGTCGTTCTTCAGGAAGGTGCCGTCTTCCTGGGCGATGGGCGCACCGCCGGCGGTGCCCACGGCGAGCAGCAGCAGGTCCTTGCCCTTGCCCTTGAGGGCCTGGCGGATGCCCTGGCGTTCGCGGGCATCCAGCGAGCTGGTGATCAGCAGGATGCGCCCATTGCCTTCGGCGCCGTTGTCCAGCAGCCGGCGCGCCTGGGCCACGGCGAGGTCGGCGCGCTGGCCGGGTTCGGGCATGATCGAGGGCTTGAGCGCGTCGAGCAGGTTGCGCGCGGTGCCCAGGTCGTTGGACAGCGGCACCAGCGTGTGGGCGCTGCCGGCGTAGACGACGATGGCGGTCTGCGCGTCGCTGCGGCTCTGCAGCAGGTCGAGCAGCTTGCGCCGGGCCTGTTCCAGGCGCGTCGGCTTGAGGTCGGTGGCGAGCATCTGCGGGGTGAGTTCCAGCACCACTACCAGCGGATCGCTGCGCTCCATCGCGGGCTGCTCCAGCTGCTGCCAGCTCGGCCCGAGCAGGGCGAGCACGGCGAGCAGCCAGGCGATGCCGAGATAGATCCAGGGCCGCCGCTCATGACGTCCGCTACCCCCGGCGAGCAGCCAGGGATGGAAGGCTGGCGGCAGCAGCAGTTGCCAGCGACCGGCGCGGCGCTCGCGGTGCCAGAGTTTCCACAGCAGCCAGCCGAGCAGCGGTAGCAGGAGCAACCACCAGGGGCGCAGCAGGTGCGGCCAGAGTGCACTCATGGCTGACGCTCCTTGCGCAAGCGCGCCAGCCATGCGGGCAGGCGCCACTCCTCGGGCGGCCAGAGGGTCCCGACCACCAGCGCCACGCTGACCAGCAGGGCCAGCAGCAGCGGCCAGCTATAAAGGGCGATGGCGGGACGTGCCTGGGTGGGCTTCTGCTCCACCGGTTCCAGTTGGTCGAGGCTGTCGGAGATGCGTTGCAGCTCTTCGCCATTGCGCGCACGGAAATACTGGCCGCCCGTGGTTTCGGCGATGGACTTCAGCGCCGGCTCGTCCAGGTCCAGGCCCGGGTTGAGGCCGAACAGGCCGGCCACGCCGCCCTGTTGCGGATCGGCGCCGATACCGATGGTGTAGACCTTCACGTGCTCCTCGGCGGCCAGGCGCGCGGCGGTCTGCGGGGATATCTCGCCGGCGGTGTTGGCGCCGTCGGTGATCAGCACCAGCACGCGGCTTTCGGCGGGGCGCTGACGCAGGCGCTTGACCGCCAGGCCGATGGCGTCGCCCAGCGCGGTGTCCTTGCCGGCGATGCCAATCAACGCCTCGTCCAGCCAGACGCGAACGGTGTGGCGGTCGAAGGTCAGCGGCGCCTGCAGGTAGGCGCGGGTGCCGAACAGGATCAGTCCGACACGATCCCCCCGTCGCCCTTCGATGAAGTCACCGAACAGCTTCTTCACCAGTTCCAGGCGGCTGACCTCGGCGCCGTCCCAGGTCATGTCGGCGTAATCCATGGAGCCGGAGACATCCACCGCCACCAGCAGGTCGCGGCCGGTGGCAGGAATCGGCAACGGTTCGCCCACCCACTGCGGGCGCGCGGCGGCCAGCAGCAGGCAGAGCCAGAGCAGGGCGAAGGGTGCCTGCTGGCGCCAGGCCGGCAGGCGCGCGCGGGCTCGGCGGCCGGCGAGGCCTTCGAGTTCCTTGAGGAAGCTGACCTTGAGCGCCGCCTCGCCGTTGTCGGCGGGCGGCAGGATGAAGCGCATCACCCACGGCAGCGGGGCAAGCAGGAAGATCCACGGCCAGGCGAACTCAAACATGCTTGCGCACCCAGGTTTCCACGGCGGCGGCGAGGCCGTCGATGGCCTTGTCGTCCAGCTTGCATTCGGCGCGGTAGCCGCCTTCCACCAGGATCATCCAGCGGGTCAGACCCGCGGCCGGGCAGCGGGTGTCGAGGAAGGCCAGCCAGGCGCGGCCGCTGAGGGTATGGCTATGGCTATCGGGCCAGCGCGCTCGGGAGAGACGCTTGAGCAGGCCGTTGAGCGATTGCAGCCAGGGGCCGGCGGGCGCGTGATCGTAAGGGCGCGGCAGGCGCTTGAGTTCTTCCAGCGCGGCTTCGCGCAGCGGGTCCAGCGGCGTCTCTTCGACGACCCTGGCCTTGCGCTTGGGCAGCCAGCGCCGGCGGTTGCGCCACAGCAGCCAGAGCAGCAGCGGCACCAGCGCGGCAAGCAGCCACCAGCCCGGTGCCGGCGGCCACCAGGGCACCGCGGCCGGTTCGATCAAGGGTTCCAGCTGGTCGAGCGGGTTCATTTGGCGTACCCCGGCTGGTGCTGTTCCAGCAGGTTGCGCAGTTGCTCCACCAGTTCTTCCTGGGTGGTCAGCGGCAGCAGTGGCACGCCCAGTCGCAGGGCCAGGCGCTGCCAGCGTTCGCGGCGTGCTTCACCGAGGGCGCGGTAGGCCAGGCGCTGTTCGTCGATGTGGGTGTCCAGTTCCAACTGTGCCAGACCCTCCGCGAATCTCAGCAGCCCGGCGGCGGGCAGGGCGTGGTCGAGCGGGTCGGACACCGGCAGCATCACCAGGTCGGTGTGCCGCGCCAGCAGGGACAATTGCTGTTCGGCCACGTCGCTGAGCGCGCGCTCGTCGCACATCACCATGATCAGGCTGCCGGGCCGCAGCACTTCGCGGGCGCGGCGCAGGGCCATGCCGAAGCCGTCGCCGCTGTGGTTGAGATTGGAGCCGGCGAGCAGGGCGTTGTTGGCGCGCACGATCAGGTTGAACAACTGCAGCAGGCTCTGCTTGCTGCGCCGTGGCTTGATCTCGTGGCATTCGCTGTCGGTGAAGACCAGCCCGCCGATGCGGTCGTTGTGCGCCAGCGCGGCCCAGCCGACGAAGGCGGCGGCGCGTGCGGCAAGCACGGACTTGAAGGACTGCCCGGAGCCGAAGAACATCCGCGCGCTCTGTTCCACCAGGACGTACACCGGGCGCTCGCGCTCCTCATGGAACAGCTTGGTGTGCGGCTCCTGGCTGCGCGCGGTGACGCGCCAGTCGATGGTGCGCACGTCGTCGCCGGCCTGGTACACGCGCACCTGGTCGAAGTCCACGCCACGACCGCGCAGGCGCGAGTGGTGCAGGCCGATCAGCGGGCTGCGCCGCGAGGGCGTGGAGAACAGCTGGACTTCGCGCAGGCGGTGACGGATCTCGATCAGCTCGCCGAGCGAGACGGCCACGCCGGGCGCCAGGACATTGTGCATGTCAGGCGACGGCGACCACGTCGAGGATGCGCTGGACCACGCGGTCCTGGTCGATCCCGGCGGCTTCCGCCTCGAAGGTGAGGATCAGGCGGTGACGCAGCACATCGAAGAGCATCGCCTGGATGTCTTCGGGGCTGACGAAATCGCGGCCGGCCAGCCAGGCGTGGGCGCGTGCGCAGCGGTCCAGGGCAATGGAGCCGCGCGGGCTGGCGCCATAGGACAGCCATTCGGCCAGCTCGGCGTCGTACTTGGCCGGGGTGCGCGTGGCCATGATCAGCTGCACCAGGTATTCCTCCACGGCGTCGGCCATGTACAGGCCGAGGATTTCGTGGCGCGCGGCGAAGATGGCTTCCTGGGTGACCCGGCGCTCGGGTTTGGTCTCGCCGTTCAGTGCTTCGCCGCGGGCCTGCTGGAGGATGCGACGCTCCACCGAGGCTTCCGGATAGCCGATCTTCACGTGCATCAGGAAGCGGTCGAGCTGCGCTTCGGGCAGCGGGTAGGTGCCTTCCTGCTCGATGGGGTTCTGCGTCGCCATCACCAGGAACAGCGGCGGCAGGTCGTAGGTGCTGCGGCCCACGCTGACCTGGCGCTCGGCCATGGCTTCGAGCAGCGCGGACTGCACCTTGGCCGGCGCACGGTTGATTTCGTCGGCCAGCACCAGGTGGTGGAAGATCGGCCCCTGCTGGAACACGAAGCTGCCGTTCTCCGGGCGATAGATCTCGGTGCCGGTGATGTCCGCCGGGAGCAGGTCGGGGGTGAACTGGATGCGGTGGAATTCGGCTTCCAGGCCTTCGGCCAGGTCCTTGATCGCCTTGGTCTTGGCCAGGCCCGGCGCGCCTTCCACCAGCAGGTGGCCGTCGGCGATCAGGGCGATGAGCAGCCGCTCGATGAGCTTTTCCTGGCCGAGGATCTGGCTGGAGAGATACTGGCGCAGTGCAAGGAGCGACTCACGATGTTCCATCGCGTGGATTTCCTGGACGAGGGGTGGGGCTGTAGGACCGCCTACTTTACTGCATCGGCCCTCACTCTTGCAGCGCTGTGCTGCGAGCCCTGTGCGGCGCTACCGGTTCCTGTGGCATCGCGACGCCGGGCAGGGGCGTCAGGCAGCGCAGCGCGCTGTTGGCGTTGCGCTGATGGCGCATGTCGCGGGCGCCGCCATGGACCACCGCAAAGCGGTAGACCCAGGCCACCAGGCGCGGCATTCCGGCCTCCAGCAGCATGCGGTGGAACAGCTCGTCCGCCTCGGCCTTGGTCACCGGGGCGACGTTGAGGAACTGGTACAGCGCGTCGTGGACCAGGCTGGCATGGTGCGCCACCGGCCAGAACATCACGCGCTCCTTCTGCTTGCCGTGGCGCAGGCACTGCACGCTTTCCAGGTGTTCCCACCAGTCCGGCGTGCCAAGAGTCGCAATCCAGAAGAACGGCACCTTCGGCGAGCAGCCGTCCCAGGCGTAGGTGCGCGTGCAGCCGAAGTCGTAGGTGACGGTGCCGGCGCTGAGATCCACGCTGGCGGGACCGGGATTGATGATGATGCGCCCGTCGTGCACCACCAGCCATTCGCTATAGAAGAAGCGGCCCTTGAAGAGGTCGTCCTCGCGCACCAGCGGGAAGTCGATGTAGTTGATCCAGGGACCATTGCGGTCGCGACTGCAGAAGCCCCAGGCGCGCACCGAGCATTCCCGTGCCGCCTCGACCCGGCGCAGGCGTTCGCGGCGGCCTACCCAGCGCGGCAGGAACACCCCGAGGTAGACGGGAATGGCGCCCAGCAGCAGCGGGCGGACGGCTTCGTCGAGAAACAACCAGGCCAACACCACCAGTGCCACGCCCAGCAGGGTGACCAGCAGGTTGTCCAGGTGACGCAGCAGCGGGCGGTGCAGGGGTGGGTGGCGTTGCATGGCGTCCGTTCCAGGCGAGGGGACTCCATGATAGCGCTTTGATATTTCCTACGGCACTTGCGGAACGATCGTGCCGTGAAATTTGTCGCTTCCCTGGGAATGTAGTGCCTGCATGCCGTTGAACGAATATGTCGCAGCCCCGTAAGCCAGTGCCGGCCGACTCCCGATAAGCTCGGTGGGATCGGTGACCGCCCGGTCGGGGCTGTCAATCGAGGGTCACACTGCCCGGCTATACCTGTGGCCCGACACGAGACGATATGCGTTCTACGCTCAATCCAAATAAAACGAGCCCAGCGGAGTAACAACATGGCGTTCTTCACCGCAGCCAGCAAAGCCGACTTCCAGCAACAACTGAAAGCGGCCCTGGCGCAGCACGTCGACGACAAGGGTCTGCCACAAGTGGCCCTGTTCGCCGAGCAGTTCTTCGGCTTCATCTCCCTCGACGAATTGACCCAGCGCAGGCTGTCCGACCTGGTCGGCTGCACGTTGTCTTCCTGGCGCCTGTTGGAACGCTTCGACCCCGCCCAGCCCGAAGTGACGGTGTACAACCCCGACTACGAGAAGCATGGCTGGCAGTCCACCCACACCGCTGTGCAGGTGCTGCACCCGGACCAGCCGTTCCTGGTCGACTCGGTGCGCATGGAACTGAACCGTCGCGGCTACAGCATCCACACCTTGCAAACCAACGTGCTCAGCGTGCGTCGCAATGCCAAGGGCGAACTGCTGGAAATCCTGCCCAAGAACAGCACCGGCAAGGACGTGCGCCAGGAATCGCTGATGTACCTGGAGATCGACCGCGTCTCCCAGACCGGCGAGCTGCGCACCCTGGAAAAGGCCCTGCTGGAAGTGCTCGGCGAAGTCCGCCTGGCGGTCGCCGACTTCCCGGCCATGCGCAGCAAGGCCGAAGAGCTGCTGGCCTGGCTGGGCAAGTCCAAGTCCAAGGCCCGCGCGGAAGAGACCGCCGAAGTGCGCGCCTTCCTCGAATGGCTGCTGGACGACCACTTCACCTTCCTCGGCTATGAAGAATTCACCGTGCAGGAGGAGGCCGACGGTGGCCACCTGGTGTACGACGACAAGGCCTTCCTCGGCCTGACCAAGTTGCTGCGCGCCGGCCTGAACAAGGACGACCTGCACATCGAGGACTACGCGGTGGCCTACCTGCGCGAGCCGGTGCTGCTGTCCTTCGCCAAGGCCTCGCAGCCCAGCCGCGTGCACCGCCCGGCCTACCCGGACTACGTGTCGATCCGCGAGATCGATGCCAAGGGCAAGGTCGTCCGCGAGTTCCGCTTCCTCGGCCTGTACACCTCCGCGGTCTACGCCGAGAGCGTGTTCGACATCCCGTTCATTCGCGGCAAGGTCGCTGCCGTCCTGAAAGACTCCGGCCTGGACAGCAAGGCGCACCTGGGCAAGGAGCTGGCGCAGATTCTCGAGGTGCTGCCGCGCGACGACCTGTTCCAGACGCCGGTGGACGAGCTGCACAGCACCGCCATGTCCATCGTGCAGATCCAGGAACGCAACAAGATCCGCCTGTTCCTGCGCAAGGACCCGTACGGCCGCTTCGCCTACTGCCTGGCCTACGTGCCGCGCGACATCTATTCCACCGAAACACGGATGAAGATCCAGCAGGTGCTGATGGAGCGCCTGAAGGCCAGCGACTGCGAGTTCTGGACCTTCTTCTCCGAATCCACCCTGGCCCGTGTGCAATTCATCCTGCGCGTCGATCCGAAGAATCGCATCGACGTCGACGCCGCCCAGCTGGAGCAGGAAGCCATCCAGGCCTGCCGCTCCTGGCAGGACGACTACGCCGCGCTGGTGCTGGAGAACTTCGGCGAAGGCCAAGGCAACAACCTGCTGGAAGACTTCCCCAAGGGCTTCCCGGCCGGCTACCGCGAGCGCTTCGCCCCGCATTTCGCGGTGGTCGACCTGCAGCACCTGTCCAGCCTGGGCGACAGCCGCCCGCTGGTGATGAGCTTCTACCAGCCGCTGGCCCAGGGTGAGCAGCAGTTGCACTGCAAGCTCTACCACGCCGATACGCCGCTGGCGCTGTCGGACGTCCTGCCGATCCTGGAGAACCTCGGCCTGCGCGTGCTCGGCGAGTTCCCCTACCGCCTGCGCCACACCAACGGCCGCGAATACTGGATCCACGACTTCGCCTTCACCTACGCCGAAGGCCTGGACGTCAACATCCAGGAACTCAACGAAACCCTGCAGGACGCCTTCGTCCACATCGTCAACGGCGATGCCGAGAACGACGCCTTCAACCGCCTGGTGCTGACCGCCGGCCTGCCCTGGCGCGACGTGGCGCTGCTGCGCGCCTACGCCCGCTACCTCAAGCAGATCCGCCTGGGCTTCGACCTGGGCTACATCGCCAGCGCGCTGAATGCCCATGTGGACATCGCCCGCGAACTGGTGCGCCTGTTCAAGACCCGTTTCTACCTGGCGCGCAAACTCACCGCCGAAGACCTGGAAGACAAGCAGCAGAAGCTGGAACAGGCGATCCTCGCGGCCCTGGACAATGTCCAGGTGCTCAACGAGGACCGCATCCTGCGGCGCTACCTCGACCTGATCAAGGCGACCCTGCGCACCAACTTCTACCAGCCGGATGCCGCCGGACAGAACAAGAGCTACTTCAGCTTCAAGTTCAACCCCAAGGCCATTCCGGAAATCCCGCGGCCGACGCCGAAGTTCGAAATCTTCGTCTACTGCCCGCGCGTGGAAGGCGTGCACCTGCGCTTCGGCGACGTGGCCCGTGGCGGCCTGCGCTGGTCCGATCGCGAGGAAGACTACCGCACCGAAGTGCTGGGCCTGGTGAAGGCGCAGCAGGTGAAGAACGCGGTGATCGTGCCCACTGGCGCCAAGGGCGGCTTCATCCCGCGTCGCCTGCCGGTCGGCGGCAACCGCGATGAGATCCAGGCCGAGGCCATCGCCTGCTACCGCATCTTCATCTCCGGCCTGCTGGACATTACCGACAACCTCAAGGAAGGCCAGGTCGTGCCGCCGGCCAACGTGGTGCGCCACGATGCCGACGATCCCTACCTGGTGGTGGCGGCGGACAAGGGCACCGCGACCTTCTCCGACATCGCCAACGGCCTCTCCGCCGACTACAACTTCTGGCTCGGCGACGCCTTCGCTTCCGGCGGCTCCGCAGGCTACGACCACAAAGGCATGGGCATCACCGCCCGTGGCGGCTGGGTCTCGGTGCAGCGTCACTTCCGCGAACGCGGCATCGATGTGCAAAAGGACAGCGTCACCGTCATCGGCATCGGCGACATGGCCGGCGACGTGTTCGGCAACGGCCTGCTGATGTCCGACAAACTGCAGATGGTCGCGGCCTTCAACCATCTGCACATCTTCCTCGACCCGAATCCGGACCCGGCGGCGAGCTTCGCCGAGCGCCAGCGCCTGTTCAACCTGCCGCGCTCCAGCTGGGCCGACTACGACGCCTCGCTGATTTCCGCCGGCGGCGGCATCTTCCTGCGCAGCGCCAAGAGCATCACCCTGACGCCGGAAGTGCGCGCGCGCTTCGACATCGATGCCGAGCGCCTGACGCCCACCGAGCTGATCCATGCGCTACTCAAGGCGCCGGTGGACCTGCTGTGGAACGGCGGCATCGGCACCTACGTGAAGTCCAGCGATGAGACCCATGCCGACGTCGGCGACAAGGCCAACGACGGCCTGCGCGTGGACGGCCGCGATCTGCGGGTGAAGGTGGTGGGCGAGGGCGGCAACCTCGGCATGACGCAACTGGCGCGGGTCGAGTACGGCCTCAACGGCGGCGCATGCAATACCGACTTCATCGATAACGCCGGTGGTGTGGACTGCTCCGACCACGAGGTGAACATCAAGATCCTGCTCAACGAGGTGGTGACCGCCGGCGACATGACCAGCAAGCAGCGCAACAAGCTGCTGGCGGAAATGACCGACCAGGTGTCCGAGCTGGTGCTGGGCAACAACTACAAGCAGACCCAGGCGCTGTCCCTGGCCGAACGTCGCGCCCGCGAGCGCATCGCCGAGTACAAGCGGCTGATGAGCGACCTCGAAGGCCGTGGCAAGCTGGACCGCGCGCTGGAGTTCCTGCCGACCGACGATGCACTGGCAGAGCGCATCGCCGCCGGACAGGGGCTGACGCGTGCGGAGCTGTCCGTGCTGATCTCCTACAGCAAGATCGATCTGAAGGAGCAACTGCTGGGCTCGCTGGTACCGGATGATGACTACTTGACCCGCGACATGGAGACGGCCTTCCCGCAGACCCTGGTCGATACCTTCGGCCCGGCCATGCGCAGGCACCGCCTGAAGCGCGAGATCGTCAGCACGCAGATCGCCAACGACCTGATCAACCACATGGGCATCACCTTCGTGCAGCGCCTGAAAGAATCCACCGGCATGACGCCGGCGAATGTGGCGGGCGCCTACGTGATCGTGCGCGATATCTTCCACCTGCCGCACTGGTTCCGTCAGATCGAGCAACTGGACTACCAGGTGCCGGCGGAAGTCCAGCTGACCCTGATGGACGAGCTGATGCGCCTGGGCCGCCGCGCGACCCGCTGGTTCCTGCGCAGCCGCCGCAACGAGCAGGACGCCGCCCGCGACGTGGCGCACTTCGGTCCGCGTATCGCCGCCCTCGGCCTGAAGCTCAACGAACTGCTGGAAGGCCCGACCCGCGAGCTGTGGCAAGCGCGCTACCAGGCCTACGTCGATGCCGGCGTGCCGGAGCTGCTGGCGCGGATGGTCGCTGGCACCAGTCACCTTTATACCCTGCTGCCGATCGTCGAAGCGGCGGACGTCACCGGCCGCGACCCGGCCGACGTGGCGCGCGCCTACTTCGCCCTGGGCAGCGAGCTTGAGTTGACCTGGTACCTGCAGCAGATCAGCTCTCTGCCGGTGGAGAATAACTGGCAGGCGCTGGCCCGCGAGGCGTTCCGCGATGACCTGGACTGGCAGCAGCGGGCGATCACTGTTTCGGTGCTGCAGATGCAGGACGGTCCGGCGGAGATCGATGCGCGGGTGGCGTTGTGGTTGGAACAGCATGCTCCGCTGGTCGCGCGCTGGCGCGCCATGCTCACCGAGCTACGGGCTTCCACCAGCACCGACTACGCCATGTACGCTGTGGCCAACCGCGAGCTGCTCGACCTGGCCCAGAGCAACCAGCAGGGTGCGCCGACGTCCTGATGCGCGCCGCTCGTTAACCTTTTGATGCTCCAGCCCCGCCTAGTGCGGGGCTTTTTTTCGACTGTGGCCTGGAATCCGAAGGGCTTTCGTAGAGGTGGACCTGTTCCGCGATCCCGCCGCAGGGTCGACGACATACGCAGCACGAAGAGGTGTTTCCCCGATGGGCACGGATTCCGCTGTCAGGGATTTCGCGGACAAGGTCCGCTCATACAGATGCGCGAAGGTGAGCGGCTTCGGCGCCTCAGCTCCCGCTACGACCATCCTCGCGCGGCTCGGTCAGGGCGCGGCGGTACTTGGCATACAGGTCGTCGGACATGTTGCTGGCCCCCAGCATTTTCAGCGCGAAGGACTTCACCTGCTCGTCGCTGTAGGGCTGTTGCTGCGGCGCCGGTTGGCTGCTGCAGCCCACCAGCCACAAGGGCGTGATCAGGGAGAGAAGGGCGAGGGCACGGGTCATGGTTTTCACACGCAGGCTGGTTCGGGACGGGTGTCAGGCTATCAACCGCTCTTTGTGAGCAGAAATCATCCCGTTCAATAGTGGGTATTGCTCTGGCGACTTCCGACAGACCTGTCTGTCAGAAGGTTCCCCGGCTACGGCGTTTTTCCACAAATACGGATATTCTTCGCGGCTGTTCATCTCTCGCCAGGATTTCCCCATGAAAGCGCAACTCGTCGAACTCCTCACGCTGATCAGCTCCGGCTGCCTGGGTGAAGCCGAGATCGAGCAGATAGCTGGCGAGGCCGCCCAGGCCTACGCCGATCCGCAAGCGTTCCTCGCTGCCAATCCGGACATCAATTACGACGACAGCTTCCCGATCCCGTTGGGCGAGTGGGTGGTGACGGGCAGCCTGCCGGAGATCGTGCTGTTCCAGGGCGACAGCTTCGAGGAACTGTTCGGCGAGATTCGCGCGTCGTTCGATCCCAGCGTCAACTTCGTCCTGCAGGCGAAGCAACTGCGCAAGACCGAGCCGCTGGCCGCGCTGAACCGTATCCAGACGCAGCTCGGCGCGCTCTATCCGGAGAAGGGCGGCTATGTGCTGGTGGACTTCAGCGAGTCGCTGGACACCGAGTTGCAGACAGTGCTGGTCTATCGCCAGGATCTGCAGCGCATGATGGCGCTGTGCGTGGAGATCGGCATTCCCGCCGCCCCCGCTCTTGAGGCCGCGCAGCGCGCCGATCAGGACTGAGCTGGGTCCCGGCGCGACGGACGAAAGTTGCCGATGTTCGTCGGCAGCCAGCGATAGTAGAAGTGGAAGGCGAACAGCCTGGGATGGCGGCACGTGCATAGCACGGGTTGGCGGTCGAGCTCGGGCTCCTGCATGTGCAGCAGACCGATGCGCTGGAAGTCCCGCAAGGCCTCGCATTCGTCGTGATCGAGGAGGACCTGCCGGCCGCGCGCCAGGTCGGCGGCGCCGAGGCAGATGCGTGGCAGCAGCGAGGTGCTCATTGTTTGGCGTCCGTTTGCTTGAGCATGGCGCTAAGATCCACCATGAGGTGGCCGCCGATATAGCGGGACGGTACCTCGCCGAGGTCGATCCAGCGCCGTACCACCGCCATCCGATCGGTCATGCCGATCAACTGTGCAAAGCGCTCGGGCGTCAGGTAATACTTGCCCTGGATTAAATCCGGAGAGAACGGTTCTTCCACATTCATGCGGCATCCTGCACCATCGGCAATCGCTGGAAACGTGCGGTGTTGACCGCCTGTTGAGTGGCTAATTTATCCTAATTATTAGGAAAAATGGTAGCACCTCGAAGTCTCGGAAACTGACTACATATGGTGAAGAAATACTTCCTGTTCACTGCGGGAGAAAGACTACGGGCGCTTCGTGCGCTCACAGGCCTGTCTCGCCGCGCATTTGCCGAAACTGTGGGAATGAAAGAGAAAGATGTGGAGAACATCGAGTACGGCAACCAGCGCATGCGCGACGAGGACTTTCAAAAAGTTTGTAGTGTCTATGAGGACTTCAGCCGCTGGATCACCTACGAAGGACCGATCGATTCGGTCCAGGTGACCTGGAAGGTGGCCGACTCCGCGCAACGTGCGGCGGTCTACATGGTGAAGAGCAATCCGCAGTTGCTCCCCACGCTTGGCCTCAGCCTGGAGGAGTGGCAGACCCGGCATCACGAGGTGCTGGAAAGCCTCGATGAGGAAGAGCGGCGCATCCGCGACGACGCGGCGGAGGAGTGACGAATGCTTCAGCCCGGGTGGCCGGCGTGGCGCAGATAGTCGATCACGTCAGGCGCACCGGCGGCCCGCAAGCCCTGGCCGAAGGCGTCCGATTGCGGATGATCCCTGGGTAGCAGCAGGCTTTCCGGGGTTTCCGAGTTGAACAGGCCGAAGCGTGCGTAAGGCATGCCGGTTTCCAGCAGCAACTCCATGAAGGCCGCATCGCTCCATGCCCGGGTGGGCATGGCCAGCATGTGGAAGTCGCGCGCCAGTTCATCGATCACCGGTGCCTGCAGTTCGAAGCGCTGGATGGTCGCCGGCAGGACGATCTCCAGCCCGCGGCGCCGGGCATAGACGGCTGCGTTGGCCAGTTCGCAGGGATGGTTGTCTTCGTCCCAGAACAATCTCGTTCCATGCCATCCGGCGCTGCGCAGCTGCAACGGCGCCTTGCGCTCGAAACCTGGCAGCGCGACGCCCAGCACCTTGGTGAAATCGTTGTAACTGATGATTCGCACCCTGCGGCAGCTGTCGCTGTTGGACAGTTCTTCCAGCGAGGCGAGGTTGCTGTCGAGCTGCGCCCGGCAGCACAGGCCGTCGACGCTGCGCAGGTCAACGGCCGGCAGGTGCTCCTGATAGCTGCTGACCAGGCGCCTGAGGACGGCATGGATGCGCGCCTTGTCTTCCTGTACCGGGCCCGACAGCGCACCGCGCGGCAGGTCGATCAGGCGGTGCAGCGGTGGGCCGGACTGCCAGCCGATGCCGGCGACCAGGTCGGGCAGCGGCTCGAAGGGCAGGGTGAGCGCGCGGCTGCGCTCCGCCACGTTGTGCTCGTCGGCGCCACCAAGGCCCAGGCGCTGGGCGAGGGCGGCCAGGCGACTGGTGACGCTGCGGGGGCGAGGTGGCTGGCTCATGGACGACGCAAGACTCCCGATGGCCGGACGGTCAGTGCAGGAAGCGCCGTGCCTGTTGCGCGGCGAATTGCCCTAAGCATAGAAAACCCTGGCGCCCTTGGGCACATGCGTTGTGGCAAAATTCTTTCCTTCACGTCCGAGGTGGCCTCCATGCCGAGCGTTGTGCTGGATATCTCGCTGCCGACGCACCGGCTGCAAGCGCTTTACCGTGGGCAGGCCAACCGGATTCAGGTGGTCAGCCGCGACGGTCGGCAGGTGAATCTGCCGGCGCATCATCTGCGCCCCTTCATCACCCACACCGGGGTGCAGGGTAGCTTCGAACTGGAATTCGATGAATCCGGTCGGCTGCTGGCGCTGCGTCGCCTCGCCTGAGCGAGGGCGGACTGGCTATAATAGCGCCCCATTTTGCCGACCGATGCCCGACCATGTACAGCCTGGCCCGCGAGCTCCTGTTCAAGCTCTCCCCGGAAACCTCCCATGAATTGTCCATCGACCTGATTGGCGCCGGTGGCCGCCTGGGTCTCAACGGTCTGCTGACGCCCGCGCCGAGGAGCCTGCCGGTGACGGTGATGGGGTTGGAGTTCGCCAACCCGGTCGGCCTGGCGGCCGGCCTGGACAAGAATGGCGATGCCATCGACGGCTTTGCCCAACTGGGCTTCGGCTTCGTCGAGATCGGCACCGTCACGCCGCGTCCGCAGCCGGGCAACCCCAAGCCGCGAATCTTCCGTCTGCCGCAGGCGACCGCGATCATCAACCGCATGGGCTTCAACAACCACGGCGTCGATCACCTGGTCGCACGGGTCAAGGCGGCGAAGTACAAGGGCGTGCTGGGTATCAATATCGGCAAGAACTTCGACACCCCGGTCGAGCGCGCGGTGGATGACTACCTGATCTGCCTGGACAAGGTCTACGCCCACGCCAGCTATGTCACCGTGAACGTCAGCTCGCCGAATACCCCCGGCCTGCGCAGCCTGCAGTTCGGCGACTCGCTCAAGCAACTGCTCGAAGCGCTGCGCCAGCGCCAGGAAGACCTGGCCGTGCAGCACGGCCGTCGTGTGCCGTTGGCGATCAAGATCGCCCCGGACATGAGCGACGAGGAAACCGCGCTGGTCGCCGCCGCGTTGGTCGAGTCCGGTATGGACGCGGTGATCGCCACCAACACCACCCTGGGCCGCGAAGGCGTCGAGAACCTGCCGTTCGGCAACGAGGCGGGCGGTCTGTCCGGCGCTCCGGTGCGCGAAAAGAGCACGCATATCGTCAAGGTGCTGGCCGCTGAGCTGGGTGGGCGCCTGCCAATCATCGCGGCCGGTGGCATCACCGAAGGCGCGCATGCGGCGGAGAAGATCGCGGCCGGTGCGAGCCTGGTGCAGATCTATTCGGGGTTCATCTACAAGGGCCCGGCGCTGATCCGCGAAGCGGTGGACGCCATAGCGGCCGCCCGGCGGGCGTGAAGAGAGGGAGCAGAAATAAGTAGGGCTCCTTTCGGAGCCCTTGGGCTTGCGCCCTTTTCCGCCCGGATGGGGCGGCTTGGGGAAGTCGGTGGTGACCCGCGATCAGCCGCTTGCGTGCTGCATCTGGTTCAGTCGTTGAATACCGGCGGCGCCGGTCAAACCATCCCAGTTGTCGCCACGGCCCTCACGCCAGCCATTGAGCCAGGATTGCCGTGTGGTGGGATGGGTAAATGGACAGAGATCGCGAGATTTTCCAGTAATGCCGTGCTGATATCCGCGCACAAAGGCTCTTTCCAACGGATCACGCTTAAGTCTTCTCATAGGGTGTTGCCCTCACTTGTTGACTGTTATGTCCCGTTGGCCCCCCAGGGAGGCCGGGCGGAAGTTTCCGCCAATGGGGCGCATTGCCGGCGTGACGCGCCCCGCCCGACACCATTGCGGTGAAGGATTACCCCGAGTTCTATCGAAAGGTTCCGGGGCTGTGAATGACCAATTTGTCATAAGGACGTAACTCTTATGGGTTCAAGCCATAAGGTTCGGCCGGGTTGCAAAGTGCCAGTACGGCATAACCCGCCAGGGGCGGGAGGTTGCCAGGGATCAAGGGGAAAGTGTGTCTAAATGCGACTTTCTCTCGTTCCGACGAGTGGGATGACTTCTGCGACTCGAGGTCGCAGACCGGATCGCCGGTCCATCCCTGAAAATGAATACAGGGGTCGCCTTTGCTTCGCGCGGACGAACAAAAGGTGGCCGACAAGGCCGTAAGCGGCTTTGCTGAAAGGGCTCTGGCCCGGGAATTATTTGCGATGGCGGATTTGCACGATCTCTTCCTCACCTGCCCGAAAGGGCTCGATGGCCTCTTGCTGGAGGAAGCCCAGGCGCTCGGGCTGACCGAGGCGCGGGCCCAGGTTTCGGCCATTCGTGGCAAGGGCGACCTGGAGACGGCCTACCGCCTGTGCCTCTGGTCGCGCCTGGCGAACCGAGTGCTGCTGGTGCTCTCGCGCTTCCCGGTGAACAACGCCGAGGAACTCTACCTGGGCGTCAACGCCGTCCAGTGGAGCGACCACCTCGACGCCGGCGGCAGCCTGGCCGTGGAGTTCAGCGGCAAGGGTTCGGGCATCGACAACACCCACTTCGGCGCGCTGAAGGTGAAGGACGCCATCGTCGACAACCTGCGTGCCGAGTTCGGCAAGCGTCCGACGGTGGATAAGGTCAATCCGGACATCCGCGTGCACCTGCACCTGGATCGCGGCCAGGCCGTGCTGTCGCTGGACCTTTCCGGCCACAGCCTGCACCAGCGCGGCTACCGTCTGCAGCAAGGCGCCGCGCCGCTGAAGGAAAACCTCGCCGCCGCCGTGCTGATCCGCGCCGGCTGGCCGAAGATCGCCGCGGAAGGCGGCGCGCTGTCCGACCCCATGTGCGGTGTCGGCACCTTCCTCATCGAGGCCGGCCTGATTGCCGCCGACGTCGCACCGAACCTCAAGCGCGAGCGCTGGGGCTTCACCAACTGGCTGGGCCACGTCCCGGCGATCTGGAAGAAGCTGATCGAGGAGGCGCAGCAACGCGCCGAGGTTGGCCTGTCGAAGACCCCGCTGTGGATTCGCGGCTACGAGGCGGACCCGCGTCTGATCCAGCCGGGCCGCAACAACATCGAGCGCGCAGGTCTCGCCGAATGGGTGAAGATCTACCAGGGTGAACTGGCCACCTTCGAGCCGCGCCCGGACAAGGGCCAGAAGGGTCTGATCATCTGCAACCCGCCCTACGGCGAGCGTCTGGGTGACGAAGCCAGCCTGCTGTATCTCTACCAGCACCTGGGCGAGCGCCTGCGCCAAAGCTGCCTGGGTTGGAGCGCCGGCGTGTTCACCGGTGCGCCGGAACTGGGCAAGCGCATGGGTATCCGCAGCCACAAGCAATATGCCTTCTTCAACGGCGCGCTGCCCTGCAAGCTGATCATGCTCGACGTGGAGCCGCGTCAGTTCGTCACCGGTGATCGCGGCGAGCGCAGCGAATCGGCGCCGACGCAGGGCGCTGCGGTGATTGAGCAGGCGCGTTTGAGCGAAGGCGGGCAGATGTTCGCCAACCGCCTGCAGAAGAACCTCAAGACACTGGGCAAGTGGGCGCGCAAGGAAAAGATCGAGTGCTATCGCGTGTATGACGCCGATATGCCCGAATACGCCCTGGCCGTGGACCTCTACCGCGACTGGGCACACGTGCAGGAGTACGCCGCGCCCAAGTCCATCGACCCGGAGAAGGCCCAGATCCGTTTGCTCGATGCCCTGGCCGCGCTGCCGCAGGCGCTGGGTATTCCCACCGAGCGCATCGTGATCAAGCGTCGCGAGCGCCAGGCCGGCAAGAAGCAATACGAGCGGCAGAACGCCGAAGGCCGCTTCATGGAAGTGGAAGAGGGCGGGGTCAAACTGCTGGTCAACCTGACCGATTACCTCGATACCGGCCTGTTCCTCGACCACCGTCCGATGCGCATGCGCATCCAGCGCGAGGCTGCCGGCAAACGCTTCCTCAACCTGTTCTGCTACACCGCCACGGCCACCGTGCACGCGGCCAAGGGCGATGCGCGCAGCACCACCAGCGTCGACCTGTCGAAGACCTATCTGGACTGGGCACGGCGCAACCTGTCGCTCAACGGTTTCTCCGACAAGCAACGCCTGGTGCAGAGCGACGTGATGGAGTGGCTGCGCGAGGATCGCGGCGAGTACGACCTGGTGTTCATCGACCCGCCGACCTTCTCCAACTCCAAGCGCATGGAAGGCGTGTTCGACGTGCAGCGCGACCATGTCGAACTGGTCGACCTGGCCATGGCAAGACTGGCCAAGGGTGGGGTGCTGTACTTCTCCAACAACTTCCGCAAGTTCGAGTTGGACGAGGGGCTGGCGGCGCGTTACCAGGTCGAGGAAATCAGCGCCCAGACGCTGGACCAGGACTTCGCGCGCAACGCGAAAATCCACCGTGCCTGGCGCATCACCGTACGCTGAGTGCAGGCGGCGCGCGGCGAGGGCCGTGCGTCGTGTCGGCGCTGGGCAAATGGCCATCGGCTGCTATAAAAACTGAGTGACCCTGGGAACGCGAACTCACATGACTCAGTTGCCGGCCTACGAGCAGTTGCCCGTCGCTCAGGGAGTCGCAAGCCAGAAGAAGGCGTTGCAGGCCGCCGGGCTGGTGCTGGTGGCTGGCCTTTTGTTGACGGCGCTGCTGAGCTGGAATGTCTGGCGCAATGCCCGAACCGCCCTGGAGCAGCAGTTCGCGCTGGCCGCCAACGAGCGGATCGACCGGGTTCGCGAGCGGCTATCGATGCAGCAGAGCGAACTGGAGTCGATCCAGCGCTTCTTCGAAAACTCCGAACAGGTCTCCCGCGAGGAGTTCGAGCACTTCGTCAGCCCGCTGCTGGGCGATACGCTGGGCTATGCCTGGTTGCCGCGCGTGGAGCAGCGCAATCGTGCCGCCTTCGAGGCCGGTGCCCATGCGGCCGGTATGCTCGACTTCATGATCTTCGAGTTGACCTTGCAGGGGCAGCCGATTCCCGCGCAGCAGCGCGAGCAGTATTTCCCCATCCTCTATGGCGCGTCCGAGTACCTGGAGGAAATGCCGCTGGGCATGGACCTCAATTCCACGCTGCCGGGGCGCGACCTGGCGCAGCGTGTGGTGAGGGGGCGCACGGTCGAAGCCTCGATGCCGGTGATCCTGCCCGGCGCACCGCCAGCGGACTCCACCGGCGTGCTGCTGGCGGCGCCGCTCTATCGCACCAGCGCTACGGTCAGTCCTACCGCGGAAACCCGTGTGGGCGTGCAGGGCATTCTGCTGGCCGCGATCAGCTACCGCCTGTTGATCGAGCAAGGGGCCGATGGCCATACCGAGCAGTTGGCGCTGACCATGCGCGACGCCAACGATCCGCGTCCGGACGTGCCGCTGTATCGCAGCCCGGTGACGCCGGATGCCACGGCGGAACTGGTTTCCGAGCGCCACCTGAGTTTCGCCGGGCGTGACTATCTGGTGCGTGTCGAGCCATCGAGCGACTTCCTGCGTCGCAACCAGGGGCACCCGCAGCTCTGGATGATCTTCGCGGGTGGGCTGACTTCCGTCCTGCTGGCCGGCTACGTCCTGACGCTGCTGGGGCAACGCCAGCGGGCCCTGCAACTGGTGGCCGAGCGGACCGCCGAACTGCGCGCCAACCAGTTGGAGCTGCAGGAGAACCAGGCACGCCTGCACTTCGCCATGGACAGCGCCGGCCACGGTGTCTGGGACTGGAGCCTGGATACCGGAAACGTCTTCTACTCCCACGCCTGGAAGGCCATGCTCGGCTACCGTGACAGCGAAGTCGGCGCGACCACCGAGGAAAGCACCAGCCGCGTCCACCCGGACGACCAGGCAGCACGCTGCGAGGCGATGCGTCGACACCTGCGCGGGGAGTCGACCCTGTACCAGAGCGAGCACCGCCTGCGTTGCAAGAGTGGACGCTGGCTATGGGTACTGGACCGGGGCCAGGTCGTGGAGCGCGATCATGATGGCTCGGCGCGGCGGATGATCGGCACGCAGACGGACATCAGCTCACGCAAGGCGGCCGAGTTGGAGTTGGGCGAGGTGAACAGCCGGCTGCACGGCTTGCTCGATGCCGCGACGCAGGTGGCCATCGTGTCCACGGACCTGCGCGGATTCGTCCGTAGTTTCAATGTGGGCGCCGAGCGCATGTTCGGCTACAGCGCCCAGGAGGTCATCGGCCGCCCGGTGCCGGAGAACGTCTTCGTCAAGGACGAGATCCGTCGTCGCGCCCATGATCTGTCCAGCGTGCTTGGGCGTGATATCCGTGGATTCGAAGTGGTCGGTGCGCTGGTCGGGGAAGGCCATGAGGAGCACGAGTGGACTTGTGTGCGTCGAGATGGGCGGCAACTGAAGATCAACCTGATCATCACCGGCGTGCGCGACTCGACCGGCAACACCACCGGTTACCTGGGAGTCGCCACCGACATCACCCGGCGCAAGGAGGCTGAGCTGGAGCTGCGCCGGCTGTCAGTCACCGATGCGCTCACAGGTATCCACAATCGCCGCTACTTCAAGGAACAACTGGACCAGGCCATGGCCCGCTGCGCGCGCAGTGGCGAGCCGCTGTCGCTGGTGATGTTCGATATCGACCACTTCAAGGACATCAACGACCGCTACGGGCACGAGGCGGGCGATACCGTGCTGGTGACGCTCTGTCAGCGTATCGCTCAGCGCCTGCGCAAGGTGGATGTGTTCTGCCGCCTGGGTGGCGAGGAACTGGTGGTGCTCTGTCCGGGGAGTACGGTAGAGCAGGCCTGGCAACTGGCGGAGGCGCTCTGGCAGGCGTTGCGCGGCCAACCGATGGACGGCGTCGGGGTGGTCACGGCGAGTTTCGGCGTGGCGTCCTGGTGCCCCGGCGAAAGCGCGGATGACCTGATGCGCAAGGTGGATCGCGCCGTCTACCGCGCCAAGCGCCTGGGCCGAGATCGCCTGGAGCGCGTGGAAGCCTGATGCGCGAACCCCGGCCGTTGGCCGGGGTTCCGAGGGGATCAGCCCTTGGTGCTGCTGTAGAGGTCCAGCAATACCTGATCGAGAATCGACGAGGCGCCCCAGGGGCGGTTGCTGTTGAGGATCGCCACCACCACCCAGTTGCGCCCGTTGGCATCGCGGCTGAAGCCGGCGAGGGCGCGTACGGTGTTCAGGGTGCCGGTCTTGACGTGGGCTTCGCCGGCCATCGGCGTGCCGCGCAGGCGCTTACGCATGGTGCCGTCCTTCGCCACGATCGGCAGCGAAGAGATGTACTCGGCCGCATATGGGCTGTGCCAGGCCGCCTGCAGCATGGCCGCCATCTCGCGGGCGCTGACGCGCTCGTCGCGCGACAGCCCGGAACCGTTCTCCATCACCAGGTGCGTCGCGGTGATGCCCTTGCGTGCCAGCCATTGGCGGATCACCCGCTGGGCGGCCTGGGCATCGTCGGCGTCGGCGCCGTTGCGGTACTGACGGCCGACGGAGAGGAACAGCTGACGGGCCATGGTGTTGTTACTGAACTTGTTGATGTCGCGGATGATTTCCACGACATCCGGCGACATCGCACGGGCCACCAACGTGGCGCTCTTCGGTACGGCCCCTTCGCGATCCTTGCCCAGGATGCTGCCACCCAGTTCCTGCCAGATACCGCGTACGGCGCCGGCGGTGTAGGCCGGGTGCTCGAGCAGCGACATGTAGGTCTGGGCGCTGCAGCCCTGGGGAATCTGCCCGGTGGCGACCAGCGAGGTGCCATCGAACTGGGTGACCGGACTGAAGCGCAGCTTCGGCCAGGCCGGGCAGGGGGCGGCCTTGCTGACCTGGATCTGGTTGTCGATGCGCACGTTCGCCAGCGGTGGGTCCATCAGCACGGTGGCCTTGCTGCCTTCGGTGCGGATCACCAGGCGCACGCTCTTGAGGTTGACCATCAGCGAGTCGGGGCCGACCAGGAACGGTTTGTTGTCATCGCCGCCGTCATCGTTGAACACCGGCAACTGCGGGATATTGAAGTAACTGCGATCCAGGACGAGATCGCCGGTGATGGTGCGGACGCCGTTGGCACGAAGGTCGCGCATCAGCAGCCAGAGCTTTTCCAGGTTCAGCTTCGGGTCGCCACCGCCTTTGAGGTAGAGGTTGCCGTTGAGCGTTCCGTCCTTGAGCTGGCCGTCGGTATAGAACTCGGTCTGCCACTGGTAGGTCGGGCCGAGCATTTCCAGGGCGGCGTAAGTGGTGAACAGCTTCATGGTCGACGCCGGGTTCACCGAGACGTCGGCATTGAAATAGGTGGCGTTGCCAGGTCCATCGAGGGGAATCATTACCAGCGACAGGGCGTCGTTGGTCAGTTTGCTGGCCTTCAGCGCTTTCTGTACGCGTTCGGGAAGGGTGGTATTGATCTGGGCGACGGCCGGCAGGGCGAAAGGCAGCAATGTAGCGAGAGCGAGGACACGCAGTGATTTGAACATAGAAAAGGTGACATCCCAGTGGTCGGGCATTGACTTGAAAAAATGAAAAGATGAAGCGCAACACTACAGATGAAATACTCCCTGTTGTATCGGGAGTTCGACACATTATGCCGCAAGCTGCGGTGGGATGCGCTGGACATCGCGTGCCAGTCGTCATCACGCCAGTCTTGTGTAGCGCAACGCTTTGCCGTGGGCTAGTTACTGTTAATGCTCAGCGCGGCAGTCTTTGCCGGCGCGTGAATGTCCGTCACAGGAGAAACCCATATGGCCACCCATCGCTCCCGCCGTTTACGCAAGAAGTTGTGTGTCGACGAATTCCAGGAGCTCGGATTCGAGTTGAGCTTTCGATACAAGGAAGGGCAAGGCGAGGAGGGGATCGGGGCCTTCATGCAGCGCTTTGCCACCAGCGCGGTGGAGCCGAATGAGATGGTCTATAGCGGTTGCGATGAATATGGCTTGATCTGCCTTGCACGGCGGGGATCCGTGAGTGCCGAACAGCGCGGGCTGATCGAACAGTGGTTGAAGCAGCAGCCCGAGTTGAGTGATTTCACCATCGGCCCGCTGATCGATGCGTGGTATCCGGATCAGCCGGTCGAGCCGCGCCCGCATTGATGCAATGGGGGGAGAGCCTCAGGTCAGCTCTATTCCGAGAGCCTGCAGCAGCGCGTTCTGATCCAGGGGCTTCGAGAGACAGGCGAGGACGGGCAGGCCTCGCCCCTTGAATGACTCGTGCAGTGCGGACAGGTCATCCTCACTCTGGCAACTCAGCAGCACTGCCTGCCGTATCTGACCCGCAAGCACCAATTCGCCGACCAGTTCGACACCGTCGCCGTCGGGCAGGTTGATGTCACATATCAGCAGATCGAAGGGAGTGCTGCGGCGTGCGCACTGCCGTCGAGCCTCGTCGGCATCCAGCGCCGGTGTCAGATGGAAGAATCCCATTCGGTTCAGATGCATCTGCACGGCGATGAGTTGAAAGGGGTGGTCCTCGACGACAAGGATGCTGAGTTTTGTAGCTAGCACGAATGTGGCTCCGTGTAGGGGGGGATTGGTGCCTCGGCTGCTTCCGATATTTAGGGTGGATATGCCCGGCGTGCTTTGACGAAGTGGCTGGGCGCAGCGGCAATGTTGTTAGAGTGGGAGCTGCCATATTCTTGCGTGGTTACGCTGACGATATTCGACGTTTAAAACGAAAAGCATTTTTCGGAGGTCCTGATCCTCTGTTGTATGTCTCTTGGTGTTTCTTTAGTGGTTGATTGTAATTCTCTTGTGAGTAACGCCCCTCTAATGCGCAGTGTGGATTCGGTGATGCTGTTTGTCGCGTATGTTTTTGATTTGGAAAAATGTTCCGATATTGAGGGGTGGGATTTATTTAAACTATGGATGTCGACTTGGTCGAAACCCCTCTGCTGAAATTCTGTAATGCGATGTCCGGCGTCTGATGGCAGGTTGAGATTGCTTTCCCAGCCCACGATCCACGGGTGATTCAGCGCCTGGAAGTAGCGGCCAATACGTCATCTGTCTTGGCCGGTCTGGCGTAGGCATCATGCTCGACGCTCGGTTTGGATTTCGTGTGAGGGAATGAATGTATGTCATCCGGCAATCCGAAAGGTACATGAATGGATGGTGCCGGAGTTCTCTATGAACCGAAGTCGGAAAATCTCGTGTTTCATGTCGGAATGGTCTCTCGAGATATTCCTATGAGTTATACGGTTTGTCTTTCAATGGAGATATTCTGGCGTTAATTGAGATTGGTTGTAGGAAATATATATATATGCTGTAGGAAAAGCCTCTAACGACAAATAACGAGGGTGGCCAACCTCGACAGAATAGGCGTGGCATATATCTTACCGACGGATATTTCATTTTGATGGAACTGTCGGAGGACGATGGATGAGCAAGGTTCTTATTGTTGATGATCACCCGGTCATTCGCATGGCTATGCGAGTGCTGCTGGAGAAGGAAGGTCACGTGATCGTTGGAGAGACCGACAATGGAGTAGACGCACTTTCGCTCGTCAAGGATCTGGTGCCGGATCTGGTGGTGCTGGATATCGGCATTCCTCGACTCGATGGGCTGGAGGTCATCAGCCGAATCTCCGCTTTCGAACTTCCACTCAAGGTGCTGGTGCTGACCGGGCAGAGCGCCTCGCTTTTCGCCATGCGCTGCATGCAGGCCGGCGCCTCGGGTTTCGTCTGCAAGCAGGGCGGCCTCGCGGAACTGATCAGTGCCGTGAATGCGGTGGTCGCCGGGTACAACTACTTCCCCAGCACCGCAATCCGACAAAGCCGGCGCAACGGCGGCCAGGTCGACGACCAGGAGCTCATTCAACGTCTTTCCGATCGGGAAATGGCGGTGTTGCAGTACCTCGCCAACGGCTATTCGAACAAGGAAATCTCCGAGCAGATGTTCATCAGCAACAAGACCGTCAGTACCTACAAGACGCGACTGTTGTTGAAGCTCAATGCTCATTCGCTGGTCGATCTGATCGAGTTCGCCAAGCGGAACGCACTGGTCTGAGGTGAGTGATGTTGAAGTGGTGCGCACGACTCCGCCCAACCATCGGCGTGCTTCTGCTGCTGGTCTGGACTGGCTTCGCCGGAGCCGATCCCATGCCTTGGGCCCCGCTGGGGCTTCTGGCTAGATCCGCGGATGAGCCAATTAAGGTTCGGCTCGATGACTCCGAGTGGCATTGGTTGCGTGACAAGCGCACCCTGGTTCTGGGGGTGACCGCGCCGGACTACGCGCCCTTCGACATTACTTCAAGCGGTACTGATCTGGAGGGAGTAACGGCGGATTACGCCGGTATTCTTTCCAGCAGTCTGAACGTGCGTGTCGAGGTTCGCCTCTATGCCGACAGGACCACTGCCCTGGAGGCGCTGACCCACGGCGAGATCGACCTTCTGAGCCGAGCCACCCGCTTCGAGGGCCTGGCTCCCGGCATCACCCTGACACACCCCTATTTCGTCAACCAGCCAGTGGTGATAGGCCCTGAGGGTATTCAGCTCTCCAGTGCCGATCATCTGGCCGGCAGGCGCATCGCTGTGGTCAGCGATTACTTCTCCAGCCTGGAACTCGGCCGGTATCTTCCAGACGCACAGATCCAGCCCTACCAGTCAGTTCGGCGGGCTCTCGAATCCGTCGCGTTCGGCCAGGCCGATCTCTTCGTGGGCGATGCGTTCAGCGCCCAGTATCTGATCAGCCAAGGCTATCTTCCCAACCTGAAACTACTCAATTTCGCCAGCTTCAATGGCGATGGCTTCGGTTTCGCCGTGCGCGCGGATGCCCAGCCACTGTTGGGGATAATCGACAAGGCGCTGGATGCCATACCGGTGCCGGTAGAAAACGCGGTTCAACGTCGCTGGAGCTCCACAGGGGCCTTCTCCATTGCCAACCAGCGCCTGATTCTCACGCCCCAGGAGCGCCGCTGGCTCGAGCGCAATCCTCGCCCGGTGCTGGTGGTGGACCAGGCGCTGGCGCCGATTTCCTTCTTCGATTCCCAGGGGAACTTCCGCGGCATCACGGCTGACCTGCTGGAGCTGATCCATGCACGTACCGGCCTCAGTTTCGAGGTTCGTCCGGAGCCCAGCATTCCGGCGATGCTGGATAGCATGGTCAACAATCAGGCGAAGGCCATCGGTGCGCTGACGTCTTCGCCGCAGCGCGAAGAATGGCTGAATTTCAGTCGCCCCTATATGACCGCTTCATTCGTGGTGGTCGTTGCCAAGCAATCGAACTGGCTGCACACGCTCGACGACATCAAGGGCAAGCGGATTGCCGTTCCCAGAGGCTCGGTGATCGCCGCGTTCATGCGCCAGCAGCACCCGGAGGTCGAACTCGTCGAAATCGAGAACAACGCCGACGATCTGCCCATGATCAGCGAGGGTAAGGTGGACGGCGCCATCCACTTGCTTTCCTCGGCCAATTACCTGATCTCCCGCTACTACCCGGACCTTCGAATCGGTGCTGCGCTCGACCGTGAGCCTGGGCAGTTCTCCATTGCCGTTTCGCAGACAGACCCCGAGCTTCTGAGCATTCTCAACAAGGCCATCCTGGCGATCTCCCCGGAGGACATGGCCAGCATCACTAGCCGCTGGACCGCCAGCGTGGAGAGGCCCGACAGTGTCTGGAATGGCTATCGGATAATGATCCTGCAACTGACCTGGGGCGGCATTGCACTCCTGCTGCTGGTCCTGGTCTGGAACTGGCGCCTGCAGGTGAAAGTGCATCGGCGTCAGGTGTCGGAGCGCGAGCTGAACTACCGGCTGGAGTTCAAGCGCGCGGTGATCGACGGCATACCGCACCCCGTCGCCGTGCGGGACAGCCAGGGCACGTTGCTCACCTGCAATCGCAGTTTCCTCGAGGCCACGGGCCTGACTCGCGAGACGGCCCCGGGTTCACGCATCGTGGACTGCACATCGATTCTGAAGATGGACGCCCAGGCCCTGCATCAGGTCTATCAGCAGGTCATGGCCGAAGGCGCTGCCCAGGCGGCTGACCTGGTGATGCAGATGAACGGTCAGGTGATGGAGATCTACCATTGGGCCACGCCTTATCGCGACCCCAGGGGAACGCTGGTCGGGTTGGTGACGGGCTGGATCGATATCACCGAGCGCGAGCGGATGCGTCACCAGCTTGAGGCGGCAAAGGAACAGGCCGAGGAAGCGAATCGTGCCAAGAGCACCTTCCTCGCCACCATGAGTCATGAAATCCGAACCCCCATGAATGCCGTGATCGGCATGCTGGAGTTGGCTTTGACCCGAGCAGGGGAGGGGCATTGGGACCGAGAGCCGGTGGAAGTCGCCTATGACTCCGCACGCTCGCTATTGACGCTGATCGGCGACATCCTCGACGTGGCCAAGATCGAGTCCGGGCGCCTCACGCTCATGCCGGAGCGGGCTCGCCTTCGCGAGCTGGTGGAGTCGGTGGCGCGCGTGTTCGACGGCCTGGCGCGGCAGAAAGGCCTGGACTTGAAACTTGAGATCGAGGCGGATGCGGCCTGCGAAGTTCTTATCGACCCGCTTCGGTTCAAGCAGATTCTTTCCAACCTGGTCAGCAATGCCATCAAGTTCACTGATCGGGGACGCGTGAAGATACAGGTATCCGGCGAGCGCGTTCCGGGAGAGCGCCTCTCGCTGGCAGTGAGCGTGGAGGACAGCGGGATAGGCATTTCGGCGGAGGCGCAAAAGCAGCTGTTCGAGCCTTTCAGCCAGGTCGCCTGCGACAGCCATAACACCCGCGGCGGGACGGGGCTGGGGCTGACGATCTGCCGCAAGCTCGCGGAAATGATGGGCGGGACCGTCACCCTGGAGAGTCGCCCGGGCGAGGGCACGCAGGTAACGGTGCGTCTACTGGTGCAGATTCTCGAAGCGTTACCCGAGCAGAAGGTCTGCCTGATTGGCCAAACGGCGTTGCCTGACCGTGTCCTGACGGTGCTCGTGGTGGATGACCACGCTGCGAATCGTCTGCTGCTGACGCAGCAGCTGGAGCACCTCGGTCACCAGGTGGAGGTCGCACGCGATGGTGCGGAGGCCTTGCAGATCTGGCATCCGGAGGATTTCGATCTGGTCATCACCGATTGCAACATGCCTGTACTCAACGGCTACGCCCTCGCCGAGAGAATTCGCGAGCTCGAGGCCGAGATGGAGGCGACTCCGTGCGTGATCTTCGGCTTCACCGCCAACGCCCAGCCCGATGAAGTGGAGCGCTGTCGGCGGTCGGGTATGAATGATTGCCTATTCAAGCCTATCGGCCTGGAGAATCTGCGCATCCGGCTCGGACTGATACCGAGTATCGCGGTGATCAATCACCCGGCGGTGAAAGAGTCAGAGAAAGCCAGTGGTTTCGATCTCCAGGCATTGCAGGAAATGACCGGAGGAAATCCGGGATTGATCCGCCGCCTGATCGAGGAGTTGCACAGCAGCAACGCGGTCGATGCCGGGCATCTCTCGCGACTGGTGAGTGCGAAGGATTGGCCACAGTTGGGCGAACTGGCTCACCGACTGAAGGGCGCTGCTCGCCTGGTCAACGCCAGCGAGCTTCGTGACCTGTGCGGGGCGCTGGAGTGCGCCAGCATGGACGGCCTGGAGGAGCAGGAGATTCGGCAGCGGGCGAAGGCGGTCGAGCTCGCTATCGATACCCTGCAGAGAAGCCTGCTCGCCTACCTCAAGGTCGCTGCCTGACGATGGTTCAGACCGGGCTGGAGCGCCCGGTCATTTCCCTGGCCATCTCGGTGGCATAGCTGTCGGTCATCCCGGCGATGAAGTCGATCACCCGCAGGAAGGCCCGGTAGAGCGACCATTCCGGGGCCGGCGCGTTGTGCCCGAGCAGGTCGAGAATGCGCTGGTTCTTGAACGAGGGCGTGCTCTGGCTGTATTGCTCCAATGCCGCGCCACAGAAGGAATTCAGCAGGATTTCCAGGGTGGTGTAGGCGCCGATCTCGTGCAGTGTCTTGCGCTTGTCCTGGAAGATCTTCTCCCGCGCCATGGCCTTGGCCCGTTGGACGCAGCGTTTGGCCGGGCCGTGCATGTGTTCCACCAGGTCGCCTTGCAGCTGTCCTGCGAGCAGGACGGATTCCTGCTCGACGAAGGCACGGGCAGCGGCATTGGTCAGGTGTTCGATGGCCTTGCCGCGCAGGATGGCCAGTTTGCGTCGGCGCGAATCCTTCGGGCCGAGCTGGCGGTAGGTCTCCGGTAGATCGTCGCCGACCAGGTCAAGCAGCAGCGCTTCGACCTCCGTGTAGTCGAGCAGGTCCATTTCCAGGCCGTCTTCGAGATCAATCAGGCCGTAGCAGATGTCATCCGCCGCTTCCATCAGGTACACCAGCGGGTGGCGCGCCCAGCGTTCATCCTCCAGTTGCGGCATGCCCAGCTTGTGGGTGATCTGTTCGAGCAGCGGCAGCTCGCTGCGATAGCAGCCGAACTTGTGCTTCTTGTAGCCGAGGGAGTCAGCGTGGCGAGCGGTCCAGGGATACTTCAGGTAGGTGCCGAGGGTGGCGTAGGTCAGGCGGGTGCCGCCGTCGAACTGGTGGTACTCCAACTGCGTGAGGACTCGGAAGCCCTGGGCGTTGCCCTCGAAGTTCAGGAAGTCCAGGCGCTCTTCCTCGCCCATGCCATCCAGCCAGCCGCGCCCGGCAGCCTGCTGGAACCAGTGGCGAATGGCGTCTTCGCCGGAATGGCCGAACGGGGGGTTGCCGATGTCGTGGGCCAGGCAGGCGGACTGAACGATCACGCCCATGTCCGCAGGGTCGCACCACTCCGGCAGGCGGTCGCGGATGATCTCGCCGACACGCATGCCCAGCGAGCGGCCCACGCAGCCCACCTCCAGCGAGTGGGTCAGGCGTGTGTGGATATGGTCGTTGCTCGATACCGGGTGGACCTGGGTCTTGCGACCCAGGCGGCGGAAGGCGCCGGAGAAGATGATGCGGTCGTGGTCCTTGTGGAAGGCACTGCGGCCCAGTTCGGCGCTGCTGTGAACCGGTTTGCCGAGGCGTTCACGGGGGAGCAGGGTGTGCCAGTCCATTCGTCTTTCCGCAATCGAGAGAGTTACCGGCAACGCTAGCCGTTCGCGCCGGCAATCTCAATCGCGGCGCTAGAGGCCTTCGGCATCGATGTCGATGAGGAGAAGGCGTCGGCCCTGGTCGATGAATTGCCCGGCGGTCATGCAGTACTGGTTGGTGGTGGCGTCGCGGTAAGTGTTGGACAGGGTGAGGCGGCGCTCTTCCCAGCCTTCGGCCAACAACTGATAGAAGTACGGTCGCCAGGACCAGTTATGGCCCAGATAACGGCGGTTCTCCTTCCAGAACAGGCCGTTCCATTCCAGGTTCGGCGATGTCTGGGTGCCGTGGCGGTCGCACTGGTAGATGCGCAGCAGGCGGCTGAAGGATTCCGGCGCCGGCGGCAGGCTGCTGAGCATGGCGCCGCCTTCGGCCCAGGGCCGCAGCATGTTCATCAGTTCGGAGAGCTGCTGGCGCAGTTGGATGAGATTGGCGCGTTCGTTCAGCTTGCGCCGCACGTAGTGATCGCGGCGGTGCGCGAAGGCATCGCGGAAGGCGTCGCTGGCGGGGAAGTCCAGGGCGGGCTTGGCGAACAGATAGCCTTGGACGTAACGCGCGCCGCACTCTAGGGCGAAGTCCATTTCCTCCTCGGTTTCCACGCCCTCGGCGATGATCCAGCAGCCGGTCTTCTCGGCCATCTGCGCCAGGGCTTTCACCACTTCGCCGCTCGGACCGCCGCGGGCGGCTTCCTGGAACAGGCGCATGTCCAGCTTGAGGATGTCCGGTTGCAGGGCGAGTACGCGGTCGAGTTGCGAGTAGCCCGCGCCAAAGTCATCGATGGCGATGCGCGCGCCGGCCTCGCGGTAGCGCGCCACCACTTCCGGCAGGCGCTGGTGGGCGCCGCCCAGTTCGGTGATCTCGAATACCACGCGTTCCGGCGGTACACCTTGCTGCTGCAGTTGCTTGAGGCTGGGCAGAGGCTGGTTAGGTCGCAGGCGGCTGATCCAGCGTGGCGAGATGTTCAGGCTGAGAAACCAGTCCGCCGGTGCTTCGTGGATACGCGCCAGGGCGGCATCGCGGATTTGCCGATCGAGACGGCGCAGCTCGGCGAGGCCGACCTTGGGATTGAAGAAGAGAGGGCCGACCGAGAGGAGGTCGCCGTTGTCCTGGCGCAGCCGCCCCAATGCCTCGACGCCCGCGATCAGGCCTGTCGCGGTGTCGATGAAGGGCTGGAAGCAGGCGGTGGGTTGCCCGTCGATCAAGGGACACATCCTTAGTGGCGTAACAGATGGCGCCTTCGCGCATGTCTGCGTCACGTTGCAAGAATGTGGCCAGCCTCGACTTCAGAGATGGGTGGAAGGCGCTGGCGGGTCCCCGGGGTCGGACTTCTTGCGCATCTGCAGGATGATCGGGGCGAGGGCTATTCCCAGGCGCAGCAGGCGAATCCAGCCGCGTTTGCGTCCCAGCAGCAGGGCCAGCGCCGCGGCGCCTCCCGCGCCCCAAAGCGGCGCGCTACCGTGCAGGCCGTGGCGCACGCTCTGGCCGAGGTTACGTGCCTGCTGCAAAGGTTGCAGCAGCAACTCGCCTTCCTGGCGAATCTGCTGGCGCTGCATTTCCAGGCGCAGGCGAATGATCGCCTTGCGCAGTTCGGCACGCGTCAGGTTACGGGCATCGGGCATTTCACTCATGGCAGCAGTCGCTCCCTGTCCCTGGCCAGTTCGTCGAGGGTGGCGCTGAACGGCGAACTCTCGTCGCTGACCAGCATGTGCAGGCGCCAGGCACAGAACAGGCACCCGCCGATATAGAAGACGCAGAGACCGATGGCGGCGGGTAGCCGGTAGCTATCCCAGAAGATGATGAGCACCAGTACCGACAGCGCGACCAACAGGAGCAGGGCGAAGACCAGCGCGAGGCCGGCCATCAGCAACATCTGCACCGTGCGGGTCTTCTGTTCCTGCAGCTCGACGCCCAGCAGCTCGACATGCCCGTGCAGCAACCCGAGGATTGCGGCGCCGAAGCGCCGCAGGGAAGGGGAGTTGGCCGAAGGCTTCGGCCCGGCGTCCATTCCGTCGTTCATGAATCAGCGCCGGCTGACCAGCAGGCCGAGCAGGAAGCCGACGCCAGCGGCGATGCCGACGGCCTGCCATGGATGGTCGCCCACGTAGTCTTCGGTGGCATCCACGGCGGCTTTGCCCTGGTCGCGCACCGAGTCCTTGGTGGAGTAGATGGCATCGCGGGCGCGTTTGAGGCTCTGGTGGATCTGCTCGCGCATCTGATCGGCTTCGGCGCCGGCCAGGTCGGCGGAGCTCTGCAGAAGTTTTTCGGTGTCGCTGACGAGGGCCTGGAATTCGGCCAGAAGTTCATCCTTGGCGGCGTTCACTGCGGGCTTGCGAGGCATGTGATGCTCCTTGTGCGGGTTGGGGTTCCTAGTTTTTGAACCCCATGGCTGGAGGAAAGTTTCTCATAAATTCGCCGCCCACCCTCGCGCGGCCGCGAGCTAAAGCCTAGTCGGTGATTCTCCGGGCGGTGGTATGCCGCTTGCATTTCCCTGGTGCGCAAGGAGAGCGGAGCGCCCCAAGGCGGGGCGTCCCCGGAACTTCGAAAGGCCGGGAAAACACGCTCAAATGACTGAAAAACAAAAGGAAGAGTATGAAACTGCCAAGCTGATCGGAAGGCCTGTGGGCCAATCTGGTTCAGTCTTCGGCTCCTGCCTGGTGCGCCGATGCTTCAGTGTGGTGCGACGGGTAAGGGCCGTGAGCCGTTTTGGTGCTTTTCCCCTGACTTCCGGGGCTGCCTGTATCGATGGAAAACCTCAATAGCGCCGTAGAGACCCTGGTCCACGGCTCCAACACGCTGTTCCTCCTGATGGGCGCTGTCATGGTGTTGGCCATGCACGCCGGCTTCGCCTTTCTCGAAGTGGGCACGGTGCGTCTGAAAAATCAGGTCAACGCCCTGTCGAAGATTCTGTCGGACTTCGCCATTTCCACCCTGGCCTATTTTTTCATCGGTTACTGGATCGCATATGGCGTGACCTTCCTGCAGCCGGCGGCAACCCTGGCGAACGAAAACGGCTACGCCCTGGTGAAGTTCTTTTTCCTGCTGACTTTCGCCGCGGCGATTCCCGCGATCATTTCCGGCGGTATCGCCGAGCGCGCCAAGTTCGGCCCGCAGCTGAGCGCCACGGCGCTGATCGTTGCCTTCGTCTATCCGTTCTTCGAGGGGCTGGTCTGGAACGGTAATTTCGGTTTCCAGAAATGGTTGCAGAGCGAGTTCGGCGCCAGCTTCCATGACTTTGCCGGCTCGGTGGTCGTGCATGCTTTTGGCGGCTGGCTGGCACTGGCGGCGGTGGTGCTGCTGGGACAGCGCAATGGCCGTTACCGCGAAGGCCGCCTGGTGGCCTTCGCGCCGTCGAACATTCCATTCCTGGCGGCCGGTTCCTGGATTCTCATCGTCGGCTGGTTCGGCTTCAACGTGATGAGTGCGCAGTCGTTGGCGGGCGCCAGCGGACTGGTGGCGGTCAACTCCCTGCTGGCGATGGTCGGTGGCACGGTGGCGTCGCTGCTGGTCGGCCGCAATGACCCCGGTTTCCTCCACAACGGCCCGCTGGCCGGCCTGGTGGCGGTCTGTGCTGGCTCCGACCTCATGCATCCCATCGGTGCGCTGGCCACCGGCCTGGTGGCTGGGGCGCTGTTTGTCTGGGCGTTCACCGCGACCCAGGTGCGCTGGAAGATCGACGATGTGCTGGGTGTCTGGCCGCTGCACGGCCTCTGCGGCGCCTGGGGCGGTATCGCCTGCGGGATCTTCGGCCAGCAGGCGCTTGGCGGTCTCGGCGGTGTGAGCCTGGCCAGCCAGGCGATCGGCACGCTGCTGGGTGTGATCGTGGCCTTTGCCGGCGGTTTGCTGGTCTACGGGTTGGTGAAGTCGGTCGTGGGCATCCGCCTGACGAAGGAGGAGGAGTACTACGGTGCCGACCTGTCGATCCACAAGATCGGGGCGCTCAGCCAGGACTGAAGGAAATTGCCGGAGCGAGCTTGCTCGCGAACGCGGAGTAACGGTAGAGAGGCTCGCTCCTATGGAAAGAGCAAGAAAAAGCCCGGCATGTGCCGGGCTTTTTCGTCATGCCGTGAGGCTTACCAGAGCGGCATGGTGTAGCTGACGATCAGACGGTTCTCGTCGTAGTCGTTGGTGTAGTTGGTGCGCATGGTCGCGTTACGCCACTTCACGCCCAGATTCTTCAGCGGACCGTCCTGGAAGACGTAGGCGATGTCGGTGTCGCGCTCCCATTCCTTGCCTTCGCCGTCGGTGGTGATCAGGTCGATGTTGTCGCCTTTCACATAACGGGTCATGAAGGTCAGGCCGGGGATGCCGATACCCGCGAAGTTGTAGTCGTAGCGAGCTTGCCAGGACTTCTCGTCCTTGTTGGCGAAGTCGCCGATCTGGATGTAGTTCACCAGGTAGGGGTCGGTGCCGTTGATGTAGGCGAAGCCGGTGTCGCCGCTCATCTTCTGGTAGCCCACACCGAAGGCGTGGTAGCCCAGGGCATAGGTGAACATGGCGTTGAGCGCCTTGTTGTCGACGTTGCTGCCACCGTCGTCATCGGACTTGGCCCAGCGGATGTCGGACTTCAGCGATTGCTTGTCGGCGATCGGCAGCACGTGCATCAGGCCCAGGTAGTGCTGCTTGTAGATGTCTTCCAGGCCGCCGTAGTGGTAGCTGGTGCTGAGGCTGTCGGTCCACTTGTAGGTCAGGCCGCCGAACAGGAACTTGTTGCTGGTGGTGGTATCGCCCAGCTTGATGTTGCGCTTGCCGCCACCGGTGATGGTCATGTCCTCGTAGTCGGAGGAGTCGCGCTGGTTCACCTGGTAGAGGCGGCCGCCGTCAACGGTCAGGCCATCGAGCTCCGCGGAGTTCAGGGCGAAGCCGCTGAAGGTCTGCGGCAGCAGGCGGGTGTCGTTGTACTGCACCACCGGCATCTTCGGCAGCAGAGTGCCGGCTTTCAGTGTGCTCTTGGATGCGCGCAGCTTGGCGGTGATGCCCAGGTCGCCGTAGCTGTCCTCGGCGCGGCCATCGCTGCGCGAGCGCTGCAGCAGGCCGGTGCCGCTGCGGTCAGGCGATGAGTCGAGTTTCAGGCCCAGGGTGCCCAGGGCATCGACGCCGACACCGATGGTGCCGTCGGTATAGCCCGACTCGTATTTGAGGATGAAACCCTGGGCCCACTCCTCAGCCTTGCTCTGGCTCGGTGGCGGGGAGGATTGGCGGAAGTCACGATTGAAGTAGAAGTTGCGCAGTTCGACGGTCGCCTTGCTGTCGTTGATGAAGTCGGCATGGGCAATGGTCGGAACGGTCAAGCTGGTACCCAGCGCGGCCAAAGCCACGGCACGGGCGATCGGGGTCTTGCTCATTGTTATTGTCTCCTCGAGCGCTTGGGGCAGTTCGGTGATGCCGGGTGGATCGGCCCGGCATGTCGATCTGTTACAGCCTATCTACTAAATCATTACCGAATGTTGACGACTCTTAGACCTTAGTCGCTGATTAGTGAGCTGGCTATTGAAGCGCCGAGCGGCGGCTGGCGGGGCTTTCACTGTATCCAGTGGGGGAAGTAGCCGAGCTTGTCCTGCACTTGCGCATCATGGGCGGGCACTACGGTCAGCTTTGGATAGGCAAGCATCAGTTCGTGAACGCGGGCCACTTCGGCCAGGGTCTGGTCGCGGTCGCTGTCCACCAGCTTGCGACTGACCCAGAACTTCTCGTGGGGGCCGGTAAAGCCCGACAGACGCCAGGTGGTGTCGCCGCTGAAGAAGAAGCGCCGTCCGTCGTCCAGCGTAATGAACAGCCCCATCGAGCCCGGCGTATGGCCGCGCATCGGCACCAGGACGAGGCTGCCATCGCCAAACAGGTCGAGGCTCTCGTCGTAGCTCAGGAAGGGGCCGGAATCGAACTGGAGGGGCATCCACTTCACCGGGTGGCGGAACTGACTGGGGAATACCGCCGGCGGCTGGGCGATATGGGCGTAGTTGATCTCTTCGTACGGTGCCCAGACCGGGACGTCCGGAAAGTCCGACAGCCCCGATGCATGGTCCCAGTGCGCATGGGAAAGCAGGATGCGGTCGATGCGGATGCCGCTGCCGGCCAGCTGATCGCGAGCGGGCTTCAGGCCTTCGTACTGGAACAGCGGTTTGTCCCACCAGGGCATGTCCTGCTTGAACTGGGCATCCGCCTGGCTGCCCAGGCCGGTGTCGAACAGGAGGGTGGCGGCGTGGTGCTGGATCAGCACGGCGGTGTGGTTCATCGGCACCTTGCGGGTCCAGTCGCCACCGGCGACGGTGAAGGCTTCGAGGGTGGTGACGCCGGACGTGCGGATCAGCGAGAAACGCACGTCGGCGGCATGGGCCGGGAGGCAGGCAAGGGCCAGCAGCCCGGCTAGCAACAGGGATGGCAGACGCATAGGGGGATTCCTTCAACGCAACGGCAGCGGCCGAGGGCGCCGGCCCTTCGAGTGGTCGGCGCCTGGTCGGGCAGTGGGATCAGATGCGCGGCTGGGCGACGTAGCCGGGCAGGGCGCGTACGCGGGCCAGCCAGTCCTGGACATACGGATAGCCGGACGGTTCGAGTCCACCTTCCTCGGCCAGCGTCACATAGGCATAGACGGCAATGTCGGCGATGGTTGGCTCGTCGGTCTGCGCGAGCCAGCGGTGATAGGCCAGTGTCCCGTCCAGCAGTTCCAGGGCATGGCGGCCCTTGGCTTGCGCAGCGGGCAGATCGCCAGGGCGCTTGAACAGCAGGATCACCCGCGCCAGGGCAAGGCCATGCTGCACCTCATTGGCGGAGAAGCTCAGCCAACTGGCGATGCGGCCCTGGGTGGCGGCGTCCTGCGGGTTCCAATGTGGCTGGGCGTATTGCCGGGCAAGGTAGACGAGGATGGCGTGAGAGTCGCCGATGCGCAGCTCCCCATCCTCCAACGCTGGCACCTGGCCGCGCGGGTTGATCGCCAGAAACGCCGGGCGCTTGTGTGCGCCGCCCTGCAGGTCGATCGGTACGATTTCGGCCCGCTGACCGATGAGGCCGAGGAACAGGCGGATCTTGTAGCAATTGCCGGAGAGCGCAACGTCGTGGAGTTTCATGGCGGCGGACCTTGGAGGGGAAGTGGCGGAATAGATATTAGACAGACAGGTCTGTATAGTTCAAGCGAAATGCGCGCAATCAGCCCGATGTATGTCCAGGCTATGCACCCGCTTCGCTCCCACCTGGGCGAGGCCTCGCGCATAATGTCCGGTCAGGAGGTAATGCCATGGCATCCAGCAAACGCGAGCTGCTGCTCACCACCGCCCAGGATCTGTTCTACCGCGAGGGCTACCACGCCACCGGTATCGATCGCATCCTCGCCGAATCCGGTGTGGCGAAGATGACGCTGTACAAGCACTTCAAGTCCAAGGACGAACTGATCATGGCCGCCCTGGAAGAGCGCCATGCGCGCATGGTCGAGCGCATGGCGGTGGCCGAACGCATCCTTGCCCCACGCGAGGCGATCCTGGCTGTCTTCGACGGCCTGCAGGACGTGTTGAACAGCCCGGATTTCTGCGGCTGCGCCTTCATCCACGCCGCCGGCGAATTCCACGATCGTGAACATCCCATCCATCAGCAGGCCGCCGAGCACAAGGCCTTCCTTGGCCGCTTCTTCGCCGCCCAGCTGGCGCGCCTTGGCGCCGCGGAGCCGGAGGCCCTGGCCCGCCAACTGCAATACCTGCTCGAAGGCGTGCTGGTGATGGCGCACATGCAAGGCCCGGCGCAGCAAGGCCGGGAGGCACGCGCCGTGGCCGACACGCTGTTGCAGCACGCCGGAGTCTGAACCCATGCCGCCAACCCTGGAGCCTCACATGCCCCCGGAATGCCAACTCTTCGGCACCCTCGGCTGCCACCTCTGCGAGGTAGCCGAAGCCGTGCTGATGCCCTTCGTCGAACACGGCCTGCTGGTCGAACTGGTGGACATCGCCGACCGTGAGGAATGGGTCGAGCAATACGGCCTGACCATCCCGGTGCTGCGCCGCTGCGATACCGGCGGCGAGCTCAACTGGCCGTTCGACGCCGAACAGGTCGCCACCTTCCTCAGCCGCTGACTCTTCGGTGGCCTTTCCACTCCTCAAGCAATCGTTGCGAGGCGTTTTCTTATGAAGATCGGATTTCTCGGACTGGGTGGCATGGGCGCCGCCATGGCTACCAATCTCATCAAGGCCGGCCACCAGGTCATCGTCTGGAATCGCTCGCCTGGCGCCGCCGAGCCGTTGGTGGAGCTGGGCGCCATCGCCGCGGCCAATCCGGCGCAGGCGTTCGACGTCGAGTTGGTCATCTCCATGCTGGCCGACGACAACTCGACCCGCGCCGTGCTGCTGGACAGCGGCGCCCTGGCCTCGGCCAGGGCCGGGCTGGTCCACCTGAGCATGGCCACGCTGTCTACCGCCTTCGTCAGCGAGTTGCTGGAGCTGCACCGTGAGCAGGGCGTCGAGTTCGTTGCCGCGCCGGTGTTCGGTCGTACCGATGTCGCCGCCGCCGGCAAGCTGAACATCCTGGTTGCCGGTCCCGAAGCCGCCATCGCCAAGGCGCAGCCGGTGCTCGACGTGCTCGGCCATAAGACCTGGCCGCTGGGCGATGATCCGCTGCGCGCCGTCGTGGTGAAGATCGCCGGCAACTTCATGATCGCCAGCGCCATCGAGGCGATGGGGGAGAGTGCGGCGCTGGTGAAGAGCTTCGGTGTCGCACCGGGCGAACTGCTGGAGATCATGGGCAACACCCTGTTCAACGCGCCGGTGTATCGCAACTACGGAGCGCTGATCGCGGAGCAGCGTTTCGACCCGGCGGCATTCCGGCTGGTGCTGGGTCTGAAGGACGTAGGTCTGGCGCTGTCGGCCGGGCAGGAGCAGCGTGTGCCGCTGCCGTTCGCCAGCATCCTGCGCGACAACCTGCTGGAAGCGATTGCCCACGGCGATGGCGAGTTGGACTGGAGCGCCCTGTCGCAAGTGGCGCTGCGCAAGTCCGGGCAGCTCTGAGTCGCCCATGAAAAAGCCCGTCCGGTTGGACGGGCCTTTTTGTGCCTGGGGATTGGTCCGGAGGAAAAATCGCAGGCAATAAAAAACCCGCCGTTAGGCGGGTTTTTCGGGATTTGGTCGGAGCGACTGGATTCGAACCAGCGACCTTCTCGTCCCGAACGAGACGCGCTACCAAGCTGCGCTACGCTCCGTTTGATGGCGCGCATTCTACCGAAAAACTTTTGATGCACAAGGGGTTAGCGGAAAATTTTTCTAAATGGTTTCCGCGCCCGGCAAAAACGCAGACGCCCCGCAGACCGGCAAAGGTCTGCGGGGCGTCGTCACCACCTGAAGAATCAGAGGTCCTTGACGGTCCGCACCTGATCCTTGTTCACACGGGCGGTTTTGCCATCCAGCTGTTCGAACTCATAGAAGCCGGATTCTTCGTCGTACTTGGGCTTGTCGACCGATTGAATCTCGCGACCGTCGTTCAGGGTGATGACCGACGGAGTGGAGCAACCTGCGAGTACTCCGAAGCCCAGGGCGAGCAGGAAGGCGGGAAGCATCCGTTTGTTCATTAGTGAATCTCCTGATGAGCGAACATAAAGGTACGAAAAATCTGACTGGGAGTTTCGCCGCATAGTTCCCGGAAAATTTTCGAATGTGTCGCTAACGGGCGTGATAGAGCAGCTCCGGGGTATTCAGGTTGGCCAGGCGCGGGTCGTCGACCGGGCACTCCACCGCGCGCAGGCCGAGTTGCGCAAACACATGGCGAGGGCTGCGGTCGCCATTGTTCCAGGCGTCTTCCACCGCCGTGCGCATTACCACCGGCACGATGCAGAACAGCGGCTCCCACTGCTTGCCATGGCGGAGCATGTGCACGACGTCCGGCGCGGCGGCCGATGCGCACAGCAGGTGTTCCAGCAGTGCCGCATCCAGCCGCGGTGCATCGCAGGGCAGCACCAGCAGATGGGGATGGCGGGCGGCGGCGAGGCCAGCGCGGATGCCGGCCAGGGGGCCGGGAAAGTCCGGGCTGTCGTCCTGCACCAGGCGGTCGGCATAGGCGGCGTAGACGTCCGCGTTGCGGTTGCAGGAGATGATCAGGTCGTCGCTGAAGGGGCGGGCGAGGGCGGCGGCGTAGCTCACCAACGGTTTGCCCTGCCAGTCCAGCAAACCCTTGTCCTGGCCGCCCATGCGCTGGCCGCGTCCACCGGCGAGAATCAGGACGGAACAGGGGGGCAGCGGGGCTTGTGGCATGTCAGGGTCTCCGGGGCGGGCCTGTGATATAACACCGCGCATTCCCACCTCACAAGCAAGGGCCCTCATCATGAGCCACAAGGCCGAGCAGCCATTCGTCCCGCTGAATATCGCCGTCCTCACCGTCAGCGACACCCGCACCCTGGAAACCGACACCTCCGGCCAGCTGTTCGTCGATCGCCTGAAGGCCGCCGGTCATAACCTCGCCGCCCGCGTGCTGCTCAAGGATGACCTCTATCGCATCCGCGCCCAGGTCGCGACCTGGATCGCCGAAGACGAAGTGCAGGTCGTGCTGATTACCGGCGGCACCGGCTTCACTGGCCGCGACAGCACTCCGGAAGCCGTGACCTGCCTGCTGGACAAGGTGGTGGACGGCTTCGGCGAGCTGTTCCGGCAGATTTCCGTGGCTGATATCGGCACCTCCACCGTGCAGTCCCGCGCGCTGGCGGGCCTGTCCAACGGCACCCTGGTCTGCTGCCTACCGGGCTCCACCAACGCCTGTCGCACCGCCTGGGATGGCATCCTCGGCGAACAGCTGGACGCCAGCCACCGCCCGTGCAATTTCGTGCCGCACCTGAAGAAGGCGGCGCCCTGCGAGAGCCGCGGATGAGCTGCTGCGACAAGCCCGGCCTGCTGCCGGTCGAGGACGCCCTGGCGCGCCTGCTGATGCTGGCCGAGCAGTCCCCGATCCTTGAGCGCGAAACCCTACCGCTGAACGAGGCCGATGGCCGCGTACTGGCCGAGCCGCTGCTGGCCGGGCTGGACCTGCCGCCGTGGCCGAACAGTGCCATGGACGGTTACGCGTTGCGTCAGGCCGACTGGCAGGGCGAGGCGCTGGTCGTGAGCCAGAAGATCTTCGCTGGCCAGGCCGGTGAACCACTGCAGCCGGGCACCTGCGTACGCATCTTCACCGGCGCGCCGGTGCCGCAAGGCGCAGACTGCGTGGAAATGCAGGAAAACGTCGAAGTGCTGGCTGATGGCCGCGTGCGCTTCCTCGAATCCCTGGAAGCCGGCCAGCACATCCGCCCGCAGGGCCAGGAAACCCGCAAGGGCGACTGCGTGCTGCCAGCCGGTACGCGCCTGGGGCCGATCGAGATCGGTCTGGCTGCCTCGTTGGGCCACGCCGAACTGACGGTGCGCCGCCGCCCGCGCGTGGCGCTGCTGTCCACTGGCGATGAGCTGGTGGAGCCGGGCAAACCGCTGGCGCTAGGGCAGATCTACAACAGCAACCGTCACCTGCTGCGCACCTGGTTGCTGCGCTTCGGTTGCGAGGTGGTGGACGCGGGCATCCTCCCGGACGACCTGGAGCGCACCCGTGCTGCCCTGGCAGGGCTGTCGAACGTGGACCTGATCCTCTCCACCGGCGGCGTGTCCGTCGGCGAGGCGGACTTCCTCGGCGCGGCCCTGCGCGAAGCGGGCGAGCTGGCGCTGTGGAAGTTGGCGATCAAGCCGGGCAAACCGTTGACTGTCGGCCACTACCAAGGCGTGCCGGTGATCGGGCTGCCAGGCAATCCCGCATCCACCCTGGTGACTTTCGCTCTGCTGGCGCGGCCCTACCTGATGCGCCGCCTCGGCATGCAGAAGGTGGAACCGCTGCGCGTGCAGGTACCGGCCGGGTTCAACTGGACCAAACCGGGCAACCGTCGCGAATACCTGCGCGCACGCCTGGAGAACGGCCGCGCGGTGCCCTACGCCAACCAGAGTTCCGGCGTGCTGCGTAGCGCAGCCTGGGCAGAGGGACTTGCGGAGGTGCGCGAAGGCACGACGCTGGCCGAGGGTGATTGGCTGGCCTTCATTCCGTTCAGCGAACTGTTCGACTGATCAGCCGATCGCGGACGGAGTCCGCTCCTACGCAAAACCGCCCACCGTGTGGACGCAGGGAATCATGCCAGCTCCATGAAAAACGCCGGTCTCAGACCGGCGTTTTTTTATGCTGCTGGCGGTACTCGCCGGGCGTCTGGTCAGTCCAGCCCTTGAAGCTGCGGTGGAACGAGCGCGACTCGGTGAAACCCAGGTACTGGGCGATGTCCTGGATCGGCAGGTCGCTGTGCACCAGATAGTGCTCGGCCAGTTCCTGGCGCAGTTCGTCGAGGATCTGCTGGTAGCTGGTGCCGGCCTGCTGCAAATGGCGTTGCAGGGTGCGTACGGTCATCTCGAAGCGCTCGGCGACGCGCTCCTTGCGCGGCAGACCATCCTTGAGCAGCAGGCGCAGGGCGTTCTTCACCCGCAGCGGCAGCGGCTCGTCGTCGTCCAGTTCGGCCATCAGCGCCAGGGCGTGCTCTTCCAGGGTGCGCAACAGGTTGGCGTCGGCCTGGCGCAGCGGGTAGCTGAGCAACTGCAGGGGCACCAGCAGGGCGCTGAAGGGTTGCTCGAAACGCACCGGGCAGCCGAACAGCTGTTCGTACTCGGCGACGTCTGTCCCTTCGGGCTGCGCATGCTCGAACCAGACTTCCTGCGGCGAGCCATTGGTGTCGGCGATCCAGCGCGCATAGAGCAGCCAGGATGCGAGCACGTTTTCCACCATGTGCCGGCGGATCTGTGCGGCCTCGTGGCGACAGTTCCAGATCAGTTTGATATGGCCTTCGCCGGGCTCCAGGCGGCTGACGCCCATGTCACCGACCAGCTTCTCGTAGGGAATGATGCGGCCCATGGCCTCGCCCAGATTGGCGCAGTTCATGGTGATATAGCCGAGCACGCTCCACGAGCCCGGCTGGACGAAGCGCGCCGAGTGCAGGCCGAACAGCGGGTCGCCCGAATGCGCGCACAAGTGTTGCAGCAGCCGTTCGTGAGCCTCGCTGGGCAGGCGCTGGCTGTTGTCGCTCAGTTGCGAGCGCTCAAGACCAGCGGTCTCGAGGGCGACGTCCAGGTCCATGCCGAGCGACTCGGCGTGGCGCAGGTACTTCAGCAGTGCGGGGACGGAGGTATAGCCGAGGGAATGCATGGCGTTCGTTCTTGTTCTGGGTGTCTCGATCGGCAACTGCGCCTGTCTTGATCCGACAGTGACAGGGCAGGGCGGCTGGCTAGTATAGGCAGCCATCAAGCGGCACCGAAATAGCTAATACAGACCCTATTGAAAAGGAGCGGGCATGCGACGCTGGAACGGCTGGGGCGAAGAAACGACGGTAGTGGAACTGCCCGACAACGGGCGCGGTTTTCTCGCCGAGCTGGTCGGTCCGGGCCTGACGCTGCCGGATGCCACGCTGGAGCAGGTACTGGCCAAGGTGCCGGCCTCGCGCCTGCCCGAGCACCCGCTGGTGGTACGCGAAGCCCGCGACCGCCTGCTGCACGCCCGTGGCCAGAGCCTGCCGGACTGGCTGGCAATGCGCGAAGGCGAGTTCGGCGTGTTCCCCGATGGCGTGGCCTACCCGCAGACCGCCGAGCAGATCCGCGAGCTGCTGAAGTTCGCCGAGCTCTGGGATTGCCTGGTGATTCCCTACGGCGGCGGCACCTCGGTGGCCGGCCACATCAACCCGCCGGCGTCCGACAAGGCGGTGCTGACCGTTTCCCTGGAGCACATGAACCGCCTGCTGGAGCTGGACGAGCAGAGCCTGATCGCCACCTTCGGCCCCGGCGCCAACGGCCCGCAGGTGGAAAGCCAACTGCGCGCCCGTGGCTATACCCTTGGCCATTTCCCGCAGTCCTGGGAGCTGTCCACCCTCGGCGGCTGGGTTGCCAGCCGTTCCAGCGGCCAGCAGTCGCTGCGCTACGGGCGCATCGAGCAACTGTTCGCTGGTGGAACCCTGGAAACTTTTGCGGGTAGCCTGGATATTCCGACCTTCCCGGCATCCTCCGCCGGCCCTGACCTGCGCGAAGTGGTGATGGGCTCCGAAGGGCGCTTCGGCATCCTCTCGTCGGTGAAGGTGCGGGTCACGCGCATTGCCGACGACGAACGCTTCTACGCCGTGTTCCTGCCTTCATGGGAGCAGGCGCTGGAAGGCATCCGCACCCTGGTGCAAGCGCGCGTGCCGCTGTCCATGCTGCGTCTGTCCAATGCCATCGAAACGACCACCCAACTGGCCCTGGCCGGCCATCCGGGGCAGATCGCCTGGCTGGAGCGCTACTTGAAGATGCGTGGCGCGGCGGAGCGCAAATGCATGCTGACCTTCGGCGTCACCGGCGACCGGGCGCAGAACGCCACTTCCCTGCGCGCCGCGCGCCGCCTGCTCAAGGGCTTCGGCGGCGTGTTCACCGGCACCTTGCTGGGCAAGAAGTGGGCGCAGAACCGCTTCCGCTTCCCCTACTTGCGCGAGGCGCTGTGGGAGAATGGCTACGTGGTCGACACCCTGGAAACCGCCACCGACTGGTCCAACGTCGACAACCTGCTCAACCGTATCGAGGCCAGCCTGCGTGAAGGCCTGGCCGCCGAGGGCGAGCGTGTGCACGTGTTCACCCACCTGTCCCACGTCTACGGCGAGGGCTCGAGCATCTACACCACCTACGTGTTCCGCCCGGCCGCCAGCTATGCGGAAACACACGAGCGCTGGAGCAAGCTCAAGCACGCCGCCAGCCAGACCATCGCCAACAACCGCGGCACCATCAGCCACCAGCACGGCGTGGGCAAGGACCACGCGCCTTACCTGCCGGTGGAAAAGGGTCCGCTGGGCATGGCGGCGATCAAGGCGCTGGCCGGGCATTTCGATCCGTCCGGCCGGCTGAACCCCGGCACCTTGCTGCAGGACTGAGCCGATGCCTGCCTGGAGTGCGGCGTGGCGCGCCGAGGCGCTGCCGGAGCTGGCGGCGCGCGACTGGGACCTGATCGTGGTCGGCGGCGGCATCACCGGCGCCGGCATCCTGCGCGAAGCCGCACGGCGCGGCTGGCGCTGCCTGCTGGTCGAGCAGCGCGACTTCGCCTGGGGCACCTCCAGCCGCTCCTCGAAGATGGTTCACGGCGGCTTGCGCTACATCGCCAAGGGCCAGTTCGGCCTGACCCGCGACTCGGTGCGCGAGCGCCAGCGGCTGTTGGGCGAGGCGCCGGGGCTGGTCGATCCGCTGAGCTTCATCATGCCGCATTACCAGGGCGGCTTCCCCGGCCCGCGGGTGTTCGGCACCCTGCTGTCGCTGTATGACGCGCTGGCGGGGCGACGCAATCACCTGTTCCATCGCTTGGAGGAACTGCGCTACCTGGCGCCAGGGCTGAAGGAAGATCGCCTGCTGGGCGGCACCCGCTTCCAGGATGCGGTGACCGATGACGCGCGCCTGGTCATGCGCGTGCTGGGCGAAGCGCGGGCTGAAGGTGGCGAAGCCCTGAACGGCCTGAAGGTGATCGAACTGGATCGCCGTGACGGCCGCGTGCAAGGGCTGGTTGCCGAGGACAGTGAGAGCGGCCAGCGTTTCACCTTCCGCAGCCGTGCCGTAGCGCTGGCCACCGGCGCCTGGGCCGATGCCTTGCGGCAGAAGCATGGCAGCGAGCACATCCGCCCGCTGCGTGGCAGTCACCTGCTGCTGCCGGCGTGGCGCCTGCCGGTCGCCCATGCCTTCAGCTTCATGCATGGGCAGGACAAGCGCCCGGTGTTCGTCTTCCCCTGGGAAGGCGCGACCGTGGTCGGCACCACCGACCTGGACCATCGCGAAACCCTGGATGACGATGCCGCGATCAGCCGCGAGGAAGTGGATTACCTGCTGGCGGCCTGCGCACAGCAATTCCCGTCCGCGCAGATCACCGCCGGTGACGTGCGTTCCACCTGGGCCGGCGTGCGCCCGGTAGTCAGCGATGGCGCGCCGTCGCTCAAGCCGTCGGATGAGAAGCGCGAGCACGCGCTGTGGATCGAGCCCGGCTGCGTGACCCTGGCCGGCGGCAAGCTCACTACCTTCCGCCTGCTGGCGCTGGAGGTGCTCACCGCCTGCGCGCCGATGCTGGAGCGCCCGCTGGAGGCTGCCGGCGAGCAAGTCTTCGAGCCGGTCGAACATGTCGCCTTGCCGGGTCTGACTCCGCCCCAGCAAACCCGCCTGCGCGGCCGCCATGGCCGTGCACTGCCGGAGCTGGCGCGGGTGTTGAAAGCTGTGGGCAGCGAATGCATCGGTCACACCGATTCGCTCTGGGCCGAACTGGCCTGGGCGTCGGAAGGCGAACTGGTGCTGCACCTGGATGACCTGTTGCTGCGCCGCACCCGCATCGGCCTGCTGCTGGCCGACGGAGCCGCCCATGAGTTGCCAAGAATTCGCGCGCTGTGCCAACCACGCCTGGGTTGGGACGACGCGCGCTGGAAACGCGAAGAACAGGACTACCTGGCCTTGTGGCGTCGCAGCTACAGCCTTCCGCACTGACCGACTCTCCATTGACCAAGAGCCCCATGAATAACAACAACTACCTGCTGGCCATCGACAACGGTACCCAGAGCGTGCGCGCGCTGCTCTTCGACCTCCAGGGCAACCTGGTGGGCAAGGGCAAGGTCGAGCTGGAAGCGTATTTCTCATCGCAGCCGGGGTGGGCCGAGCAGCATCCGGACTACTACTGGGAGCAGCTGGGCGAAGCCTGCAAGCGCCTGTGGGCCAGCGTCGACATCGACCGCAGCCGCATCCGTGGTGTGTCACTGACCACCCAGCGCGGCACGGTGATCCACGTCGACGAAGCTGGGCAGGCGCTGCGCCCGGCGATCATCTGGCTGGACCAGCGTCGCGCCGAGCTGGGCGAGTCGATCAAGGGGCCTTGGGGCTGGCTGTTCAAGCTGGTGGGCGCGCAGGGTGCGGTGGATTACTTCCGTACCCAGGCCGAGGTGAACTGGGTCGCCCAGCAGCAGCCGGACATCCACCAGCGCACGCACAAGGTATTGCTGCTCTCCGGCTTCCTCACCCAGCGCCTGTGCGGGCGCTACGTGGATTCGGTGGCCTGCAGCGTCGCCTACCTGCCGTTCGACTACAAGAAGCTGCAGTGGGCCGCGCCGCGCGACTGGAAGTGGCAGGCGCTGGATGTGCGCCGTGAGCAGTTGCCGGAGCTGTTCAAGCCGGGCGAAAAACTGGGTGAGATCACCGCCGAAGCCAGCCGCCTGACCGGTATTCCCGAAGGCCTGCCGCTGATCGCTGCCGGTGCCGACAAGGCCTGCGAAGTGCTCGGTGCGGGCGCTATCGACCCGACGGTGGCCTGTTTGTCCTACGGCACCACCGCGACCATCAACACCACCCGTTCGCGCTACCTGGAAACCATCCCGCTGATCCCGCCGTACCCGGCGGCGATCCCCGATCACTTCAACACCGAGGTGATGATCTACCGCGGCTTCTGGATGGTCAGCTGGTTCAAGCGCGAGTTCGGCCTGCGCGAAATGCAGCGCGCCGAGGAGCTGGGTATCGAGCCGGAAAAGCTCTTCGACGAACTGGTCAACAGCGTGCCCGCCGGCTCCATGGGCCTGATGTTGCAACCGTACTGGACGCCGGGCATCCGCGAACCGGGGCTGGAGGCGAAGGGCTCGATCATCGGCTTCGGCGACGTGCATACCCGCGCGCACATCTACCGCGCCATTCTCGAAGGCCTGGCCTACGCGCTGCGCCAGGGCAAGGAGCGCATCGAGAAACGCTCCGGCACCCACATCCAGCGCCTGCGCGTGGCCGGCGGCGGTTCGCAGAGCGACGCGGCGATGCAGCTTACCGCCGACATCTTCGGCCTGCCGGCGGAGCGCCCGCACGTCTACGAGGCTTCCGGCCTGGGCGCGGCCATCGACTGCGCGGTGGGGCTCAAGCTCTATCCGGACTTCACCAGCGCCATCGCCGCCATGACCCGCGTGGGCGATGTCTTCCATCCGCACCCCGAGGCGCAGCGGACCTACGAGCGGCTGTACAACGAGGTTTACCAGCGCATGTACAAGCAGCTGAAACCGCTGTACCAGAGCATTCGGGAGATCACCGGCTACCCGGCCTGAGCTGCCCATTCCTGATTCAGTGATAAAAAGCGACGAAATTTTCCCGCGCTACTCTGGGTCCATTACTTGACGCCCAATCGACCATTCGCGAGGAAGCCAATCATGACCCAACCCAGGGCCCTGCTGATCCTGCACGGCAAGCAAGCCGCCAACGATGAAGTGCGTGCCGCCGTGCTGGCTACGCGCGAAGCGGGGCGTGCCTTGGACGTGCGGGTGACCTGGGAGAGTGGTGACGCCAGGCGGCTGGTGGAGGAGGGCCTGGCGGCGGGTTACACGACGCTGATCGCCGGCGGTGGCGACGGTACCGTGCGCGACGTCGCCGAGGCGCTGGTCCAGGCCGGCGGCGAGGCAAGCCTGGCGATCCTGCCGCTGGGCACCGCCAACGACTTCGCCCGCGCCGCCGGTGTCCCGCTGGAACCAGCCGCGGCGCTGGCATTGCTGGATGTGCCGGCGCGGCCTATCGACCTGGGGGAGGTCGACGGACAGTTCTTCCTGAACATGGCCACGGGTGGCTTCGGTTCGAAGGTCACCGCCAACACCCCGGAAGACTTGAAGAAGCTGCTCGGCGGCGTGGCCTACCTGCTCACCGGCCTGACGCGCTTTTCCGAGGTCCACGCGGCCCAGGGGCGATTTACCGGGCCGGATTTCGAGTGGGAAGGCGAATTCCTCGCCCTGGGCATCGGCAATGGCCGGCAGGCCGGCGGCGGCCATGTGCTCTGCCCGCAGGCCACGGCGGATGACGGGCTGCTCGACGTGAGTATCCTGCCGACCCCGCAGGACATGGCCGGTACGCTGGGCGCTCTGCTGGGCAGCAGCGGGTTCGGCACCCAGGACGTCTTCGTCCGGGCGCGCCTGCCCTGGGTCGAGGTGGAAGCGCGCGAGGGGCTGGACGTCAATCTGGACGGTGAGCCGCTGGAAGGCCGCAAGCTTCGCTTCGAGGTACGCCCAGCAGCGATCGCCATGCATTTGCCGGCGGATTCGCCGTTGCTCTCGTCCACTGGGCGGCTTATCGCCGAGCAGGGCTGATCGCGCTGGTCCGGATCGGACAAGTCGTGCATGATGGCTCACGGCCAGTATCTTGTTGGCGAGGATACGGCCGATAGCTTTCCCGCACGACTCATTCCGAATCTGGAGCAGGCATGGCCGGTATTCTCGACACTGTCGATCAACGCACCCAACTGGTAGGCGAGAACCGCCTGGAAATCCTGGTCTTCCGCCTGGCCGGGCGGCAGCAGTTCGCGATCAACGTGTTCAAGGTGCAGGAAGTCCTGCAGCTGCCGCGCCTGACGCTGATCCCGCAGCGCCACCCGATGATCTGCGGGGTGATCAACCTGCGCGGCCAGACGCTGCCGGTGATCGACCTGTCCCGTGCCATCGGCATGCGCGCGCTGACCCCGGACGCCAACAGCACCATCATCGTCACCGAGTACAACCGCTCGGTGCAGGCCTTCCTGGTCGGGGGCGTGGAGCGCATCCTCAACCTCAACTGGGAGTCGATCCAGCCGCCGCCCGGTGGCGCCGGCCGACAGCATTACCTGACCGCGATCACCAAGGTGGAAGACCGCCTGGTAGAGATCATCGACGTGGAGAAGGTGCTGGCCGAGATCGTGCCGATGAATACCCGTGTCTCCAGTGACCGCCTGGACGACACGCTGCTCAGCCAGACCCGTGGCCGCGAAGTGTTGGTGGTGGATGACTCCAGCGTCGCCATCTCTCAACTGCGCGATACCCTCGGCCAGTTGGGCCTGCGTCTGCACGTGGCCACCGACGGGTTGCGCGCGCTGCAGCAGCTCAAGCGCTGGGCGGACGAAGGCAACGACATGGAAGAAAAGCTGCTGATGATCTTCACCGACGCCGAAATGCCGGAAATGGACGGTTACCGCCTGACCACCGAGATCCGCAACGACCCGCGCCTGCGTGACCTTTACGTGGTGCTGCATACCTCGCTGTCGGGCAGCTTCAACGATGCCATGGTGAAGAAGGTCGGTTGCGACGACTTCCTCTCCAAGTTCCAGCCGGACCAGCTGGTGGAAGTGGTACGCCGCCGTCTGCAGAAAGTCCCAGCCTGACGTCAGTCTTTCTCCTGTAGAGCGAGGGGACGCCTGGTACTTGCTCGCGAACGCGACTTACCGCCGGCTTGCCGGCGGATCGCGGACAAGGTCCGCTCCTACGCAAAGCCGCAGAGCCACAGAGCCGCAAAGCCACAGAGCCACAGAGCCCCGGCACCCCGGCACCCCGGAGCCACAAAGCCACAGAGGGTTCCCCCCGTAGGAGCGGACCTTGTCCGCGAAATCCCCCGGTGAAAACCCTCGTTATCGCCAAGCACTCCCACCGCTCTCTCTTCCGGCACAAACGCCATTGCTAGCCGCCCATCCCACCCCGTATAAGGTCGCTTTCGCCCGTACGAAAGGAAGCCTCCGATGTACACGCTCAGCGAGCTCTACCGCTACCCGGTCAAATCCACCGCCTACGAGCCCCTGGAGTCCGTCCGCCTGGACGCCCTGGGCGTGGAAGGGGATCGACGCTGGATGGTGGTCGACACCGCCAACGGACGCTTCCTCACGCAGCGACTCTTGCCCCAGATGGGCCGCATCGAGGCGCGCTGGCAGGACGGTTTCCAGGCCCTGCGCCTGCGCGCACCCGGCATGGACGATCTGCTGGTGGAAGTGCCGGGCCGCGACGACAACCTCCGCGGCGTGCTGATCTGGCGCGACATACTGCAGGTGCCGGATGCCGGCGATGCCGTCGCGCGGTGGCTAAGCGCGTTCCTCGACCGTGATGTGCGCCTGGTGCAGATGCCCGAACAGCGCGCACGGCAGGTGGACACCGCCTACGCCGCTCCCGGCGAGCACGTCCACTTCGCCGATGGCTTCCCGCTGCTGCTGATCGGCCAAGGTTCGCTGGACGACCTGTCGGCCAAGGTTGGCCGCCCGCTGGAGATGCTGCGCTTTCGTCCGAACCTGGTGGTAACCGGCGCCGCGCCGTTCGCGGAAGACAGCTGGAAGCGCATCCGCATCGGCGACGTCACCTTCAAGGTGGCCAAGCCTTGCTCGCGCTGCATCCTCACCACCATCGACCCGCACACCGGCGAGCGCGACGCCGCCCGTGAGCCGCTGGCGACCCTGTTGGGCTATCGCAACGTCAACGGTGAGGCGTTGTTCGGCCAGAACCTGCTGGCGGAGAGCCATGGCGAGCTGAAGCTGGGTATGCCGGTGGAAGTGCTGGAGTAACGGATCGGCGTACAACGCGGAGCGTTGTACGCCCTACACAAAGCCAGCCTAGGAGTAGGGCGTACAACCGTTCGCGGTTGTACGCCATTTCACGCATGCCGCTGCCGGCTCCGATTCCGGCATAGGCGAACGGCTCTCGCCTTACAGCTTGCTATCGACGCAACCGGTGCTCTGGCACTCGCGCTCACGTTCGCGCAGCACAGCCAGGCGCTCGTTGGTCTTGTCCACAGCGCATTGCAGGTTGACGAAGTAGCCGCCGTCGCGCTCGTAGCTGCACTGGGCGTCGCGGTCCTTGATCCAGGCGATCTGGCTCTTCTTCAGCGAGGCTTTCTGGCCGTCGTTGAGCATCTTGCGCAGGGTGCCGAATTCATTGTTCAGCTCGCGGTCGACCTGGGCGTATTCGGTGCTCAGGCAATACACGCTGTCGAAGGCGTTGCGCGGCTTCTCGCAGGCGGCCAGGGCGAGGTCGGCGCTCAGCAGGCCGGCGGCCAGGGCGGTGCAGGAGAGAATTGTCTTGCGCATGGAAATTTCCTTTTTTCCTTGAGGGAATGAAAGCCGCCCGGCGAGTGCCGGGCGGTGGGTGGTGTCAGAGTTCGTCGAAGAAGCGCTCGTGCCAGTCGACGATGGGCTGCGGCGCGTTGAGCTTCTGCCCGTAGATCACCGCGTAGGACAGCACGTTCTGCACGTAGGAGCGGGTCTCGTCGAACGGAATGGTCTCCACCCAGACGTCGAAGGCCAGGTGACGCGCATCCTTCAGCCACTGGCGCACGCGGCCGGGGCCGGCGTTGTAGGCGGCGGTGGCGAGCACGCGGTTGCCGTTGAACTGGCCGTGAACCTGGCTCAGGTAGGCGGCGCCGAGCTGGATGTTCAGGTCCGGCACGATGAGCTGCTGCGGCGAGGCCAGCGGAATGCCGAACTTCTTCGAGGTTTCCTTGGCTGTGGCCGGCATCAGCTGCATCAGGCCAGTGGCGCCGACGCCGGAGCGCGCATCGGACATGAAGGCGCTCTCCTGACGGGTGATGGCGAACACCCAGCTCGAATGCAGGCCGCGGTTGCGCGCCTCGCGCACCAGGGTATTGCGGTAGGCCATGGGGAAGCGGATGTCGAGATCGTCCCAGTACTTGGCCTGGCTGATCGCGCGGATCGCCGGGAAGTACCACTGCATGTCGTAGGCGATCTTGGCCTGGGCCAGCAGTTCGTCGTGGCTCAGGTGACGGGCGGCGTGGTACCACTCGCGGCGGGCGTTGATGATCTCGCCGCGGGCGTAAAACTCCAGGGCGCGGCGGGTACTCGGCGCATTGCGCACACGCTGCATCGTCCCGGCATCCGGTGATACCGGTCGGTTGTTCAACTGGTACGGTGCGTTGATCCGGTCGGCGGCGAGGAAGCCATAGAAGTCGCGCTCGCCGGCCACCGGCTGGTACAGGCTGATGGCCTGCTTGTTCTGTGGCTGCGCCAGTTGCAGCGAGCGCGCCTGCCAGTATTTCCAGCGGTTGGTCTCGGCCAGCGACGGCGGCAGCGCGCGGGTCAGTTCGTAGGCTTCTTCCCAACGGCCCAGGCGCAGCAGCAGGCGCAGGCGCCATTCGGTGACGGTGTCGTCGCGCAGCTGCGGGTCGTACTTGACCATCATCGGCAGGGCGCGCGGGTCGTAGCGGCGCGCCAGGCTCAGGCCGATCTCGCGAGCGATGGAGACTTTCTCGTCGCTGGAGAAAGGCAGCACCGAGCTGTAGTAGTCCAGCAGGGTGATGGCCTTTTCCGGGTCCTGCTTGGCCAGGCGGCGCAGGCCGAGGCCGACGACATCGGCGGTGGCGTGGTCGCGGGCGCTGAAACGGGTGGTCTGGCTCAGTTGCGCGGGATTCTGCGCGACGTTGACCATCAGCGTGCCCTGGGTGCCGAGGGTCGGCAGGCGCTTGGAGAGCACGGTGGCGAGGCTGTAGTTGCCTTTCTCGGCGGCCAGCTTCAGGCGCTTCCAGACCTTCTCCTCGGTGAGCTGGCCGTCGGCCTGCCACATGGCGAAGGTAGTGTCGCAAGCGTCAGGTTGCGGCTTGCCGACCAGCCAGAGTCTCTCGGCGGTGGCATAACCCTCGGCCTTGTTGCCGTGGCCGAGCTGATACTGGCCGTAAAGGCAGTCCAGCTCGGTGAAGTTCATCTTCGGGTCGTAATAGCGGACGAAGGTGTTCCAGTCGCCGCGGTCGGCCAGTTGGCGCATCCAGCGCAGCTTCAGCCAGTTGATCTGCGGCAGGTCGCCGTGATCGCCGATGAAGCGCTCGATTTCGGCGTTGCTGGCGCTTTTCAGCCGGTTGGTCAGCTCGTCGTAGGCCAGGTAGGGTTCCAGCGGATAATCCGACAGCGCCGTCTGGTAACGGAAATAAGGGCCGCTGTCGCCGCGCGCGAGGGCCTTCTGCGCCTCGTCGTACATCTGGCGCTGCTGGGGCAGGGACGCTGCATTGGCTGTCGAGGCGGACAGGCTGAGGATGAGGCAGGAGAACAGGGAGAAAAGGCGACCGCGCATGGCTCTTCCGGGAAGATGATCGGTGGGCGCTGGATGGCGCGCGCCCGCTGCCGGTTAGCTTAGCCTGTTGCGAGAGGAGGGCGAAAGCGCCACCTCGGATGGGCAACGCAAAGGCGGACGGACGTCTCGCTCGTGGACTTTGTCCATGCCTCTCTGACTTTTGCGCGCTTTCCCTTAAACTGCGCGCCCTGTTTGACGGAGATACCCAATGACCCTGCTCAAGTTCACCGACGTGTCCCTCGCCTTTGGCACCACTCCGCTGCTGGATAAGGTGTCCTGGCAGATCGCTCGGGGTGAGCGGGTGTGCGTCATTGGCCGCAACGGTACCGGCAAGTCGAGCATGCTCAAGCTGGTCAAGGGCGAACAGAAGGCCGACGACGGCGAGATCTGGCGTGCGCCGTCGCTGAAGATCGGCGAGCTGCCACAGGAACTGCCGCGCGCCGATGACCGTACTGTCTACGACGTGGTTGCCGAAGGCCTCGCCGAGGTGGGCGAGCTGCTGGCGCGCTATCACCACCTGAGCATGCATATCGAAAACGAAGAGGACCTGAACAAGCTGGCGCGAGTGCAGCAGGACCTCGAAGCCCGCGACGGCTGGCGCCTGGGGCAGTTGGTGGATACCACCCTGAGCCGCCTGCAGCTGCCGGCCGACAAGACTCTCGCCGAGCTCTCCGGTGGCTGGCGCCGCCGGGTTCTGCTGGCCCAGGCGCTGGTCGCCGAGCCCGACCTGCTGCTGCTGGACGAGCCGACCAACCACCTGGATATCGGCGCCATTGCCTGGCTGGAAAACGCCCTGGCCGACTTCCCCGGCGCCGTCCTGTTCATCACCCACGACCGCTCCTTCCTGCAGGCCGTGGCTACCCGCATCCTTGAGCTGGATCGCGGCCACCTGATCGACTGGAACGGCGACTACGCCAGCTTCCTGGTCCATAAAGAGCAGGAACTGGCGGCGGAAGAGGCAGCCAATGCGCTCTTTGACAAACGCCTGGCCCAGGAAGAAGTGTGGATTCGCCAGGGCATCAAGGCTCGCCGTACCCGTAACGAAGGCCGTGTGCGTGCGCTGAAGGCCATGCGTAACGAACGTGCCGAGCGCCGCGAGCGCCAGGGCAAGGCCAGCTTCCAGATGGAAACCGCGGAGAAATCCGGCAAGCAGGTGATCGTCGTCGAGAAGGCTGGTTTCGCTCATCCGGGCGGCCCTGCGCTGATCCGCGATTTCTCGCTGGTGCTTCAGCGAGGTGACCGTATTGGTCTGCTGGGCGCCAACGGTACCGGCAAGACCACGCTGCTCAAGCTGCTGCTCGGCGATCTGCAGCCGACCTCCGGCAGCGTCAAGGAAGGTACCCGACTGGAAGTGGCTTATTTCGACCAGTTGCGTCACCAGCTGGAGCCGGAAAAAACCGTTATCGACAATATTTCCGAAGGTCGCGAATTCATCACCATCAACGGGCAGAATCGCCATGTCCTCAGCTACCTGGGCGACTTCCTGTTCTCCCCGCAGCGCGCGCGCACCCCGGTGAAGGCGCTCTCCGGTGGTGAGCGGGCACGCCTGTTGCTGGCGAAGTTGTTCAGCAAGCCGGCCAACCTGCTGGTGCTGGACGAACCGACCAACGACCTGGACGTGGAAACCCTGGAACTGCTGGAAGAGGTGCTGCTGACCTTCGACGGCACCGTGCTGATGGTCAGCCACGACCGGGCTTTCCTCGACAACGTGGTGACCAGCACCCTGGTGTTCGAAGGCGAAGGGCGCGTACGCGAATTCGTCGGCGGCTATCAGGACTGGCTGCGCCAGGGTGGCTCGCCCAAATTGCTGGGCGTGGGCGAGGAAAAGGGTGACAAGCCGGCCGCCGCCGCGCCCGCTCCCGAGCAATCGGCAGCGCCGGTGAGCGCGCCGGTCGATGCCGCGCCGAAGAAGAAACTCAGTTACAAATTGCAGCGCGAGCTGGAGGCCATTCCCGGGCAGATCGATGCCCTGGAGGTGGAACTGGCCGCACTGCAGGAAGAAACCGCGTCGCCGGACTTCTACCAGCGTCCCCAGGACGAGGCCCAGGCCGCCCTCGCGCGCCTCGGGTCCTTGCAAGAGGAACTGGACCGGTTGATCGAGCGCTGGGCCGAACTGGAAGAATAATCCGGCCGGTCAGGCGAGGTGCCGTGTGCGTATCGCTGATCAAAGACTGCTAGGAATGGCCGAATGGCAATCGAATACCGCATCACCCTGGATGATGAGCACGAGTTCAGTTATCGCATCGAGCTGGAGCGTCAGTACGACGCGCAGATCGCCGCCCAGGCACCGCGTTGGACGCGCCTGGATTACAACCGCTGCAGCAATTGCCCGCTGAACCCGGCGCAGTACAGCCACTGCCCGGCGGCGGTGGACCTGCACCGGGTGATCGAGGATTTCCGTGGGTTGCCGGCCTTCAAGAAGGTCTCGGTGCAGGTGCGCACGCCGGAGCGCGAGTACATCAAGCATGCCGGTCTGGAAGAAGGGCTGCGCGCGTTGCTCGGTGTGATCATGGCGACCAGTACCTGCCCGCTGCTGGGCCGGCTCAAACCCATGGCGCAGCAGCACCTGCCGTTCGCCAGCAACCAGGAGTTCATCCTGCGCGCGGTATCGCTCTATCTGATGCGGCAATACTTCAACTTCCGCGAAGGTCGGCATGCCGATTGGGAGTTGAAGGGGCTGGTGAAGCAGTTCCAGCAATTGCAGCTGGTAAACCAGGCGTTCTGGCAGCGTATTCACGAGACCTGCGAGGGTGACTCGAACCTGAAGGCTTTCCTGAGCTTCTTCTCCATGGCATCGAGCATGAGCTATTCGCTCGAGGCGCAGTTGCAGAAGGTGCGACCGCTGCTGATGAGCGGGGACGTGCTCGGCGCCTGAAACGAAGCGGGCCCCGAGGGGCCCGCTGTCTCACTTGAGTAGGTTCAGCTGGTTTTCTGCAGTCGCACTGCAAGGACATCGCAGGGCGCGCCGTGCAGCACATCATTGGCGGTGGAGCCCAGCAGCAGGGCCAGGCCGTGGCGACCGTGGCTGCCGACGACGATCAGGTCGCAGTGCTGCTCATCCGCCAGGCGGTGGATTTCCTGGCGCGGCTGGCCATAGACCAGGTGGCACTGGGAGCTGGTGATCTCGGCGTAGGTGAGGGTGAACTGGTGCAGGCGCTCCTTGGCCTGGTCGAACTGCTGCTGCTGCAACATCGACAGGTCCATCGGCACGTCGCCGCCGAAGGCCATCGCCATGGGCTCGACCACATGCACGGCCGAGAGCCGGGCGTCGTTGGCCTTGGCCAGCGCGACCGCCCGCTTCATCACCGGATCGCATTCTTCGGTAAGGTCGACGGCGACCAGAATGTGTTGGTAGGGCATGAGCGTCTCCTCCGGGGGACTCGTTATTAATCAGTATGGCCCTAATGGCCGTGCTTGACCTGTTTGAGCGGTATATCCGATATGACCATGTGGATGGTAATCCTGCTCATTGCACTTGTGCTGAGCCCGCTGACCTGGCTGATTCCCTCGCGCGGCCAGCGCGGCCAGATGGACCTGCGCCTGCAGGCGCGGCGCCTGGGCCTGGCCATGCAGATGTCGCACCAGGAATGGCCGCACTGGCTGGAGCGGCAGCCGCCGCGTTCCTGCGCGCAGTATCACCGCGCCCGTGGCAGGAATCGTGATGCCTGGTGCTACTGGCAGAGCGAGCCGGGCGTGTGGCTGGACCGCTGGCGCGAGGCGAGCGCCCCGGCGGAGCTGGCACAGGCGTTGGCCAACCTGCCGAAGGACGTCTACATGGTCGAGGCGACGCCCCAGTTCCTGGCACTGTATTGGGGCGAGTGGGGCGATGCCGGCGACCTGCAACGGGTCGCCGACTTCATCAAGCAGCATGCCTGAGCGAATCAGCTCTGCTGCGCAGCGTAGAGGCCGGACACCTTTTCCAGGTCTTCGATGATGCGGTCGGAATACTTGTTGATCAGGAACGGCACGCTGTTCTGGTTGTAGTTCTGCAGTGATTTCTCGATATAGCGCCACTTGATCGCCACCGCACGCAGCTCCTTGCCGATTTCCGGCGTGGTCTGCGGCGCCTGCTGCAGCTTCACCAGATTGATCGCGAAGCGGTTGGCCAGGTCGTCCAACGGACGTTCCTCGCCACCGCCGAAGAAGCTGGCGCCCACCGAGGCGTTGCGTGAGGCGTAGTCCACCGCGATGTCCTGCATCAGCAGGCTCTGCTCACGGGTCTGCTGGGTCAGTGGCGGGACCTTGCTGCCGCTTTCATCCTGGATCTTGGCGTAGAGCTGCTCGGCGGTGTCCAGCAGCTTGCGGTTCTGCGCGGCGAGGTCGGCCACAGGCTGAAGGTCGGTGTAGCCGCTCTTGTCCAGCGCGCCGGTCAGGGTCTGCAATTGGGTGGCGTAGGCTTTCCATTGGTCCTGCAGCTGGGTTTTCAGCTTGGCCGATTCGTTGCCGGGCATTTCCCCGAGCTTGCCCAGGGCGTCGCCAGCGCTCTGCGACGAGGCCTCGACCATCTTGGCGTACTTCTGGTCGCCCTCCATCGCATTGAACATGAAGAAGTCGCCGAGGCTGCGCTGGGCGGCGAGGCGTGTCTGGTGGACGTTGAGCAGGTCGCTGGCGGCATCGGCGGCAGCGAAGAGGGGCAGGGCGGTGAGCGCGAGCGCGGACAGCAGACGCACGAGCGGGCGGCTGGGCATCGTTCCAACTCCTTGGAGCCATGGGCTTCTTGTTGTTTTGTATTGCACAGGTTCCAGGCGTCCGCCGGCGTTGGCAGAAGGCAGATCGCCATTGCGCCCGACTCTAGCGCGGGCCATGGGGTTTGAACAGTGGCTGTCGGGACGTTGGTGCCAGGTGGCAATTGTCACGATAGGCGTGATGAATAGCGCATCTGGGCTGCGCTGAATGCTCCGGCCCAGACGCCCCGGCCGCTTTGCGACTGTTACGTCTCGCCGATTGACAAGCATTGGCTTTTGCTAGAAGGTGGGCGCACCCAAATCAAACGGGCGTATGAATCGAGCGTTTGCCCTGTGCAGCGACTCGATCAGAACGCCCCGGCTATCGCGTCGGCGGGTGTGCCGCAAGCTTTGGGACTATCCTCGGCGACTGCCGGGCCGTCCCGATACACGGTGTCCGACGTGTGATTTCAAGCTTCCCTAGCGTGGAGATCAGTTGATGATTTACCAAGGTAAAGCCATCACGGTTAAGGCTCTTGAGAGCGGCATCGTCGAACTGAATTTCGACCTCAAGGGCGAGTCCGTCAACAAGTTCAACCGACTCACCCTGAATGAACTGCGCCAAGCAGTCGATACCATCAAGGCCGATGCGTCCGTCAAGGGCGTGATCGTGACCAGCGGCAAAGGCGTATTCATCGTCGGCGCCGACATCACCGAGTTCGTCGACAACTTCAAGCTGCCTGACGAAGAGCTGCTGGCCGGCAACCTCGAAGCCAACAAGATCTTCAGCGACTTCGAAGACCTGAACGTTCCGACCGTAGCTGCCATCAACGGCATCGCCCTGGGCGGCGGTCTGGAAATGTGCCTGGCTGCCGACTTCCGTGTCATGAGCGCCACCGCCAAGGTCGGCCTGCCGGAAGTGAAACTGGGTATCTACCCGGGCTTCGGCGGCACCGTTCGCCTGCCGCGCATCATCGGTTGCGACAACGCGGTCGAGTGGATTGCCTCGGGCAAGGAAAACAAGGCTGAAGACGCGCTGAAAGTCGGCGCCGTCGATGCCGTCGTGGCTCCGGAAAAACTTCAGGACGCCGCGCTGGACCTGGTCAAGCGCGCCATCGCCGGCGAGCTGGACCACAAGGCCCGCCGTCAGCCGAAGCTGGAAAAGCTCAAGCTGAACGCCATCGAGCAGATGATGGCCTTCGAGACCGCCAAGGGCTTCGTCGCTGGCCAGGCCGGTCCGAACTACCCGGCTCCGGTCGAAGCCATCAAGTCGATCCAGAAAGCCGCCAACTTCGGTCGTGACAAAGCGCTGGAAATCGAAGCCCAGGGCTTCGTGAAACTGGCCAAGACCTCCGTTGCGCAGAGCCTGATCGGCCTGTTCCTGAACGACCAGGACCTGAAGAAGAAGGCCAAGCAGTACGACGAGATCGCCAAGGACGTGAAACTGGCCGCCGTACTCGGCGCCGGCATCATGGGTGGCGGCATCGCCTACCAGTCCGCTTCCAAGGGCACTCCGATCCTGATGAAGGATATCCGTGAAGAGGGTATCCAGATGGGTCTGAACGAGGCCTCCAAGCTGCTCGGCAAGCGCGTCGAGAAAGGCCGCATGACCCCGGCCAAGATGGCCGAGGCCCTGAACGCCATTCGCCCGACCATGTCCTACGGCGACTTCGGCAACGTCGACATCGTCGTCGAAGCCGTGGTCGAGAATCCGAAGGTCAAGCAGATCGTCCTGGCTGAAGTTGAAGGCGTGGTGAAGGAAGATGCGATCCTCGCGTCCAACACTTCCACCATCTCCATCAACCTGCTGGCCAAGGCGCTCAAGCGTCCGGAAAACTTCGTCGGCATGCACTTCTTCAACCCGGTGCACATGATGCCGCTGGTCGAAGTCATCCGTGGCGAGAAGTCCAGCGACGTCGCCGTCGCCACCACCGTGGCCTACGCCAAGAAGATGGGCAAGAACCCCATCGTGGTGAATGACTGCCCCGGCTTCCTGGTCAACCGCGTGCTCTTCCCGTACTTCGGCGGCTTCTCCAAGCTGCTGGGCTTCGGTGTGGACTTCGTGCGCATCGACAAGATCATGGAGAAGTTCGGCTGGCCCATGGGCCCGGCTTACCTGTCCGACGTGGTCGGCATCGACACTGGCCACCATGGCCGTGACGTGATGGCTGAAGGCTTCCCGGACCGCATGGCCGTGGAAGGCAAGACTGCCGTCGACGTGATGTACGACGCCAATCGCCTGGGCCAGAAGAACGGCAAGGGCTTCTACGCCTACGAGACCGACAAGCGCGGCAAGCCGAAGAAAGTCACCGATCCGCAGGCTTATGAGCTGCTGAAGTCCATCGTCACCGAGCAGCGCGAGCTGACCGACGAGGACATCATCAACTACATGATGATCCCGCTGTGCCTGGAAACCGTGCGTTGCCTGGAAGACGGCATCGTCGAAACCGCTGCCGAGGCCGACATGGGCCTGATCTACGGCATCGGCTTCCCTCCCTTCCGTGGCGGTGCCCTGCGTTACATCGACTCCATTGGTGTGGCCGAATTCGTCGCGCTGGCCGACAAGTACGCCGACCTGGGTGCGCTGTACCACCCGACCGCGAAGCTGCGTGAAATGGCCAAGAACGGCCAGAAGTTCTTCGGTTGAGTGCGCAACGAATAGAGCGAGAGTGAATTTATGAGCCTGAATCCGAGAGACGCCGTCATTGTCGACTTCGGCCGCACCCCGATGGGCCGTTCGAAGGGTGGCATGCACCGCAACACCCGTGCGGAGAACATGTCCGCACACCTGATCAGCAAGCTCCTGGAGCGCAACCCGAAGATCGACCCGGCGGAAGTCGAGGACGTGATCTGGGGCTGCGTGAACCAGACCCTGGAGCAGGGCTGGAACATCGCGCGCATGGCGTCGCTGATGACCCAGATCCCGCACACCAGCGCCGGCCAGACCGTCAGCCGCCTGTGCGGTTCGTCCATGAGCGCCCTGCACACTGCCGTGCAGGCGATCCAGACCGGCAACGGTGACGTCTTCGTCATCGGCGGCGTGGAGCACATGGGCCACGTCGGCATGATGCACGGCGTCGATCCGAACCCGCACATGTCCCTGTACGCCGCCAAGGCGTCGGGCATGATGGGCCTGACCGCCGAAATGCTGGGCAAGATGCACGGCATCACCCGCGAGGCGCAGGACAAGTTCGGCGTGCGTTCGCACCAGCTGGCCTGGAAAGCGACCCAGGAAGGCAAGTTCAAAGACGAAATCATCCCGATGGAAGGCTACGACGAGAACGGCTTCCTGAAGATCTTCGACTTCGACGAAACCATCCGTCCGGAAACCACCCTGGAAAGCCTGGCCGCCCTGAAACCGGCGTTCAACCCCAAGGGCGGCACCGTGACGGCGGGTACTTCCTCGCAGATCACCGACGGCGCTTCCTGCATGATCGTCATGAGCGCCCAGCGCGCCCAGGACCTGGGCGTGCAGCCGATGGCCGTGGTTCGCGCCATGGCTGTGGCGGGTGTTGATCCGGCGATCATGGGCTACGGTCCGGTTCCGTCGACCAACAAGGCGCTCAAGCGCGCTGGCCTGACCATCAACGACATCGACTTCTTCGAGCTCAACGAAGCCTTCGCTGCACAGGCCCTGCCGGTGCTGAAGGACCTCAAGGTGCTCGACAAGATGGACGAGAAGGTCAACCTGCACGGCGGCGCCATCGCCCTGGGTCACCCGTTCGGCTGCTCCGGTGCGCGTATCTCCGGCACCCTGCTGAACGTGATGAAGCAGAACGGCGGTACCCTGGGTGTGTCCACCATGTGCGTGGGTCTCGGCCAGGGCATCACCACCGTCTTCGAACGCGTCTAAGCTTTCGTCGATGGGAGAGCCGGGGCCTTGTGCCCCGGCTTTCGTTTTTGTCGGGTGGGGGATTGCCCGACGGCAGCGCAATGAGCACAATCGCCGCCTTTTGGCCGGCCGAGGGAGAACCGACATGCACGTGCAGCCCGGATTGTATCGACACTACAAGGGACAGCAGTACCGCGTGCTCGGTGTCGCCCGGCATTCGGAAACCGAGGAAGACCTGGTGATCTACCAGGCGCTGTATGGCGAATTCGGGCTCTGGGTGCGCCCGCTGAGCATGTTCACCGAGGCGGTGGAAGTGAATGGCGAGAAGGTTCCGCGATTCGCTCTGGTCAGCGCCGAAGACGATCCGCTGGGTCTCCAGACTGGCCCGTCCGGCGAAACCCAAGCTTGACCTTGGCGCGACCGCCACTATATATAGCGGTGCCGCTCCAAGCGCCTCCCTCCTTGTAAATTCATCTTTTCGACGCAGGAATATTCCGATCCATGGGTAAATCGCTGGTCATCGTGGAATCACCGGCCAAGGCCAAGACCATCAACAAGTACCTGGGCAACCAGTACGTGGTGAAGTCGAGCATCGGCCACATCCGCGACCTGCCCACCAGCGGCTCGTCCGCGTCGAAGGAGCCTGCGGCCAAAGGACGCAAGACGGCTGCCGAGGCGCCGGCCCTGTCGCCGAAAGAGAAGGCCAAGCGCCAGCTCGTCAGCCGCATGGGCGTCGATCCGGAGCATGGCTGGAAGGCCAAGTACGAGATCCTGCCCGGCAAGGAAAAGGTGATCGAAGAGCTGCGCCGCCTGGCCAAGGATGCCGATACCATCTATCTCGCAACCGACTTGGACCGCGAAGGGGAGGCCATCGCCTGGCACCTGCGCGAGGCCATCGGCGGCGATGACTCGCGCTACAAGCGCGTGGTCTTCAACGAAATCACCAAGAAGGCCATCCAGGAGGCCTTCTCCCAGCCCGGCGAGCTGGATATCAACCGCGTGAATGCACAGCAGGCACGTCGCTTCCTCGACCGCGTGGTGGGCTACATGGTCTCGCCGCTGCTGTGGGCGAAGATTGCCCGTGGCCTGTCCGCCGGCCGCGTGCAGTCGGTGGCGGTAAAGCTGGTGGTGGAGCGCGAGCGTGAAATCCGCGCCTTCGTGCCGGAAGAATACTGGGAAGTCCACGCCGACCTCGGCACGCCGAAGAACGACAAGGTTCGCTTCGAAGTGGTGCGCGAGAAGGGCGAAGCCTTCAAACCGCTGAACGAAGCCCACGCCATGGCGGCCCTGGAGAAGCTCAAGGCATCCAGCTACAGCATCGCCAAGCGCGAGGACAAGCCGACTTCCAGCAAGCCTTCGGCCCCGTTCATCACTTCCACCCTGCAGCAGGCGGCGAGCAACCGTCTGGGCTTCGGTGTGAAGAAGACCATGATGATGGCCCAGCGTCTCTACGAAGCTGGCTACATCACCTATATGCGTACCGACTCGACCAATCTGTCGGCCGATGCCATCGACATGGTGCGCGGTTTTATCGACAGCGAGTTCGGCAGCAAGTACCTGCCGGCCAAGCCGAATTTCTATTCCAGCAAGGAAGGCGCCCAGGAAGCGCACGAAGCGATTCGACCTTCCGACGTCAACCTGCGTCCGACCCAGCTGTCGGGCATGGAGCGCGACGCCGAGCGCCTGTACGACCTGATCTGGCGCCAGTTCGTGGCCTGCCAGATGCCGCCGGCCGAGTACCTGTCCACCACCGTCAGCGCGGCCGCCGGTGACTTCGAGCTGCGCGCCAAGGGCCGCATCCTCAAGTTCGACGGCTACACCAAGGTGCTGCCGCAGCAGAGCAAGCCGGGCGAGGACGATGTCCTGCCGGTCATGAACCAGGGCGATGCCATGAAGCTGCTCAAGCTCGATCCGAGCCAGCACTTCACCAAGCCGCCGGCGCGCTTCTCCGAAGCTAGCCTGGTCAAGGAGCTGGAAAAGCGCGGCATCGGCCGGCCGTCCACTTACGCGGCGATCATCTCCACCATCCAGGAACGCGGCTACGTCACTACCCACAACCGCCGCTTCTATGCGGAGAAAATGGGCGACATCGTCACCGACCGCCTCAACGAGAGCTTCGCCAATCTCATGGACTACGGCTTCACCGCCGGCATGGAAGAGAACCTCGATGACGTGGCCCAGGGCGAGCGCGACTGGAAACACGTACTGGACGAGTTCTATGGCGACTTCCGCAAGAAGCTCGACCTGGCCGAAGCCTCCAACGACGGCATGCGTGCCAACCAGCCGACGCTGACCGACATCCCCTGCCGCGAGTGCGGCCGGCCGATGATGATCCGTACCGCTTCCACTGGTGTGTTCCTCGGCTGCTCGGGCTACAGCCTGCCGCCGAAAGAGCGCTGCAAAGCCACGATCAACCTGATTCCGGGCGACGAAATCGCAGCGGATGACGAGGGTGAATCCGAATCCCGCGTGCTGCTCGGCAAGCACCGCTGCCCGATCTGCAGCACCGCGATGGATGCCTACCTGGTCGATGAGAAGCGCAAGCTGCACATCTGCGGCAATAACCCGGATTGCGCGGGTTACGAAATCGAGGAAGGGCAGTACCGCATCAAGGGCTATGAAGGTCCGAGCCTGGAATGCGACAAGTGCGGTAGCGAGATGCAGCTCAAGACTGGCCGCTTCGGTAAGTTCTTTGGTTGCACCAACCCGACCTGCAAGAACACCCGCAAGCTGCTGAAGAACGGCGAGCCCGCACCGCCGAAGATGGACGCCATCCGCATGCCGGAACTCAAGTGCGACAAGGTGGACGACATCTACGTACTGCGTGACGGCGCTTCCGGCCTGTTCCTGGCCGCCAGCCAGTTCCCGAAGAACCGCGAGACCCGTGCTCCGCTGGTTGCCGAGCTGATTCCGCACAAGGAAGAGCTGGATCCGAAGTACCACTTCCTGCTCTCAGCCCCGGCAAAAGACCCGGATGGCCGCCCAGCGGTGATCCGCTTCAGTCGCAAGACCAAGGAGCAGTACGTGCAGTCCGAGGTTGAAGGCAAGCCCACCGGCTGGCGTGCGTTCTTCGACGGCGGCAAGTGGAAGGTCGAAGACAAGCGCTGATGGAAGGCGCGCCCCGCTGAGACGGGGCGCGCTTATACTGCCGACGTCGATTGCGAAAGGGGCTCCCGGTCATGGCGAACGAACTCTACACCCGCACCAACCAGAAGCTGTTCTTCGCCGGCCTTGCCCTGGAAGCCTGGCGCAGCGCCGAATCGGCGCGCGCCATGAACGCCCAGGCGCGCATCCAGGCCGAGCGTGAGGCGGCGCTGTTCCATCTCTATGGGGCAGTGCTGGGCGTGGCCCATGAGATCGCCGGCTACTACCGCCTGCCGCAGGCCGGTGCGCCGCGTGCCGAGATGCTGCTGAACGCTGACGTACTGGCTGCCGCGCCGAGCCCCGAGCTCGCGGAAATGGTCGAGCTGGCGCAATCCCCCGAAGCGTGGCTGGGGCGCTTGCTAGCTGCCTATGCCGCCCTGTTCCGGCCGCCGAGCGAGCCGAAGAAGGCCAAAGTCGACCCCACGCAGCCGCTGATCCAGGCGGTGAATGTCGATGAGGATGCGTCGGTCGAGCTGGGCAACGATGAGCTGGAAGCCTGGCGCAAATCCCTGAAAGAGCTGGTGCTGCGCTTCCGCGCGTCCCTCACCGAGCTCTGATTCCCGCTGCTCTTCACATGCTGGCCTTCCGGTCGGGCAGTGACACCTTTGGCTAGGGCGTAGCGAATGTGGCTGTTACACTACGCGTTCTGCTGTGGAGAACGTCGCTATGCCAACCTCATTTCTGGAAATTGTCGAGCTGCCTGACGGGCGTATCGTGCTGCGTCGTGCGGACGAAGAGGAGGCGCTGGTGACCCTGGAGTTTTCCGCTGATGCCAAGGGTTTCCTGCAAGGCCAGCATATCGAGATCGCCAAGGCGATGTTCAATGTCGGCGTGCAGATGGCGGGCCGTCTCGCTGAAGGTGGTGACGTGAGCATGGACGAGGAAGGTCCGCGCGTCCTGCACTGAGATTCAGTTATTCCGCTTCGCCGCGTTCGCGGCGAGGCTTCTGCTTCAACCCAGACGAATATTCAGGCTCTGCGCCTGACCGGCAACGGCGGCGCGGGACAGCTGCGTGCGCGCTTTTGCACTGAGGTTCAGCCAGCTCACTACGGTATGGCTGTTGCCCAGGCGCAGCGCCTCGCAGGCCAGGGCCTGTGCTGCCGCCTGGTCTCGGGCGGGGAGCAGCAGGATGCGCTCGCGGTTCAGGCCGGCCTTGCGCAGCCAGTCCGGCGTCAGGCTGGAGGGCGGTGCGATCAGCGTCAGCCAGCGCGAGTCGCTTTCCTCGCTGAGCTCACGGAGCATCGGGGCCAGCAAGGTCAGGCATTGACCGGGCAGGCCGCGCAGGGAGATCTCGCTGAAGGCGCTCTCGTCGTCGGCGGGTTCATCTTCCATCAGCTCCGGGAGCAGGGGAGCAGTACCGCTCGCCCAGAGTGCTTCCTGGAACAGCGGGAGTTGCGGCAGGTTCAGCGGCTGCGGGTACTGCATGGATGTCTCCTGTTCAGCGACGGATCACGCCGACGCTCAAGCCTTCGATGACCAGTTCCTGTTCCTTGAGATCGACCTCGATGGGCGCGAACTCGGGGTTTTCGGCGAGCAGCCAGACCTTGCTGCCTTCGCGCTTGAAGCGCTTCACCGTCACCTCTTCACCCAGGCGGGCAACCACGATCTGGCCGTTGCGTGCTTCGCGGGTGACGTGCACGGCGAGCAAGTCGCCGTCCATGATGCCGACGTCCTTCATGCTCTGGCCGCGCACGCGTAGCAGATAGTCGGCTGGAGGATTGAAGAAGGTGGGGTTGATGCGGCAGGTGTCGTCGACGTTCTGCTCGGCCAGGAGCGGTGCGCCGGCGGCGACGCGGCCGATGATCGGCAGCTCGTCGTCATTGGCGGCGGCCTTGGGCTCGAAGCCGGGAATGCGGATGCCGCGGGAGGCGCCCGGGGTCATCTCGATGGCGCCTTTGCGGGCGAGGGCTTTCAAGTGCTCCTCGGCGGCATTGGGCGACTTGAAGCCGAGTTCCTGGGCGATTTCCGCGCGGGTGGGCGGGTAGCCGTTGGCTTCCAGGCAGCGTTTGATAAAGGCGAGGATCTCGGCTTGGCGCGGCGTGAGCTTCAGCATGTCCATACTCTGGCTTTTTATACAGTGACTGGAATTATATACAGTGATGGCGGGCTGGCAATGCTTATTTCGCGCGGCTGTCAGTGGAACGTTCGTGCATGTAACCTTTGGCGGCTGGCGGGCGTCTTGCTAATTAGTCTTATGCGAACCCGGCGTCTCGTCGCATTGCCATGATATTGGTAACAATCCATCGCACTTTGCTTGACAATAGAAGATGCTGAAACGTATGTTTCAAACAAGTGTTTGTCAGGCGGAGTAGCCATGGCCCAGTCGGAAACCGTCGAACGCATCCTGGATGCTGCGGAACAGCTGTTCGCGGAGAAAGGCTTCGCCGAAACCTCCTTGCGTCTGATCACCAGCAAGGCGGGGGTGAACCTCGCTGCGGTGAACTATCACTTCGGCTCGAAGAAGGCGCTGATCCAGGCGGTCTTCTCGCGCTTCCTCGGTCCGTTCTGCGCCAGTCTCGAAAAGGAGCTGGATCGCCGCCAGGCAAAGCCGGACGCGCCGCGCGCCAGCCTGGAAGAGCTGCTCGAACTGCTCGTGGTCCAGGCGATGGCGGTGAAGCCTCGCAGTGGTAACGACCTGTCGATCTTCATGCGCCTGCTCGGACTGGCCTTCAGTCAGAGTCAGGGTCACCTGCGCAAGTACCTCGAAGAGGTCTACGGAAAGGTATTCCGTCGCTACATGCTGCTGGTAAACGAATCAGCGCCACGTCTGCCGCCGCTGGAGCTGTTCTGGCGCGTGCACTTCATGCTGGGTACTGCGGTGTTCAGCATGTCCGGTATCAAGGCCCTGCGTGCCATGGCTGAGAACGATTTTGGCGTGAACACTTCCATCGAGCAGGTCATGCGCCTGATGGTGCCGTTCCTCGCCGCTGGCATGCGTGCCGACAGTGGTGTCAGCGATCCTTCGCTGGCCGGCGCCCAGCTCAAGCCGCGCACCAAATCCAGCACCGCGCCGGCACCGGCCAAGGTGTAATCCTCGGCCCAGCCTTGTGCTGGGCTGCGTTGTCCTGATCGGCTAAAGTAGCCGGCCATGGCTGCTCTCGATCTCCTCCATATTTCCGTTGCTGACCAGATGCTCTACGGCTTTGCCGCAGGGCGCCTGGTCGTGCGCGTGCAGGTTTCCACTGCTGCCAATGGCGCGGGGGAGCGCAACGGCTCCGGTTGTACGCCACGCGGCCTGCATCAGGTTCGCGCCCGGATTGGCGACGAGCTGCCCAAGGGCGCAGTGCTGAAAGGGCGACGCTGGACCGGCGAGACCTGGACGCCCGACCTACACGCGGCGTTTCCCGGGCGCGACTGGATCCTCTCGCGCATCCTCTGGCTCAGCGGCTGCGAGCTGGGGCGCAACCGGATGGGCGAGGTCGATACCTTCCGCCGCTATATCTACCTGCACGGCACGCCGGACTGCGAGCCTATGGGCACGCCGCTTTCCCACGGCTGTATCCGCCTGCGCAATGACGACCTGCTGGAACTCTTTCCCCGCGTTCCCCTCCATTGCCGGGTTCGTATCGATGAAGCCGCCTGCCCCGACTGGCGGGCGGCGCAACTGGATTAAGGAATACGCATGCAAGGCTCCCTGATGCTCGACATCGGCGGCACCTGGCTCACCGCCGAGGACCGCCAGATCCTGCGCCACCCGGAAGTGGGCGGCCTGATCATCTTCGCCCGCAACATCGAATCGCCGCGCCAGGTGCGTGAGCTGATGGCCGCCATCCGCGCGGTGCGCCCCGATCTGCTGCTGGCGGTGGACCAGGAAGGCGGTCGCGTGCAGCGCCTGCGCCAGGGTTTCCTACGCCTGCCGGCGATGCGCGCGATTGCCGACAATGCCAACGCCGAGCGACTGGCCGAGCAGTGCGGCTGGCTGATGGCGACCGAGGTGCTGGCGGTCGGGCTCGACCTGAGCTTCGCTCCGGTGCTGGATCTGGACCATCAGCGCAGCGCGGTCGTCGGTAGCCGCGCCTTCGAGGGCAATCCGGAGCGCGCCGTCGCGCTGGCCGGCGCCTTCATCCGTGGCATGCATGCCGCCGGCATGGCCGCCACTGGCAAGCACTTCCCCGGCCACGGCTGGGCGGAAGTCGATTCCCATGTGGGCATTCCCGAGGACGAGCGCACGCTGGAGCAGATCCGCGCCGTGGACCTGGTGCCGTTCCAGCGCTTGTCCGGTGAGCTGGACGCGCTGATGCCTGCCCACGTGATCTACCCGCAGGTTGATCCGAATCCCGCCGGCTTCTCCCGCCGCTGGCTGCAGGACATCCTGCGCGGCGAACTGGGCTTCGATGGTGTGATCTTCAGCGACGACCTGTCCATGGCTGGCGCTCATGTGGTCGGTGATGCGGCCAACCGAATCGAGGCCGCGCTGAGTGCCGGCTGCGACATGGGGCTGGTGTGCAATGACCGCGCCTCCGCCGAGCTGGCCCTGAGTGCTCTGCAGCGCCTGAAAGTGACGGCACCTCAGCGCCTGCAGCGCATGCGCGCCAAGGCCTGGCCGGGCATCGAATACAAGCAGCTGCCGCGCTGGCAAGAGGCCGTGGGTGAGCTGCGCGCCGCACAACTGATCGACTAATTGCGAACTGCTGCGCGTCGGCATAACCGCGTTGGAAGGCTGGATCAGACTGCTCGTTGACATGAAGTCAACTCCGCGTCCGATCCACCCTCCCGCCTTGTTCTGCTCTAGCTCGCGAGATCGCAGGGATAATTTGAGGATAGAAGCATGACTGTCTACGCCATCATCGGCGGCACCGGCCTGACCCAATTGGAAGGGTTGACCCTGAAGGATGCCATCGAGCTGGATACGCCCTACGGCGCGCCCTCGGCGGCCATCCAGCGCGGCGAGTTCGCCGGCCGCGAGGTGCTGTTCCTCGCTCGCCATGGCCATCCGCACCGTTTCCCGCCACACCAGGTGAACTACCGCGCCAACCTCTGGGCGCTGCAGCAGGCCGGCGCCCAGGCCGTGCTCGCGGTGAACGCCGTGGGCGGTATTCATGCGGCGATGGGGAGCGGTCACCTGTGCGTGCCGCACCAGATCGTCGATTACACCTGGGGTCGTGAGCACACCTATTTCGCCGGCGATATCGACCATGTCACCCACATCGATTTCAGCCATCCCTACGACGAGCCGCTGCGCCAGAAGCTGATCGCCGCACTGCAGGAATTGGGTTATGCGTACAGCAGTCATGGTGTCTACGCAGCTACCCAGGGGCCGCGCCTGGAAACCGTGGCGGAAATCGCCAAGCTGGAGCGCGACGGTTGCGACATCGTCGGCATGACCGGTATGCCTGAAGCTGCGCTGGCCCGTGAGCTGGACCTGCCATACGCCTGTCTGTCGCTGGTGGTGAATCCGGCGGCGGGCAAGTCCAGCGGCATTATCACCATGGCCGAGATCGAGCAGGCGCTGCACGAAGGTATCGGCAAGGTGCGCGAGGTACTGGGGCGCGTGCTGGTGAGTTGACGTTGGATCCTACGGAAAGCAAGAAAAAGCCCGGCGAATGCCGGGCTTTTTCGTTATTGGGCGGACTGGGCCGGTGGCGGGGCCTCGAAGCCGCCGTCTGCCGGAGCGGCCGGGGCAGGCTGCTGCGGCGCGTCCGGGCCGGTCGGTGCCTCGTCTTCCATGCCGGGCGGCGGAGCGGCTGCCGGCTTGGCGTTGAGCGGGGTGACCTTGATCAGCATGCCCAGGCTCGGGTGGTCGAGGTAGGTCAGCACACTGTTCTTCAGGCTGGCTTCCTGAACCATGTGTTGGCTGGCGGCGAGTAGCCCGTCCTGGCCGAACTGATTGATCCAGAAGTCGGTCTGGGTGTTCACGAAGCGTTGCTGGCTCAGGGTGACGGTGCCTTCCACCGGGAAGTGGCCGTCGCGCTTGGCGCCTTCGGTCAGGGAAATCTTTACCGGGTTGGCATCGATCTCCTGGCGCCAGGCCTTGTGCATCAGGACCTGGAAGCCTTCGTTCTGCTTGAGCTTGGTGACCTGCGCGTCCATTGCGGTGGGGCGCGAGCTGTCCGGGCCGGGCGGTTGCGCGCCTTTGGCCCAGTCATCCGGGGCGGGGCGGCTGGCGAGCACGACATCGCCGGACTGCTGGAAGAGGATCAGCTCTACCTGGTAAGGCTCGGCAAAGGCCGCCGGCGACAGCAGTGCCAGCGACAGCAGCAGGGGTTGGAACAGGCGCATGCACAGTGTCCTTAGTGAGTCTGTGGCGTGAGGCGCTCAAGCAGCGCCTCCAGCGTGTTGAACCGTTCTTCCGGGCGCTCCATGGGCACCTGGAACTTGAAGAGGGTGGCCCCTTCGAATTTGTACCGATTGGGTTGGCTCTGGATCATCTTGATCAGAACCAGCGGGTCGACGCAGGTATCGGCGGCGAATTCTACCCGGCCTCCCTGGGGGCCGGCATCTATCTTCACGATGCCGAGCTTTTCCGCCTGCAGCTTGAGAAGCGTCAGGCGAATCAGGTTCTTCGCTGGCTCTGGCAGAAGGCCGAAGCGGTCGATCATCTCCACCTGCAGTTCGCGCAGGCCGTCTTCGTCGGCGGCGTTGGCGATGCGCTTGTAGAGGATCAGGCGGGCGTGGACGTCCGGCAGGTAATCCTCGGGGATCAGCGCCGGGACGCGCAGGTTGATGTCCGGCCCGCCGCCCAGGGGTTGTTCCAGGTTTGGTTGCTCGCCCTTGCGGATGGCCTTCACCGCGCGTTCGAGCATTTCCATGTAGAGCGTGAAGCCCACCGCCTGGATCTGCCCGCTCTGGCCGTCGCCCAGTAGCTCGCCGGCGCCGCGGATTTCCAGGTCATGGGTGGCCAGCACGAAGCCGGCACCGAGATCCTGGGCGTTGGCGATGGCTTCCAGGCGCTTCTCGGCGTCCGGGGTCATCTGCTTGCGCGGCGGGGTGAGCAGGTAGGCGTAGGCCTGGTGGTGGCTGCGACCGACGCGGCCGCGCAACTGGTGCAACTGGGCCAGGCCGAACTTGTCGGCACGCTCGATGAGAATGGTGTTGGCACTGGGCACGTCGATGCCGGTCTCGATGATGGTCGAGGCCACCAGCACGTTGAAGCGCTTGTGGTAGAAGTCGCTCATCACCCGTTCCAGTTCGCGCTCGTTCATCTGCCCGTGGCCGATGCCGATGCGCGCCTCAGGAACCAGCTCCGCCAGGTCGCGGGCGCATTTCTCGATGGTCTTCACTTCGTTGTGCAGGAAGTACACCTGGCCGCCGCGCAGCAGCTCGCGCAGCAGGGCTTCCTTGATCACCGACTTCTGCTCTTCCATGACGAAAGTGCGCACGGACAGCCGGCGCGCCGGCGGCGTGGCGATGATCGACAGGTCGCGCATGCCGGCTACCGCCATGTTGAGTGTGCGCGGGATTGGCGTGGCGGTGAGGGTGAGGATGTCCACCTCGCTGCGCAGCGACTTCAGCTGCTCCTTCTGGCGCACGCCGAAGCGGTGTTCCTCGTCGATGATGACCAGGCCGAGGTTCTTGAACTTGACGTCGTCCTGCAGCAGCTTGTGGGTGCCAATGACGATGTCCACCTTGCCTTCGGCCAACTGCGCCACGGCGCCTTCGACTTCCTTGGCGGACTTGAAGCGGCTCATCACCTCGACCGTTACCGGCCAGTCGGCGAAGCGGTCGCGGAAGCTGTTGTAGTGCTGCTGGGCGAGTAGGGTGGTGGGCACCAGCACGGCGACCTGCTTGCCGCTGTGCACGGCGACGAAGGCCGCGCGCATGGCCACTTCGGTCTTGCCGAAGCCGACGTCGCCGCAGACCAGGCGATCCATTGGCTTGTCGGCGAGCATGTCGGCGACCACGGCCTCGATGGCGGTCTGCTGGTCCGGGGTTTCCTCGAAGGGGAAACCGGCGGAGAAGGTGGCGTAGTCGACCTGCGGGTCCTTGAACGCGTAGCCCTTGCGTGCGGCGCGACGGGCATAGATGTCGAGCAGTTCGGCGGCGACGTCACGGACTTGTTCGGCGGCCTTGCGCTTGGCTTTCTGCCAGGTTTCCGAGCCCAGCTTGTGCAGCGGTGCCAGGGCGTCGTCGCTGCCGGTGTAGCGGGCGATCAGGTGCAGGTTGGCGACCGGCACGTAGAGCTTGGCTTCGTCGGCGTATTCGAGGGCGAGGAATTCGGCGTTCTGGCCGTCGATTTCCAGGGTGATCAGGCCCATGTAGCGGCCGACACCGTGGTCGATGTGGACCACCGGTGCGCCTTCGCGCAGTTCGGTGAGGTTCTTGATGACGTTTTCGCCACCGTCGCGGGTCTTCTCGCGACGGCGGCGTTGCATGACACGTTGGCCGAACAGCGGGCTCTCGGCCACCAGGGCGATGCCCGGCTGGGACTTCTGAGCTTCCAGCAACAAGCCTTCGTCCATCGGCGCAATGGTGATCGCCAGGCGATCCTTGTGCGCCAGGAAGCCTGGCCAGCCTTCGACCTCGACCGGGCGCAGCTTCAGGCGCGCCAGCAATTCCAGCAGCACCTCGCGGCGCCCCGCGGATTCGGCAGTGAACAGGATGCGCCCGTCGAACTGTTCGATGAACTGGCGCAGGCGCGCCAGCGGTTCGGTGGCCTTGGCCTCGATGGCCAGTTCCGGCAGCGGCTCGGCAGGGAAGCGCTCGCGCCCGACGCCGGTCTCGATGGGCTCGGGGCTGGCCACCACGCGCGGCCAGTTCTTCAGGCGGGCGAAGCAGTCCTCAACCGGCAGGAAGACTTCACCTGGCGGCAATAGTGGGCGTTCCGGGTCGTAGCGACGGTCTTCGTAGCGGTTGCGCACGTCGGTCCAGAACTGCTCGGCGGCGGTTTCGATGCCCGGCAGGGAGAACACCTGGGTGTCCTGCGGCAGGTAGTCGAACAGCGTCGATGTCTCGCCATCTTCGAAGAACAGCGGGATGTAGTACTCGATGCCGGCGGGTGTCAGGCCGCTGGCCAGGTCCTGGTAGATCGGGCAGCGGCGGTAGTCGACGTCGAAGCGCTCGCGGAAACGACCGCGGAAGCCGGTCACCGCGTCCTTGCGCAGCGGGAACTCGCGCGCTGGCAGCAGGCGGATGCTCTCCACCTTGTCGATGGAACGCTGGGTTTCCGGATCGAAGGTACGCAGCGTCTCGATTTCGTCGTCGAACAGGTCGATCCGGTAGGGCAGTTCGCTGCCCATCGGGAACAGGTCGATCAGCGCGCCACGCACGGCGAATTCGCCGTGTTCGTAGACGGTATCCACGCAGCGATAGCCGGCGGCCTCGAAGCGGCTGCGCATCTGTTCGACGTCGAGCTTCTGGCCAACATCCAGCACCAGGCTGCTGCCGAGCAGGAACTTGGCCGGCGCGAGCCGGTGCAGGGCGGTGGTGATCGGCACCACCAGCACGCCGCGGCGCAGTTCGGGCAACTGATAAAGAGCGGCGACGCGCTGGGAAATGATGTCCTGGTGCGGCGAGAAGACGTCGTAGGGCAGCGTTTCCCAGTCCGGTAGCTGTAGTACCGGCAGGTCCGGCGCGAAGAAGCGCAGCTCCTGCTCCAGGCGCTCGGCGCTCTGGCTGTCGGCGGTCAGCAACAGGGTGAAACGTTTGGCTGGGCCGGCCGCTTCAGCGATGGCCAGGCTCAGGGCGGCCCCGGGGAGGTTGCCCCAGGATTGCTTGCCGGCAGCAGTCGGCAATGTAGGAATGCGCAATACGGACACGGGCGTTCGTGGCTCCGGTCGAGGAATTTGACCGGCCGGATTGTAACTATCCCGATTGACGGATGTCAGTCATGCGACGGTCGCGGATTGCCGGAGAAGGTTCACACCGTCATAATGTAGCCCCTTTTTTCTTCTCCTACATGTGGAAGGTATTGCCCGTGACCCAGAAGCCCGACCAGTGTCTCGGTGAGTGGATCGATCGTGAAGCCCTCGCGGAAGCCATGATTCCGCTGATCGGCCAACTCTACCGTAACAACAACGTGGTGACCTCGATCTACGGCCGTGGCCTGATCAACCGTTCGGTGATCGCGATCCTCAAAGCGCACCGTTTCGCCCGTCACCGCCTGGCCGAAGAAGGCGGGCTGTCGGTTCACGACACTTTCCCGATCCTCAAGGCGATGAGCGAGTTCAAGCTGGGCGCCGCTTCCGTCGACCTGGGCAAGATGGTTGCCAAGTTCAAGACCGAAGGTAACGGTCGCAGCATCGAGCAGTTCACCAAGGACGAGCTGGCCGACGTGGTTGGCAAGCAGAACGGCGGCGCCCGCGAAGGCACTGACGTCGTCCTGTACGGTTTCGGTCGTATCGGCCGCCTGCTGGCGCGCATCCTCATCGAGAAGACCGGTGGCGGCGACGGCCTGCGCCTGCGCGCCATCGTCGTCCGCAAGGGCGCCGAAAACGACCTGGTCAAGCGCGCCAGCCTGCTGCGCCGCGACTCCGTGCATGGCCCGTTCGATGGCACCATCACCATCGACGAAGAGCACAACACCATCACCGCGAACGGCAACCTGATCCAGGTGATCTACTCCAACGACCCGGCGTCGATCGACTACACCCTGTACGGCATCAAGAAAGCCCTGCTGGTCGACAACACCGGCAAATGGCGTGATGCCGAAGGCCTGGGCCAGCACCTGAAGTGCCCGGGTATCGACCGCGTGATCCTCACCGCTCCGGGCAAGGGTGCGCTGAAGAACGTCGTACACGGCATCAACCATGGCGACATCACCGCTGACGACAAGATCGTTTCCGCCGCCTCCTGCACCACCAACGCCATCGTACCGGTGCTGAAAGCCGTCAACGACCAGTACGGCATCGTCAACGGCCATGTCGAAACCGTTCACTCGTTCACCAACGACCAGAACCTGATCGACAACTTCCACAAGGGCAGTCGTCGTGGCCGCGCCGCGCCGCTGAACATGGTGATCACCGAGACTGGCGCCGCTACCGCTGCCGCCAAGGCTCTGCCGGTTCTGAAAGGCAAGCTGACCGGCAACGCGATCCGCGTTCCGACGCCGAACGTCTCCATGGCCATCCTGAACCTGAACCTGGAAAAGGCCACCACCCGCGAAGAGATCAACGAGTACCTGCGCCAGATGGCCATGCACTCGGACCTGCAGAAGCAGATCGACTTCGTTGCTTCCCAGGAAGTGGTTTCCACCGACTTCGTCGGTTCCCGCCATGCGGGCGTCGTCGATGCCGAGGCGACCATCGCCAACGACAATCGCGTCGTCCTGTACGTGTGGTACGACAACGAGTTCGGCTACAGCTGCCAGGTCGTCCGCGTGATGGAAGACATGGCTGGCGTGAACCCGCCGGCTTTCCCGCGCTGATTCAGGCGGTCTAGATAAACGGGAGCTCTCGGGCTCCCGTTTTTCGTTAGTGGCTCCACTATTCCAACGATAAAATCTGCCAACTCCTGCAACCGGAAAGACTTCAAATGGATGGACAACATCTGCATGAAGGCGAGCTGAAGCGCGGTCTGAAGAACCGCCACATCCAGCTGATCGCCCTCGGCGGCGCCATCGGTACCGGCCTGTTCCTGGGCTCGGCCGGCGTCCTGCAATCCGCCGGCCCGTCGATGATCCTCGGCTACGCCATCGGTGGTTTCATCGCCTTCCTGATCATGCGCCAGCTGGGCGAGATGATCGTCGAGGAGCCCGTCGCCGGTTCCTTCAGCCACTTCGCGCACAAGTACTGGGGCGGCTTCGCCGGCTTCATGTCGGGCTGGAACTACTGGGTGCTGTACATCCTGGTGGGCATGTCGGAGCTGACCGCGGTCGGCAAGTACATCCAGTTCTGGTGGCCGGACTTCCCGACCTGGGCGACGGCAGCGGTGTTCTTCGTGCTGATCAACGCCATCAATCTGTTCAACGTGAAGGCCTTCGGCGAGACCGAGTTCTGGTTCGCGATCATCAAGGTCGTCGCCATCATCGGCATGATCCTGCTCGGCGTCTGGCTGCTGGTCAGTGGCACTGGCGGCCCGCAGGCCTCGGTGAGCAACCTGTGGGCCCATGGCGGCTTCTTCCCCAATGGCTGGAAGGGTCTGATCATGGTCCTGGCGATCATCATGTTCTCCTTCGGTGGCCTGGAGCTGGTCGGCATCACTGCCGCCGAAGCCTCCGAACCGAAGAAGGTGATCCCCAAGGCGATCAACCAGGTCATCTACCGCATCCTGATCTTCTATATCGGCGCCCTGGCCGTGCTGCTCTCGCTGTACCCGTGGGATGCCCTTCTGCAGAGCATCAACAGCGCTGGCGACCCCTACAGCGGCAGCCCGTTCGTGAAGGTCTTCTCGCTGCTGGGCAGTGAGTACGCGGCGAACATCCTGAACTTCGTGGTGCTTACCGCCGCGTTGTCGGTCTACAACAGCTGCGTGTACTGCAACAGCCGCATGCTCTACGGCCTGGCCGAGCAGGGCGACGCCCCGCGCGCCTTCGCCAAGGTCGATGACCGTGGCGTACCGCTGCTGGCCATCGGCGTGTCGGCCTTCATCACCCTGGCCTGTGTCGTGGTCAACTACGTGATCCCGCACCAGGCGCTGGAGCTGCTGATGTCCCTGGTGGTCGCCGCGCTGGTGATCAACTGGGCGATGATCAGCCTGGCCCACATGAAGTTCCGCAAGGCCATGCAGGCCAAGGGCGTGCAACCGTTCTTCCGCGCGCTGTGGTACCCCTTCGGCAACTGGCTGTGCCTGGCCTTCGTGGTGTTCATCCTGGGCATCATGCTGCAGATTCCGGGCATCGATGTGTCGGTGTACGCGATCCCGGTGTGGGTCGTGCTGATGGGTGCTTGCTACTACCTGTTCAAGCGCAAGTCCCCGGTCAAGGCTGACGCCTGATTCGGTTGAGAAACGGGAGCTTCGGCTCCCGTTTTCTTTTGGTAATGCACCTTTGCCATAGCGGAAACAGTGCGGCAGGGCGCTTGCGGTAGAATGCCCGGCGCCGCTCGCCTGGCGGCTGATGGAGAAGACCTTGTCCCGTGCAAGCCTGTTGATCGTGCTTCTGGTCGCGACCTTGACTGGTTGCGGGCAGTCCATCGAACGCTTCGGCGGCCCGACCATGGGCAGCAGCTACACGGTGCAATACGTGCCGGCCGGCAAAGCGCCGGAAGCGGCGAAGCTCAAGGCGGAGGTCGATACGATCCTGGCCAGCCTGGACGAGCAGTTCTCTACCTACCGCGACGATTCCGTGGTTTCCCGTTTCAATGCCCTGCCGGCCGGCGCCTGCATGGCCCTGCCGGCGGACATGCTCACGCTCTGGCGTTACGGCGAGCAGCTTTCGCAGCAGAGTGGCGGCGCCTTCGACCTGACCGTCGAACCGCTGATGAACCTCTGGGGCTTCGGCCCGCAGTCGCGCCGCGAGCAGGTGCCGGCTCCGGCCGATCTGCAGCGTGAGCGCGCCCGCGTTGGGCATCAGCATCTGCGCCTGGGGGGCGAGCAGTTGTGCAAGGACGTCGACGCGCAACTGGACTTCGACAGCATCGTCGCCGGCTACGCGGTGGATCGAGTCAGCGCGCACCTGGCCGAGCTGGGCCTGACGGATTACCTGGTGGAGATCACCGGCGAGCTCAAGGCCGTGGGCCACAAGCCCGATGGCACGCCCTGGCGCATTGCCCTGGAAGTGCCCAGCGGCGAGCGCGCGCGGCAGGTGGAGCGCTCGGTGGCGGTGGACGGTTTTGGCCTGTCCACCTCCGGCGACTACCGCAATTATTTCGAGGAAGGTGGGCAGCGCTACTCGCACACCTTCGACCCGCGCAGCGGTACGCCGGTCAGGCACGCGCTGGCGGCGGTCACGGTGGCCGATGCGCAGGCGCTGCGGGCCGATGGCCTGTCGACCCTGTTGATGGTGCTGGGGCCGGAGGAGGGCTATACCTTTGCCGAGCGCAATGGGCTGGCAGCCTTCTTCATCGTGCGCGAAGGCGAGGGCTTCGTGACCCGCGCGACGACGCGCTTCGAAGCGCTGTTCCCGTCGCCTGAATGAAAGCTTCGGCGGGCATGATGGCGGCCCGCAGGGATGATGAAGGCATGTAGTGGCGGCAAAATTCGCCTACCTGCCGACCAACCGCTAATGTGCAGCCTTTTGCCGCAGGGCTAAGCTGCGCCAATGATTTCGATCCGCCTCGGCGCATGTGGTGCCGGGGCTTCGCCGGGAGCGCCACGCGGGTGCCCCGGCCTGTTCTGAAGGAGTACGCATGGCTGTCTACAACTACGACGTGGTGATTCTCGGCACGGGCCCGGCAGGCGAGGGGGCGGCAATGAACGCCTCCAAGTACGGGCGCAAGCTGGCGGTGGTGGACAGCCGTCGCGTGGTCGGCGGCAACTGCACGCACCTGGGCACCATCCCGTCCAAGGCGCTGCGTCACTCGGTGAAGCAGATCATCGAGTTCAACACCAACCCGATGTTCCGCCAGATCGGCGAGCCGCGCTGGTTCTCCTTCCCGGACGTGCTGAAAAGCGCCGAGAAGGTCATCTCCAAGCAGGTGTCTTCGCGCACCGGCTACTACGCGCGCAACCGCATCGACATGTTCAACGGTACCGCCAGCTTCGTCGACGAGCGCACCGTTGAAGTCGTGACCCCCAGCGGCGCCGTGGAGCGTCTGGTGGCCGACCAGTTCGTCATCGCCACCGGCTCGCGCCCGTATCGTCCGTCGGACATCAACTTCAACCACCCGCGCGTCTACGACAGCGACACCATCCTGTCCCTGAGCCACACCCCGCGCCGCCTGATCATCTACGGAGCCGGCGTGATCGGCTGCGAGTACGCCTCGATCTTCAGCGGTCTTGGTGTGCTGGTGGACCTGGTCGACACCCGCGACCAACTGCTGAGCTTCCTCGACGACGAAATCTCCGACGCGCTGAGCTACCACCTGCGCAACAACAACGTGCTGATCCGTCACAACGAGGAGTACGAGCGCGTGGAAGGCCTGGACAACGGGGTGATCCTGCACCTGAAGTCCGGCAAGAAGATCAAGGCAGACGCCCTGCTGTGGTGTAACGGCCGTACCGGCAACACTGACCGCCTGGGCCTGGAGAACATCGGCATCAAGGTCAACAGCCGTGGCCAGATCGAGGTGGACGAGAACTACCGTACCTCGGTGTCGAACATCTACGCCGGTGGCGACGTGATCGGCTGGCCGAGCCTGGCCAGTGCCGCCTACGACCAGGGCCGTTCGGCCGCCGGCAACATCGTCGAGCACGATGGCTGGCGCTTCGTCAACGACGTGCCGACCGGCATCTACACCATTCCGGAGATCAGCTCCATCGGCAAGAACGAGCACGAGCTGACCGCGGCGAAGATTCCCTACGAAGTGGGCAAGGCCTTCTTCAAGGGCATGGCCCGTGCGCAGATCTCCAACGAGCCGGTGGGCATGCTGAAGATCCTGTTCCATCGCGACACCCTGGAAATCCTCGGTGTGCACTGCTTCGGCGACCAGGCCTCGGAGATCGTCCACATCGGCCAGGCGATCATGAACCAGCCGGGCGAGCTCAATACCCTGAAGTACTTCGTCAACACCACCTTCAACTATCCGACCATGGCCGAAGCCTACCGCGTAGCGGCGTTCGACGGCCTGAACCGGATTTTTTGAAATACCCTGACCGGCGGCCTGAGCCGGTCGGGGGGAACCTGCTCAGCGATTCCCGATCGTGGCAGTGGCCAAACCGGGAAAGTCTGTAATCAGGCTGTCCACGCCAAAATCAGCGAGCCGGCGCATCAGTGCCGGCTCGTTGACCGTCCAGACCGACACGTGCAGCCCCTGTTTCTGTGCCTTCAGCAGCCGCTCCGGGGTGCACAGCATCCAGTTCAGCGCCAGCAGGTGGCAGCCATAGTGCGAGGCTACCTTCAGCGGGTCGAGCCAGGCATATTCGGCCACCAGCCCGCGTTGCAGGTCCGGCGCCAGTTCTTCCAGGGCGCGCAGCACCGTGCGCGAACTCGAGGTCACGGTAATCCGGTCACGCAGCCCGAAACGGCCCACCAGTTGATGGATCGCCTGCACGGTGCGACCGGCGCGGTCCTTCGACGCGCTTTTGACTTCCAGCTGCCAGTGCTCGAACTCGCAGCGCTCGAACAACTCCGCCAGGCGCGGGATAGGGCAGGGGCGCACCCAGCCCGGACCGCCTTCGCGGGCATCCATGGTCACCAGGTCCTCCGCCAGTTGCTCGGAAACCTTGCCGCGCCGGCCGGTGGTGCGTTTGAGCGTCGGGTCGTGGATCACCATCAGCTCGCCGTCGCGGGACAGGTGCAGGTCAAGCTCGCAACGCTTCACGCCATGTTCCAGGCAGCGCAGGAAGCTGTTCAGGGTGTTTTCCGGTGCTTCGCCTTTGGCGCCGCGATGGCCATAGATCAGAGTCACTGAGGCTCCTTGGGAGACGGGGTCTTCGGAGAAAGGTCTTTGAGGTACTGGGATCGGTGCTGGCGGACGGCGTCGACGACGTGCCCGCTCTCGAAATAAACGCTGAATTCGCGATAGTCCCAGCGCGAGATGGGCGGCTTGCCCACCGCTGGGTGTTCCTCGTCCGGCAGGCCGAAGCGCTCCAGCACGGCCTTCTGGCTCTCGCCGCGTGCCGGCAGCACGATGTGCGGATCGCCCTGGTCGCCCACGGGAATCTCGATCGTGTCGGCCAGCAGTGGCAGCGGTACGGCGAGGCAAAGCAGAAGCAGCAACTGACGCATGGAAATCCTTTCGTTCATTCGTCGCGAGCCTTGGCCAGGCGGCGTTCCAGAGCCTGGCGCTGGAGGATGTGGCGGGCCAGCAACTGGCGCTGGGCGTCACCGAGGATGTCGAATTCGGTACCGATCTCGTAGTCGCCCTCGGGTTGCTGCTGGCAGTGGGTGACCTTGGCGCGCAGCAGCAGGCCCAGGCCCTGGGGCAGCAGGACGATTTTCAGCGCCAGTGGCTGGCCCACGGGAAGCGGCTGATCGTCGCGGAAGTTGATGCCACCTTCGGACAGCGTCACCTTGCGCGCCGGGCCGATCTCGCTGAGCAGGCTCTGGGTCAGGGCCTGGGCGATCAGGTCGATGCGCTTGTTCATCACCTTCAGGTAGCTGGCCAGCGGGCGGTCGCGCTCGTGGATATGGCGCAGCAGGTGCTGCGACTCGAAGTCGGTGAGGTGCAGGTCGCTGAGCAGGTTGAACAGCGCGGAATCATCCTGAAGCACTTCTTGCGAGTGGATTTCGTCCTCGCGTAGCGGGCGAAATTCCAATGCGAGCGTGTCTTCAATACGATAGTATTCGCGGCGGTCATCCGCGTCTGGAGTGGACATGGCGAACCCACGGCGGCAGTGATGGTCTGAGTGTAAAGCCGCCTGCCGAGCCCCGCCACACGGAAGTCAGCCGCCAGATGGATTCTGCCGCCGGACGCACTCTTCATCTTCTTGATCGGTCCCCCATGTTCAGACCTCTTTCCGTCTACATCGGAACGCGCTACACACGCGCCAAACGCCGCAGCCACTTCGTTTCCTTCATTTCGCTCACTTCCATGATCGGCCTCGCGCTGGGCGTGGTGGTGATGATCGTCGTTCTTTCCGTGATGAACGGCTTCGACCATGAGATGCGCACCCGCGTACTGGGCATGGTTCCCCACGCCACGGTCGAGTCCTACCAGCCGATTTCCGACTGGCAAGGCATCGCCGGGCAGATCAAGACCCAGCACCCCAACGTGCTGGAGGTCGCGCCCTTCATCCAGATGCAGGGCCTGCTCAGCGCCGGCGGCACGGTACAGAAGGTGCTGATCAATGCGGTCGATCCGAACGAGGAGAGCAAGGTCTCGATCATTGACCAGTTCTTCCAGGAGGGCTCGCTGCAGAGCCTCAAACCCGGCGAGTTCGGCATCGTCATTGGCGACAAGGCGGCGAAGAACCTCGGCGTGAAGCTGGGCGACAAGGTCACCTTCATTGCCCCGGAAGTCTCGGTCACCCCGGCTGGCATGTTCCCGCGCATGAAGCGCTTCACCGTTGTCGGCACCTTCCATGTCGGCGCCGGCGAGCTGGACGGCTACGTCGCCATGGTCCAAATCGATGACGCCGCGCGTATGCGCCGCCTCAAGGAAGGCCAGGTCGAAGGCCTGCGCCTGAAGCTCGACGACCTGTTCCAGGCGCCGCGCACCGCCTGGGAAATCGCCCGGACCCTGAAGGGCAACGACTACTTCGCCCGCGACTGGACCCGCAGCCACGGCAACCTGTACCAGGCCATCCGCATGGAGAAGTCGATGATCGGCCTCTTGTTATTGCTGATCGTCGCGGTCGCCGCGTTCAACATCATTTCCACCCTGGTCATGGTCGTCACCGACAAGAAGGCCGACATCGCCATCCTGCGCACCCTCGGCGCCACGCCGGGGCAGATCATGGCGACCTTCATGGTCCAGGGTACGGTGATCGGCGTCATCGGCACCTTCATTGGCGGCGTGCTGGGTATCCTCGCGGCGCTCAACGTCAGCTCCGCCATTGCCCTGCTGGAGCGCCTGCTGGGCCACAAATTCCTCAACGCGGACGTCTACTTCATCGATTACCTGCCCTCGCAACTGATGAGCGAGGACGTGATCCTGGTGTGCAGCGCCGCGCTGATCCTGAGTTTCTTCGCCACCCTGTATCCGGCCTGGCGTGCGGCGCGCACCCAGCCCGCGGAGGCATTGCGTTATGAGTAACAACGATCAGGCTGTCCTGAGCTGCCGCGACCTCGGCAAGCGTTACGAGGAAGGCCCGCAGTCGGTCGAAGTGCTGTCCAACGTGCAGCTGGAACTGCTGCCCGGCGAGCGCGTCGCCATCGTCGGCAGCTCCGGCTCGGGCAAGAGCACCCTGCTGAACATGCTCGGCGGCCTCGATACGCCCAGCTCCGGCAGCGTCTGGCTGGCCGGCGAGCAGCTGTCGGCGCTGAACGAGAAGCAGCGCGGCCTGCTGCGCAACCGCGCGCTGGGCTTCGTCTACCAGTTCCACCACCTGCTGCCGGAGTTCACCGCGCTGGAGAACGTCTGCATGCCGCTGCTGATCGGCAAGACGCCGATCCCCGAGGCCCGTCAGCGCGCCACCGCGCTGCTGGAGCGCGTCGGTCTGGGGCATCGCCTGAGCCACAAGCCGTCCGAGCTGTCCGGCGGCGAGCGCCAGCGCGTGGCTATCGCCCGCGCCCTGGTCAACACACCGAAACTGGTGCTGCTCGACGAGCCCACCGGCAACCTCGACCAGCACACCGCCCACGGTATCCAGGAACTGATGCTGGAACTGTCGCAGTCCCTGCGCACCGCCTTCCTGGTGGTGACCCACGACACTCACCTCGCCCAGCAGATGGACCGTGTGCTGCGCCTGGAGGAGGGTCGGCTGGTCGCCGCCTGAGGGATACCGGAATGTTCAGACCCCTGTCCGTCTTCATCGGCACCCGCTACACCCGGGCCAAGCGGCGCAATCACTACATCTCGTTCATCTCCCTGACCTCGATGATCGGCCTCGCCCTGGGCGTGCTGGCGATGATCGTGGTGCTGTCGGTGATGAACGGCTTCCAGAAGGAAATGCGTTCGCGGATTCTCGGCATGGTCCCCCACGCCGTGCTGCAAAAGACCAGCGGCCCGCTGGACGACTGGCAGCGCGTAGCCGAGGTGGCGAAGCAGAACCCGAAGATCGTCGGCGCGGTGCCCTACACCGAAGTCGACGGCATGCTCTCCTATAAAGGGATGATGCAGCCCATCGAGGTGGACGGCGTCGATCCTGCGCTGGAAACCCAGGTATCGATCATCGGTCAGCACATGGTCCGGGGCAGCCTCGATGACCTGAAAGTCGGTGAGTTCGGCGTGGTCATCGGTGAGATCACCGCACGGCGTTTCCACGTCAACGTCGGTGACAGCCTGCTGCTGATCGTTCCCGAGCCCAGCTCCGCGCCGGGCGGCATCACCCCGCGCATGCAGCGCCTGAACGTCGTCGGCATCTTCAAGGTCGGCGCCGAGCTGGACAGCACGCTGGCGTTGATCCATGTGGATGACGCAGCGAGCCTGATGCGCTGGCAGCCCGGCCAGGTGCAGAGCGTGCGTATCGCCCTGAAGGACCTGTTCCAGGCACCGGAAGTCGGCGCCGCCATCGCCAAGCAACTGGGCGACGGCTACCGTTCAGTGGACTGGACGCACACCCAGGGCAGCCTGTTCAGCGCGATGAAGATGGAAAAGACCATGATCGGCCTGCTGCTGTTGCTGATCGTCGCGGTCGCCGCCTTCAACATCATCGCCACGCTGATCATGGTGGTGGCCGACAAGCGCGCGGACATCGCCATCCTGCGTACCCTGGGCGCCACGCCGAAGCAGATCATGGCGATCTTCATGGTCCAGGGCACGGTGATCGGCCTGATCGGCACCGTCATCGGCTGCGTGCTGGGCGTGCTGGCGGCGTACAACGTCACCGCCATCGTCTCGACCCTGGAGCGCATCGCCGGCACCCACGTGTTCAATTCGGACATCTACTTCATCAATTACCTGCCGTCCGACCCGCAGATCAGCGATATCGTGCTGATCTGCGTCGCGGCGCTGTCGATGAGCTTCCTCGCCACGCTGTACCCGGCTTGGCGCGCGGCCTCGACCCAGCCGGCGGAATCGCTGCGCTACGAGTGATGCCTTTGCCTACGAAAAAGCCGCCCCGATGGGCGGCTTTTTCGTCTCTGCAATCGGAGGCTGGGATTGGCGTAGGAGCGGACTTCGTCCGCGATTGGCTGGCCGCGCTCCCTGGTTGGCCGGAGCTGCGGTGAATCGATCGCGGACGGAGTCCGCTCCTACAAAGACAAGAGCCTAGAGCCCGCGCTGCACATTGCGCAGCGCCCGGCGCCGCCGCCAGCTGCGGCCGATCCACCAGCGCCAGTAACCTTCGGTGGCCAGGTAGCCGAGGATACCGACCAGAATGCCGCAGATCACCGAGCCCAGCAGGAAGGGCTGCCAGAGCATCGACAGTTCGCCGCTGATCCATTCCCAGGTCAGGTGGTCGGGCAGGGCGCGCGCCGGAATGCCCATCACCCAGGCGCCCATCTTGTAGGTGCAGTAGAACACCGGCGGCATGGTGATCGGGTTGGTCAGCCAGACCAGCCCTACCGAGATCGGCAGGTTGGCCCGCACCCAGACGGCCAACGAAGCGGCCAGCAGCATCTGCAGCGGGATCGGGATGAAGGCGGCGAATAGCCCCATGCCCATGGCGCGGGACACGGAGCGGCGATTCAGGTGCCAGAGGTTGGGCGACTGGATCAGCGGTCCGAGAAAGCGCAGGCCCTTGTGGTTCCTGATGCTCTCCGGATCCGGCATGTAGCGCTTGAAGATTCGGCGCGGCATGGGGGAAATCTCTGGCAGACGGACGACGCCACATTATGCCTAGCTAGGTGACAGTCATTCGTTGCCAACTATGTCCGTGTGTAACCGCCGCCGATTCATCGGATCAGCGGTTGCGCGGGACTCCAGGGAGGAGTCCGTTGCCTCATACAGGGATGTTCGCGCTGGCCTGCGGGCTGCTACTCCTGCGCTGGATGCCGGTGCTCCCGCCGGGCTGGGTGCTGCTGCTTCTGTCCGCCTTCGCGCTGCCCCTATTGTTTACCCGCGCCTACTTCATCGGCCTGTTCCTGCTGGGGTTCGCCTGGGCCTGCCAGTCGGCGCAGTGGGCGCTGGACGATCGCCTGGCCCGAGAGCTGGATGGCCGCACGTTGTGGCTGGAGGGCAGGGTAGAAGGCTTGCCCGATCGCACCGGGCCCTCGGTGCGCTTCATGCTCACCGACGTCACCAGTCCGCGCCTCAGGGTACCCGCCACGTTGCGGGTGTCCTGGTTCGGCGGTCCGCCGGTCGAAGGGGGCGAGCGCTGGCGCTTGGCGGTGAAGCTCAAGCGGCCGCATGGCATGGTCAACGGCGCGGGTTTCGACTATGAAGCCTGGCTTACCGCGCAGCGCATCGGCGCCACCGGCAGCGTCAAGGATGGACAGCGGCTCCAGTCGGCCAGCGGGCCAAACGCCTGGCGCGAGGCCTGGCGGCAGCGCCTGCTGGCAGTGGATGCCCACGGCCGCTCTGGCGCCTTGGCGGCGCTGGTGCTGGGCGATGCCTCCGGGCTGACGCCAGCGGACTGGCAGGTCCTGCAGGACACCGGAACCCTCCACCTGATGGTGATTTCCGGCTCGCACATCTCGTTGCTGGCGGGGCTGCTCTACGCGCTGATCGCGGCACTCGCGCGTTTTGGCTGCTGGCCGGCGCGCCTGCCTTGGCTGCCGTGTGCCTGTCTGCTGGCGGCGGCCGGCGCCTGGAGCTACAGCCTGATGGCGGGGTTCGACGTGCCGTTGCAGCGCGCCTGCATCATGGTGTCCATCGTCCTGCTGTGGCGTCTGCGATACCGACATCGCGGGTTGTGGACACCGTTGCTCGGCGCTCTGCTGGCGGTGCTGCTGGCCGAACCGTTGGTAGTGCTGTTACCGGGGTTCTGGTTGTCCTACGCAGCCGTCGCCTTGCTGATCTTCGGCTTCTCCGGCCGGCTTGGCCGTTGGACCGCCTGGCGCACCTGGCTGCGTGCGCAGTGGCTGATGGCGGTCGGGCTGCTGCCGGCGTCCATCGCGCTGGGGCTGCCGCTGAGCATTTCAAGCGTGATTGCCAACCTGGTCGCGGTGCCCTGGGTGGAGATGGCGGTCGTGCCGCTGGCGCTGCTCGGCAGCCTGTCGCTTGGGCTGCCCTGGGTGGGCGAGGCGCTCCTCTGGGTGTCCGGTTGGTTGCTCGACCTGCTCTTCCAATGGCTGGGCTGGATGGCGGGGCTGGCGCCTGCGTGGCAGCCGGTGGCGGCGCCGGCCTGGGCGCTATCCGTGGCCATGCTGGGCGCCCTGTTGCTGCTGGCTCCAGCGGGAATGCCACTGCGCGCGCTCGGGTTGGCGATGTTCCTGCCGGTGTTCTGGCCGACGATTTCGCGGCCGCCACCTGGGCAGGCGGAAATCCGTGTGCTTGATGTCGGACAGGGGTTGTCAGTATTGATTCGCACGCGAAATCACGCCTGGCTCTACGACACCGGCGCGCGCAACGGTGACTTCGATATTGGCGAGCGGGTGGTCGTGCCGACGTTGCGCAGCCTGGGCATCGACCACCTCGACATGCTGATGCTCAGCCATGCGGACAACGACCACGCGGGCGGTGCCCCGGCGGTGAAGGCGGCCTTGCGACCGGCCCATGTGGTCAGCGGGGAGCCCGATCGCCTGCCGGCGGAGCTGCGGGCGGCACCGTGCCCCGGTACGCACTGGGACATCGATGGCGTGCGCCTGTCTTCGTGGGCGTGGAAGGGCGCGCGGGAAAGCAACGACCGCTCCTGCGTGCTGGAGGTCACTGCCGACGGAGAGCGACTGCTGTTGACCGGCGACCTGCCGCAGCCAGGTGAGATCGCCTGGCTGGCCGAACACCCCGGCGTCCACATCGACTGGCTGCTCGCCGGGCACCACGGCAGCCGCAGTTCTTCGGGCCCGATCTTCCTTCGTGCGATCGGGCCCTCCGCGGCATTGATTTCCCGTGGCGCCAACAACCCCTACGGCCATCCCCATCCGTCGGTCGTGGAGCGCTTCCGCGCACTGGGTATACGGATTCACGATACGGCGGAGCAGGGCGCGCTGACCCTGATGCTCGGTGCCCATGGCGAGCTCCGGGGAGTGCGGGAGGGTGCACATTTCTGGCAGGAAAATTGAGCCTGGGGCGGTCGGCTCGCCACGGCCCCTGTGCTAGAGTGGCGCCACTTTTTTTCAGGGGATTCACCACTGTGTGGGAACTGGTCAAAGCTGGCGGCTGGATGATGCTGCCGATCTTGCTGAGCTCCGTCGCTGCCATGGCGATCGTCGCTGAACGTCTGTGGACCCTGCGCCTGAGCCGTGTGGCGCCGCCGCAACTGCTCGGTCAGGTGTGGAAGCAGATCAAGGACAAGAAGATGAACAGCCAGGCCCTGAAGGACCTGCGCGCGTCGTCTCCGCTGGGTGAAATCCTCGCCGCGGGCCTGGCCAACTCCAAGCATGGTCGCGAGATCATGAAGGAGTGCATCGAGGAAGCCGCCTCCCGCGTCATCCACGAGCTGGAGCGCTACCTCAACGCCCTGGGCACCATCGCCGCCATGGCGCCGCTGCTCGGCCTGCTGGGCACCGTGTTCGGCATGATCCAGATCTTCAGCGCCTTCATGGGTGACGGCATGGCCAACGCGCCGATGCTCGCTGGCGGTATCTCCAAGGCGCTGATCACCACCGCGGCCGGCCTGATCGTGGCGATCCCGGCGGTGTTCTTCCACCGTTACCTGCTGCGCCGCGTCGATGAGCTGGTCATCGCCATGGAGCAGGAAGCCATCAAGCTGGTGGAAGTGACCCAGGGTGACCGCGAAGTCGACTTCGTCGAGGAAGGCAAAGCGTGAAATTCCGCCGCAGAGCGGGCGGAGCGGCCCGCGAGGACGTCTTCATCAACCTGGCGTCGTTGATCGACGTGATCTTCGTGTTGCTGCTGTTCTTCGTGGTGGCCACCTCGTTCACCAAGCCGTCGCAGCTCAAGGTCGAACTGCCTGAGGCGGTCAGTGGCACACCGCCCGAAGCCACCGAGATCAAGCAGCTGGAAATCTCCATCAGCGTCGAAGGTCACTACGCGCTCAACGGCCAGAGCCTGGCCCGCGACGACCTGGACAACCTGATGAGCGCCATGCAGCGCGAATCCGCGGGCGACAACAGCCTGCCGGTGGTGATCACCGCCGATGGCAAGGTGGATTACCAGTCCGTCGTCACTGCGATGGATGCCGCCGGCAAGCTGGGCTTCACCCATCTGCGCATCACCACCATCGAGTCCCGTTCGGACGCCAAGAAACCCTGATGGCGTTCTCCGATCGTCTGCTCGACGCCTGGTACAAGGGCCACCCGGCCCTTGTCCTGCTCAAGCCGCTCGAATTGCTCTACCGGCGTGTCGCCCGCGGCCGCCGGGATGACTTCCTCTCCGGCGCCAAGCCGGCCTACCGCGCGCCGGTGCCGATTATCGTGGTGGGCAATATCACCGTCGGCGGTACCGGCAAGACGCCGATGATTCTCTGGTTGATCGAACATTGTCGCGCCCGTGGCCTCAAGGTCGGCGTGGTCAGCCGTGGCTATGGCGCAAAGCCGCCGCAGACGCCCTGGCGCGTGCGCGCCGAGCAATCCGCGACGGACGCCGGTGACGAGCCGCTGATGATCGTGCGCCGCAGCGGCGTGCCGCTGATGATCGATCCGGACCGCTCCAGTGCCGTGCGTGCGCTGCTGGCCGAGGAGCCGCTGGACCTGATCCTCTGCGACGACGGTCTGCAGCATTATCGCCTGGCCCGTGACCTGGAGCTGGTGCTGATCGACGCCGCGCGCGGCCTGGGCAATGGCCGCTGCCTGCCCGCCGGACCGCTGCGCGAGCCCGTCGAGCGCCTGGACGAAGTGGACGCCGTGCTGCACAACGGTGCACCGTTCGATCCGCCGGGCGCCTTCTCCTTCGTCCTGCGACCTTCTGCCCTGGTCAACCTGGCCAGCGGCGAGCGACGGGACGTCGAGCTTTTCCCCGCAGGGCAGGCGCTGCATGCGCTGGCCGGGATCGGCAACCCCCAGCGTTTCTTCACGACGCTCGAGGCGCTAAACTGGCGGCCGATTCCGCATCCCTTCCCCGACCATGCGGCCTACACCGCCGAGCAGCTGCGCTTCACGCCGGAACTGCCGCTGGTCATGACCGAGAAGGATGCGGTGAAATGCCGGTCCTTCGCCGCGCCCGACTGGTGGTATCTCGCCGTCGAAGCGCAGCCCTCGCCGGCCTTCGTCGCCTGGTTCGACGTCCAGCTCGAGCGCCTGCTCGCCCGCTGATCGTCCCGCCTGCAGGGCGCACGCATACATTACTGGCTCACGTTCAAGGAACGCACCATGGACCCGAAACTCCTCGATATCCTCGCCTGTCCGCTGTGCAAGGGCCCGCTCAAGCTCACCGACGACAAGTCCGAGCTGATCTGCAAGACCGATGGCCTGGCCTACCCGGTGCGTGACGGCATCCCGGTGATGCTCGAAGGCGAAGCTCGCACCCTTAACGTCGACGAGCGTCTGGACAAGTAATCCCATGAGCCACGCCTATACCGTCGTCATTCCCGCCCGTTACGCCTCCACCCGCCTGCCGGGCAAGCCGCTGCAGGATATCTGCGGCAAGCCGATGATCCAGCACGTCTGGGCGCAGGCCGGCAAAAGCTCCGCCACCCAGGTCGTGGTCGCCACCGACGATCAGCGCATCTTCGAAGCCTGTCAGGGCTTCGGTGCCCAGGTGGTGCTGACCCGCGCCGACCATAACTCCGGCACCGACCGCCTGGCGGAAGTCGCCGACGTGTTGGGTCTGGCCGACGACGCCATCGTGGTCAACGTGCAGGGCGACGAGCCACTGGTGCCGCCGTCGATCATCGACCAGGTGGCCGCCAACCTCGCGGCGCACCCGGAAGCGGGCATCGCCACCCTGTGTGAGGAAATCCATGACCCGGCCGCGCTGTTCAATCCCAACATCGTCAAGGTGGTCAGCGACAAGAACGGCCTGGCCCTGACCTTCAGTCGCGCCACGCTGCCCTGGGCGCGTGACGCTTTCGCCGTGGATCGCGAATCCCTGCCGGCCAATGTGCCGTACCGCCGCCACATCGGCATCTACGCCTACCGCGCGCGCTTCCTGCGTGACTTCGTGGCCTGGGGTCCGTGCTGGCTGGAAGACACCGAATGCCTGGAGCAGCTGCGCGCGCTCTGGCACGGCGTGCGTATCCATGTGGCTGACGCCCTGGAAGCTCCGCAGGCGGGTGTCGATACCCAGGAAGACCTGGAGCGCGTTCGGCGCATCCTGGGGGGCTGATGAAGGTCCTGTTCGTCTGCCTCGGGAACATCTGCCGCTCGCCCACTGCCGAAGGCGTATTCCGCCACAAGGTCCGCGAAGCGGGCCTTGAGGATCGCGTCGAGATCGACTCGGCCGGCACCGGCGATTGGCACGTCGGCAAGGCGCCGGACGCACGCACTCGCGCCGCCGCGCTGCGCCGTGGCTATGACCTGTCGGGCCTGCGGGCGCGGCAGGTCAATGTGGCGGACTTTTCCCGCTACGACCTGGTGCTCGCCATGGATCACGCCAACCTGCGCGACCTGAAGCACCTGCGCGCCGGTAATGGCAAGGCTGATCTGGACCTGTTCCTGCGCCGCTACGAAGGTGTAGTCGACGAAGTGCCGGATCCGTACTACGGCGGCGAGGATGGCTTCGAGCAAGTGCTGGACCTGGTGGAGCGGGCCTGTGACGGCCTGCTCACGGAAGTGAAGAGGCGCCTGTGACGCTGCAGCTGCAAGAACACATTTCCCTCAAGCCCTACAACACCTTCGGGGTCGAAGTCGCGGCGCGCTGGTTCGCCCAGGCTCATGACGACGACGAGGTGCGCGCCGGTATCGCGGTTGCCGCCGAGAAGGGCCTCTCGTTGATGGTCGTTGGTGGTGGTAGCAACCTGTTGCTGACCCGTGATATCGACGCGCTGGTTCTGCGCATGGCTTCTCGTGGCCTCCGTGTCGTCAGTGACGATGGCGAGCATGTGGTGGTCGAGGCCGAAGCAGGCGAAGTCTGGGACGACTTTGTGCGCTGGACCCTTGCGCAAGGATTTGGCGGACTGGAAAACCTCAGTCTCATTCCCGGCACCGTGGGTGCTGCACCCATGCAGAACATCGGTGCCTACGGCGTCGAGATCAAGGACGTGTTCGCCGGCCTGACCGCGCTGGATCGCCAGACTGGCGAGCTGCGCGAGTTCGGTCTGGAGGATTGCGCTTTCGCCTACCGCGAAAGCCGGTTCAAGCGTGAGCCGGGTCGTTGGCTGATCCTGCGGGTTCGCTTTGCGTTGAACCGCGCGGCGAAACTGCATCTCGACTATGGTCCGGTGCGCCAGCGCCTGGTGGAGGAGGGCGTGACCGCGCCGACGCCGGCTGACGTGTCACGGGTAATCTGTGCGATTCGCCGCGAAAAACTGCCTGATCCCGCAGTCCTGGGCAATGCGGGCAGTTTCTTCAAGAACCCCGTGGTCTCGGCTGATCAAGCGGACGAATTGCATCAGCGCTACAGCGACCTGGTGGCTTATCCGCAGGGCGACGGACAGATGAAGCTCGCGGCCGGCTGGTTGATCGACAAGGCTGGCTGGAAGGGTTTCCGTGATGGCGCTGCCGGCGTGCACGCCCAGCAGGCGCTGGTCCTGGTCAACTATGGCGGCGCTACCGGTTCACAGTTGCATGACCTGGCTCGGCGTATTCAGGGCGATATCCAGCAGCGCTTCGGCGTGGCGCTGGAGATGGAGCCGAATCTCTACTGAGCTTGCTCGGGGTGCGAAAAGGGATGCAGCTGCATCCCTTTTTTGTGCCTGTTGTCTGGGTGAGTGGGGCAGCTCACCTGTAGGGGCGAGCTTGCTCGCGAAGTGTCTCGCGCTGCGATGCCGCGCTGATCGTAGGAGCGGACCCTATCCGCGATTGGCTTCGCATCGCGCCGGATGCCATCGCGGACAGGGTCCGCTCCTACGAGGTGCCTCCGTGCTTGGGGCGGCGCTCATCCCAGCCCTCTCCCTCCGGGGATGGCTGGGTGAGGGGGTGCATCGGCACTGGCTTCCCGAGAAAGACAGTTGCTCCTACGCCGTCTGCAAGCTCGACTCGTCGGCAATAAAAAAGGGGATGCCACTGGCATCCCCTTTTTCAGATCAGAAAGCTATCAGCTGTGGTGTTTTTCCACCACGGTGCCTTCTTCTTCCTCGGTCTTCTCGGCCTTGTCGCCTTCAACCTGCTCGGCAGCCGGTTCGGCTTGCTCGATGGATTGGGCTTCGGCTTCATTCACCACGTCGGCCACAACGGCCTCGGCGGTGACGTCAGCGGCCGGCTCGACCACGACTTCGGCTTCGACGACAGCGGCGGTCTCCTCGACCACGGCTTCCACAACCGGAGCCTGCTCGGCCGAGGCGGCGGCGGCTTCGCGAGCCAGGCGCTCCTGACGACGACGCTCACGCGGGTCGTTGGAGGCGCGCCCGGTGGCGTTGGCCGGTACGACCGGGGCAGCTTCTTCGGCAGGAGCCGGAGCAGCGGCCGGAGCTTCGGCAACAACCGGGGCTTCTACCTTGGGCTCTTCGACCAGCTGGGCGACAGCTTCGATGACGGTTTCGGCGGCGGGGCTCGTCGCTTCTTCGGCAAAGGTCGGCTCGGTGGCGGCTGCTTCAACAGTTTCGTTGGCAGTCTCTACCGACTCGACAGCGTGCTCGCTGGGCTTGGCCAGGAACTCGATGGTCTGTTCCAGGGCGCTTTCGGTGCGTACAGCTTCGACGACGCCGGACTCGACCACGACGGCTTCAGCCTGGGCCTCGGCAGCGGGCTGAGCTTGCTCGGCGGCTTCGGCAACGGCTGCAGCGGTAGCGGCGGCAGCGACCATGGCGGCGGGCGAGGGAGTGTCGGAAGCCGGCTGCTCGCCAGCGTTTTCGCCAGCTACTTCGCCTTCGGCGCCATCGACACCAGCTTCACGCTGACGCTCACGGCGGTTGCTGCGGCGACGCTGACCACGGGAGCGACGACGCGGACGCTCGTCATCCGAGCCTTCGTCGTCCTGCTGGTCCAGCAGTTCCTCGTTCGGCAGCTCTTCGGCTTCCAGGGCCGCGGCGTCGCGGGCCTGACGGTCCTCGCGCGGCTGGCGCTCTTCGCGGGGCTGACGCTCGGCACGTTCGCCACGCGGTTGACGCTCCTCGCGGGGCTGGCGCTCTTCACGCGGCTGACGCTCGGCACGTTCCTCGCGCGGTTGACGCTCTTCACGCGGCTGGCGTTCGGCACGCTCTTCACGCGGTTGACGTTCTTCACGCGGCTGGCGTTCGGCGCGCTCTTCGCGCGGTTGGCGTTCCTCGCGGGGCTGACGCTCTTCACGCGGCTGGCGTTCGGCACGCTCTTCGCGCGGCTGACGCTCCTCGCGAGGTTGGCGTTCGGCGCGATCTTCACGCGGTTGACGCTCTTCGCGGGCCGGGCGCTCGGCACGTTCACCGCGTTCGCCACGCTCATCGCGACGACCACGTTCTTTGCGCTCGTCATCACGACGGCCACCATCGCGGCCATCGCGGCGACGGTTCTGCTGACGGCCATTGCGGCGCTCGCCCTGGCTTTCGCTGCGCTCGGTGGCCGGCTTGGCAGTGGCGGTGGCGGCAGGAGTCTGCTCCGGCTTGCTGCCGGCGAACAGGCTGACCAGGGACTTCACCAGACCCTGGAACAGGCTCGGCTCGGGCATCGGCTTGATGGCTTCGGCGGCCGGTGCTTCAGCGGCGGTCTGCTGCGGGGCGGGGGTCTGCGGGGAAACGGTCTTCACCGCGGCTTCCTGGCGAACCAGGGTGCGAGTGGCGCTGACCGGCTGGATTTCCTCGTGCTCTTCCGGGGCCATCTCGTAGCTGGCGTGGCCGGCGAGCAGCTCAGGGTTGTCGTCACGCAGGCGCTGAACTTCGAAGTGCGGAGTTTCCAGGTGGTCGTCCGGCAGAATGAAGATGCGCGCGCGGGTGCGCAGTTCGATCTTGGTGATGGCGTTGCGCTTTTCGTTGAGCAGGAAGGCGGCAACCTGGAACGGCACGCGTGCACGAACTTCGGCGGTGCGGTCCTTCAGGGCTTCTTCTTCGATCAGGCGCAGGATGGCCAGCGACAGGGACTCGACGTCACGGATGATGCCTTGGCCGTTGCAGCGCGGGCAAACGATGCCGCTGGTCTCGCCCAGGGACGGACGCAGGCGCTGACGGGACATTTCCAGCAGGCCGAAGCGCGAGATGCGACCGACCTGGACGCGGGCGCGGTCGGCTTCCAGGGCTTCGCGGACGCGTTCTTCCACGGCGCGCTGGTTCTTCGCCGGGGTCATGTCGATGAAGTCGATGACGATCAGGCCGCCGATGTCACGCAGACGCAGTTGGCGGGCGATTTCCTCGGCCGCTTCCAGGTTGGTCTGCAGGGCCGTTTCCTCGATGTCGCCGCCTTTGGTGGCGCGCGCCGAGTTGATGTCGATGGACACCAGGGCCTCGGTCGGGTCGATCACGATGGAACCGCCGGACGGCAGTTTCACTTCGCGCTGGAAGGCGGTTTCGATCTGGCTCTCGATCTGGAAGCGGTTGAACAGCGGAACGCTGTCCTGGTACAGCTTCACCTTGCTCGCGTACTGCGGCATGACCTGGCGGATGAAGTTCAGGGCTTCTTCCTGGGCGTCGAGGCTGTCGATCAGCACTTCGCCGATGTCCTGGCGCAGGTAGTCGCGGATGGCGCGGATGATGACGTTGCTTTCCTGGTAGATCAGGAACGGACCGCTGCGCTCGCCCGAGGCTTCCTTGATGGCGCCCCACAGTTGCAGCAGGTAGTCCAGGTCCCATTGCAGCTCTTCGGAGCTGCGGCCCAGGCCGGCGGTGCGAACGATCAGGCCCATGTCGCCGGGAACGGTCAGGCCGTTCAGGGCTTCACGCAGTTCGTTGCGTTCTTCACCCTCGATGCGGCGGGAGATGCCACCGGCGCGGGGGTTGTTCGGCATGAGTACGAGGTAGCGGCCGGCGAGGCTGATGAAGGTGGTCAGGGCGGCGCCCTTGTTGCCACGTTCTTCTTTCTCGACCTGGACGATGACTTCCTGGCCTTCGCTCAGGACGTCCTTGATGTTGATGCGACCTTCAGGATTCTTCTTGAAGTATTCGCGGGAGATTTCTTTGAGGGGGAGGAAGCCGTGGCGTTCGGCGCCGAAGTCGACGAATGCGGCCTCGAGGCTCGGCTCGATGCGGGTAATGCGGCCTTTGTAGATGTTGGCCTTCTTCTGTTCACGCGCGCCGGACTCGATGTCCAGGTCGAACAGGCGTTGGCCGTCTACCAGCGCTACACGCAACTCTTCGGGTTGAGTTGCGTTGATCAGCATTCTTTTCATGTAGTACCAATGGTTTCCGGGGCCACCGGAAACGGCGATCGGCACACACGACTCTCATGGTCGGTGCTAAGGCACGTACTCAGGAATGGCGGACCATTCCAGTGTCCAGCGGCAGCAAGAAAAATCTGCTGTGCCGCGACTACGTTTCCTGCTTGTTGAGTAAGAACAAGCACTCATCAGGAGGAGGAATCGACTGTCAGATGCGGACGATATAGTGCGTCTACGTTCAAGGCATGAAAGCAACGCAATCCGACAGTTGTGCATCTCCGCCCTGCACATTTCCTTAAGAGCCGGGTGCCACTCGCTGAATCCGGGAGCGGGGTTGGCTTTTATCACGGCGACCTTGGCTGCCGTGGTCATGTCTCAAGGCCTGGGTTTCGAGGCGCTGTCGGCGCGAGAATCGCTCGGGCCGTTGCAACGCTTCCGGGGACTGCCTGGTGTCCTTTCAATGTGTTTGCAGGCGGTTGGGGATGGCGATTACGCGATCATCCGCAGGCCTGGCCACTTTTGGCGGCCTCCCGAATATAGCAGCAATGATTAAGTGCTTCAATTGAATGAAAAATTGTTATTATGTCCGGATGACGAATCCCGCCCCTCCGACTTCCGGCGTCCAGCTGCTTGAAGTCGCGCCGGAGTATGCCGGCCAACGAATCGACAATTTCCTCCGCACCCAGCTCAAGGGCGTGCCCAAGACCTTGATCTACCGCATCCTTCGCAAGGGTGAGGTACGGGTCAACAAAGGTCGCATCAAGCCCGAGTACAAGCTGCAGGCCGGCGACGTGGTGCGTGTGCCGCCGCTGCGCCTGGCTGAGCGCGACGAGCCGGCGCCGCTGGCACAGGGACTGCTGGAGCGCCTGGAGGCCTCCATCGTCTTCGAAGACAAGGCGCTGATCGTGGTGAACAAGCCCACCGGCATCGCTGTCCACGGCGGCAGTGGCTTGAATTACGGGGTTATCGAGGCCTTCCGCCAACTGCGTCCGGAGTGCAAGGACCTGGAGCTGGTGCATCGCCTGGACCGTGATACGTCAGGCCTGCTGATGATCGCCAAGAAGCGCAGCATGCTGCGCCACCTGCACGATGCGCTGCGCGGCGAGCGAATTGTGGACAAGCGTTACCACGCCCTGGTGCGTGGCAACTGGCCGGCGGCGAAGAAGCAGATCGCCGTGCCACTGCTCAAGAACAACCTGCGCTCCGGCGAGCGTGTGGTGGAAGTGAATCCCGAGGGCAAGGAAGCGCTGACCGAATTCAAGGTGCTGCGCCGTTTCGGTGATTTCGCCACGCTGGTTGAGGCGCGCCCGATTACCGGTCGTACCCATCAAATTCGCGTGCATGCCAAGCATGCCGGTCACTCCATTGCGGGTGATCCCAAGTACGGCGATGAGGATTTCTCCCGCGAGATTCGCGAGCTGGGCGGCAAGCGCTTGTTCCTGCACTCCGCCTACCTGCGTGTGCCATTGCCTGACGGTGCGGTGCTGGAGCTGGAAGCGCCAGTGGACGAGGTCTGGCAGCGTACGGTGGAGCGTCTGAATGCGTGAGTATTCCCTGCTGATCTTCGATTGGGATGGCACGCTGGTGGACTCCGTGGGGCGTATCGTCGAGGCGATGCGCGTGGCGGCTATCAATTCCGGTCTTCCCGAGCGAAGTGATGCAGCGATCAAGGGCATTATCGGCCTCGGTCTGCCTGAGGCCATTCAGACTCTCTACCCCGAGGTTGAGGATGGCGAGCCGTTGGATCGCTTTCGTCGTGACTACGGCGAGCATTACCTGAGTCTGGAGGTGCAGCCGTCGCCGTTGTTCCCCGGTGTCGCTGAGGCAATGGCCGAGTTCCGCGATGCGGGTTATCAATTGGCTGTTGCTACCGGCAAGAACCGCCGCGGCCTGGACCGCGTGCTGGCGGGGCAGGGCTGGACCGATTTCTTCGATATCACCCGCGCTGCTGACGAGTCGGCAAGCAAGCCGGATCCGCGCATGCTGCACGAGATTCTCGCGCATTGCCGGGTCGGCGCCCGTGATGCGTTGATGGTGGGCGATTCGCCCTTCGACCTGGAAATGGCGCGCCGCGCCGGGATGGATTCGGTGGCGGTGAGTTATGGCGCGCAGTCGCTGGAGATCCTTCGGGAGTATGCTCCGGCGCTGGAAGTGGATCATTTCAACGAGCTGAGCGCCTGGCTGGCCGGGCGTTCGGTAAAACCGGTGCGTAAGGTGGGCAACTGATGTCGGATGAATGGAAGGCGGACGATAGCAAGGCTGCGCAAGCTGTGGCAGGTGATGACAAGAGCTGGAAGCTGCTCGAAAAGGCGGTCCTGGCTGGTGTGCAGGAGCAGCGCCGTTCGCGTCGCTGGGGCATTTTCTTCAAGTTGCTGACCTTCCTTTATCTGTTCGTTGCCCTTGCGCTGTTCAGTCCGTTCAGTGGCTTGTCCAAGTCTGCTTCTCGCGGCGCCAGCCATACGGCACTGATCGAAGTGAAAGGCATGATCGCCGACAGCGAAGCGGCCAGTGCCGACAATATCGTCGGTGCGCTGCGTTCGGCATTCGAGGATGCCGGCACCAAGGGGATCGTCCTGCGCATCAATAGTCCGGGCGGCAGTCCGGTGCAGTCTGGTTATATCTACGATGAAATCAAGCGCCTGCGCGGCGAGCATCCGGATATCAAGGTCTACGCGGTCATCAGTGACCTGGGGGCTTCTGGCGCCTATTACATCGCCAGCGCCGCCGATGAGATCTATGCGGACAAGGCAAGCCTGGTCGGCTCAATCGGTGTGACGGCGGCTACTTTCGGCTTTGTCGGTACCATGGAGAAGTTGGGTGTGGATCGCCGCATCTATACCTCGGGCGAGCACAAGGCATTCCTCGATCCGTTCCAGCCGCCGAAGGCTGACGAGACGGCCTTCTGGCAGCAGGTGCTGGATACCACTCACAAGCAATTCATCGATGTGGTGAAGAAAGGTCGTGGCGATCGTCTGAAAGACAAGGAACATCCGGAGCTGTTCTCCGGCCTGATCTGGTCCGGCGAGCAGGCGCTGCAGTTGGGCTTGATCGACGGTCTGGGTAGCACCAGCTACGTGGCGCGCGAGATCATCAAGGAGAAGGAGGTGGTGGACTACACCGTCCAGGAAACCGCCTTCGATCGCTTCACCAAAAAGTTGGGCGCCAGTGTCGCCGAGCACATGGCGATGTGGATGGGTTTCCAGGGGCCGGCTCTGCGCTGAATGCTCTTCCTTATATAAGGAAAGAAAAGGCCTGGCAGTAGCCAGGCCTTTTTGTTTCAGGTTTTCGAGTCAGGCTTTCTTTTTTAGGGGACGGGCACCTGCTCGGCGAGCAGCATGTCCACCAGGCGGATCAACGGCAGGCCGACCAGGCTGGTGGCATCTTCACCTTCGGTCGCGCGGAACAGGCTGACGCCCAGGCCCTCGGCCTTGAAGCTGCCGGCGCAGTCGAAGGGTTGTTCGGCCTCCAGGTAGCGGCGAATGCGTGCTTCGTCGAGTTCGCGGAAGTGCACGGTGAAGGGGACGCAATCGACCCGGGCTTCACCGCTCTGGCTGTTCAGCAGGCAAAGTCCGGTCAGGAAGCTGACGCTCTTGCCGCTGGCGGCTTTCAATTGCTCCGTGGCGCGTTCGATGTTGTGCGGCTTGCCGAGGATTTGATCGCCATTCACCGCAGCCTGGTCCGAGCCGATAATCAGATGGTCGGGGTAGCGTTCGCTCAGGGCGCGCGCTTTGCTCTCGGCCAGTCGGCGTACCAAGTGAGCGGCGCTTTCGTCGGGGTGCGGAGTTTCATCAATGTCGGGGCTGGCGCATTCGAAGGGCAGGCGCAGGCGCTGCAGCAGTTCGCGACGGTAGGGTGAGCTGGAAGCGAGGATCAGGGGTAGCATGGAATATTCCTGTGGAGCGTCATGGCGATTCTAGCGAAAAGGGCTGTCCATACAGCGGTTTATGGCTAATTTCCTTTGACAGCTTCAGGTGCATCCCTATAATGGCGCGCTTATGTTGAATGGACCGATACCACCTCACGTTGATCCGCGCAAACTGGTAGAGCGCGCCGCCACCCTCGAGGGTGTGCTGCCGATCGCCAAGATGGCACGTCTCAGCGAGCAACTGACCAGCAGTGACGGCGATGTCCACGCGAAGTTTTCTTTCTTCCGTGACGAGCAGAAACTGGCGGTCATGCACGTCGAACTCGACGCCGAGGTGAGCATGGTATGCCAGCGCTGTCTCGAGCCGGCTAACTTCCATGTGGGTGGTGCGTACGATTACGTCATCATTCCGGAAGGCAAGTCGATCGATGATCTGCCCAATGGCTACGATGCGCTGGAAGTGGGGGATGACCCCATCGACCTGACCTCGCTGGCCGAGGACGAGTTGCTGCTCGCCTTGCCCATCGTGCCGGTCCATGACCCTGAGGATTGCCAGCAGCCGGTGGGATACGCTACAGCGCCCGAGCCGAGCGAGAACGTCGAAGAGCGGCCAAACCCGTTCAGCGTACTGGCGCAGTTGAAGCGTGACCCAAACGTTTAGGAGTTAATCAATCATGGCTGTTCAGCAGAACAAAAAATCCCGTTCCGCTCGTGACATGCGTCGTTCGCACGATGCCCTGGACGCGAGCGCTCTGTCCGTGGAAAAGAGCACCGGTGAAGTTCACCTGCGCCACCACGTCTCCCCGGACGGTTTCTATCGCGGCCGCAAGGTCGTAGACAAAGGCTCTGACGAGTAATCTTTGTCCGCACCAATCATCGCGATTGATGCAATGGGTGGGGACTACGGTCCCCACTGCATTGTTCCGGCCTGCATTTCCTTTCTGGCCGAGTATTCCTCCCTCCAGCTGGTCCTTGTCGGCCAAGCTCATCTGATCGAAGAACACCTGCGCGGACTGTCCCCGGTCGAGCGTCAGCGTCTTCATGTCCACCCTGCCAGTGAAGTCATCACGATGGACGAGCGTCCGTCCCAGGCGTTGCGTGGCAAGCCCGATTCTTCCATGCGTGTTGCCCTCGAGCTGGTTCGTGATGGCAAGGCCCATGCCTGCGTCAGTGCCGGCAATACCGGTGCCCTGATGGCGCTGTCCCGTTATCTGCTCAAGACGTTGCCCGGCATCGATCGCCCTGCGATGGTCACTGCCGTTCCGACGCAGACCGGCCATTGCCATCTGCTGGACCTGGGCGCCAACGTCGACTGCAGTGCCGAGCACCTCTACCAGTTCGCCGTGATGGGCGCCGTGGCGGCCGAAGCGTTGGGCAAGAGCAATCCCAGGGTCGCGCTGCTGAACGTCGGTACCGAAGACATCAAGGGCAACCAGCAGGTGAAGCTGGCGGCCAGTCTCCTGCAGCAGGCGCGCGGCGTGAACTACATCGGCTACATAGAAGGCGATGGTCTTTATCGTGGTCTGGCCGATGTGGTGGTCTGCGACGGATTCGTCGGCAACATCCTGCTCAAGTCCAGTGAGGGATTGGCGGCGATGGTCGCGGCGCGTCTGGAAGAGTTGTTCAATTCCAGCCTGCCGGCCAGGGCGGTTGGCCTGATGGCGATGCCGTTCCTCCGGCGCCTGCGCGGCGACCTCACGCCATCCCAGCACAATGGCGCGAGTTTCCTGGGTTTGCAGGGCATCGTGGTGAAGAGTCACGGCAGTGCGAAAGAGGAGGGCATCCAGAGCGCCTTGCGCCGCGCGCTGCTGGAAGTTCGCGAGAATCTGCCCCAGCGACTGCATGGTCGCCTGGAACATCTGCTCTAATGTGTGACCGCGGTCGTCAGACCGTCATCCAACTGTCAGTTCAATGCGCCAGGCTCTCGCCGGCGTTATCCATTTGACGACACAGACAAAAGGGACCTGTTGCAATGTCCGCATCCCTCGCCTTCGTATTCCCCGGTCAAGGTTCGCAGTCGCTCGGCATGCTCGCCGAGCTGGGTGCTCAACACGCCATCGTGCGCGATACCTTCGCCGAAGCTTCCGCCGCCCTGGGTTATGACCTTTGGGCCCTGGTACAGGAAGGCCCGGAAGAGCGCCTGAACCAGACCGACAAGACCCAGCCCGCCATCCTCACTGCCTCCATCGCTCTGTGGCGCCTGTGGCAGGCCGAAGGTGGTGTGCAGCCGGCCTACGTCGCCGGCCACAGCCTGGGCGAGTATTCCGCGCTGGTCGCCGCCGGCAGCCTGGCATTCGCTGATGCAGTGAAGCTGGTAGAGCGCCGCGGTCAACTGATGCAGGAAGCCGTCCCGGCTGGTACCGGTGGCATGGCCGCCATCCTCGGCCTGGAAGACGCCGACGTGCTGGCAGCCTGCGCCGAAGCGGCCCAGGGTGAAGTGGTCAGCGCCGTGAACTTCAACGCGCCGGGCCAGGTGGTGATCGCCGGCGCGGCCAAGGCTGTCGAGCGTGCCATCGAGGGCTGCAAGGCTCGTGGCGCCAAACGCGCCGTAGCGCTGCCGGTCAGTGTGCCGTCGCACTGCGAGCTGATGCGCCCGGCTGCTGAGCGTTTCGCCGAGGCTGTCGAGGCTGTTCAGTGGCAGATGCCGCAGATCGCCCTGGTGCAGAACGTCACCGCCCAGGTTCCGGCTGACCTGGCCGCGCTCAAGCGCGACCTGTTGGCGCAGCTGTACAGCCCGGTCCGTTGGGTCGAGAGCGTCCAGCTGCTGGCCGAGAAGGGCATCACCGATCTGGTCGAGTGCGGTCCGGGCAAGGTGCTGGCAGGTTTGAACAAGCGTTGCGCCAAGGGCGTGACCACCCACAATCTGGACTCCGCGGACGCCTTCGGTGCGGCCCGCGCGGCTCTGGCTTGAACAGGAGATAAGGCATGAGTCTGCAAGGTAAGGTTGCCCTGGTTACCGGCGCGAGCCGTGGTATTGGCCAGGCCATCGCACTGGAACTGGGTCGCATGGGTGCCACCGTGGTTGGCACCGCCACCAGCGAGTCCGGCGCACAGAAGATTTCCGAGTACCTGAAGGAAAATGGCATCCAGGGTTCGGGCATGGTGCTGGACGTCTCCAACGACGAGTCGGTGACCGCCGTCGTCGAAGCGATTCAGAAAGAGTCCGGTGCCCCGGCCATCGTCGTCAATAACGCCGGCATCACGCGCGATAACCTGCTGATGCGCATGAAAGACGACGAGTGGTTCGACGTGGTCAATACCAACCTCAACAGCCTCTACCGTCTGTCGAAAGCCGTGCTGCGCGGCATGACCAAGGCGCGCTGGGGTCGCATCATCAATATCGGCTCCGTGGTCGGTGCCATGGGCAATGCCGGGCAGACCAACTACGCTGCCGCGAAGGCCGGTCTGGAAGGCTTTACCCGCGCGCTGGCGCGCGAAGTCGGTTCCCGTGCTATCACTGTCAACGCGGTCGCTCCGGGCTTCATCGATACCGACATGACCCGTGAACTGCCGGAAGCCCAGCGTGAAGCGCTGCTCGGCCAGATTCCGCTGGGTCGACTGGGACAAGCCGAAGAGATCGCCAAAGTGGTAGCATTCCTCGCTTCCGAGGGCGCAGCTTATGTAACGGGTGCCACGGTACCGGTGAATGGCGGAATGTACATGAGTTGATGTGACGTGTTCCTTCGTGGCGATGTCCTATGCGCTGTCTAAATTCTCCAAGCGTTGTGACGCTGGAATAGACAAAGCATCTGGATTGCCGGGAAGGGGCGTCAGCGTTCAGCTTGAAATGCAGAAAACCCTTTCTATACACTTACCCGCAGCCCAGCTGTACGGATTGTCCATAGGAGTGAAAACAAGGTATGAGCACCATCGAAGAACGCGTTAAGAAGATCGTTGCTGAGCAACTCGGCGTTAAGGAAGAAGAGGTTACCAACAGCGCTTCCTTCGTCGAAGACCTGGGCGCCGACTCCCTTGACACCGTTGAGCTGGTGATGGCTCTGGAAGAGGAATTCGAGACCGAAATCCCCGACGAGCAAGCCGAAAAGATCACCACCGTTCAGGAAGCCATCGACTACATCGTTGCCCACCAGGCATAAGACGTAGTCGTCGGTTCCCCGACGAAAGAAGCCGCACGGCCTGCAAAGGCGTGCGGCTTTTCTTTAACGCCGGCATCAGCCGGCGTTATTGCCGTGAAACGTATGAGAGGAAGTCACAGTGTCGCGTAGACGCGTCGTCATCACCGGCATGGGTATGTTGTCGCCCCTGGGTGTGGATGTGCCGAGCAGTTGGGAAGGCATTCTCGCCGGGCGCAGCGGTATCGCCCCGATCGAACACATGGACCTGTCCGCCTTTTCCACCCGCTTCGGCGGCTCGGTGAAGGGGTTCGATGTCGAGCAATACATGTCCGCCAAGGAAGCTCGCAAACTCGACCTGTTCATCCAGTACGGCCTTGCCGCCAGCTATCAGGCGGTGCGCGACTCCGGTCTGGAAGTCACCGACGCCAACCGTGAACGCATCGGCGTTGCCATCGGTTCGGGCATCGGCGGTCTGACCAACATCGAAAACACCTGTCGCTCGCTGTTCGAGCAGGGCCCGCGGCGCATCTCGCCGTTCTTCGTGCCCGGTTCGGTCATCAACATGGTTTCCGGATTCCTGTCGATCAACCTTGGTCTGCAGGGGCCCAACTACGCAATCACCACGGCTTGCACCACCGGTACCCACAACATCGGCATGGCCGCACGCAACATCGCTTATGGCGACGCTGACGTAATGGTCGCCGGCGGCGCCGAGATGGCGGCCTGCGGTCTTGGTCTGGGCGGTTTTGGCGCAGCCCGCGCGCTGTCCACCCGCAACGACGAGCCGACCAAGGCCAGCCGTCCGTGGGACAAGGATCGTGACGGCTTCGTGCTGTCCGATGGTGCCGGTTCCCTGGTCCTGGAAGAACTCGAGCACGCCAAGGCTCGTGGCGCGCGCATCTACGCTGAAGTCGTCGGCTTCGGCATGAGCGGCGATGCCTTCCACATGACCGCTCCGCCGGAAGACGGTGCCGGTGCCGCGCGCTGCATGAAGGCCGCGCTACGTGACGCCGGGCTGAACGCCGAGCAGGTCGACTACATCAACGCTCACGGCACCTCCACGCCGGCTGGCGACGTGGCGGAAATCGCCGCGGTGAAGTCGATCTTCGGCGACCACGCCCACAAGCTGTCGATGAGCTCCACCAAGTCCATGACCGGCCACCTGCTGGGCGCTGCCGGTGCGGTCGAGGCGATCTTCTGCGTCCTCGCGCTGCGTGATCAGGTCGCTCCGCCGACCATCAACCTGGACAACCCCGACGAAGGTTGCGACCTCGACCTGGTCGCCCATCAGGCCAAGGAACGTCCGATCGACGTCGCCCTGTCCAACTCCTTCGGCTTCGGTGGCACCAACGGTTCCCTGGTGTTCCGCCGGTTCCACGGCTGATGTTGAGCTGGATCGACGGCCAGAACGCCGAGGCCCTGTCCGCGCGTGATCGCGGGCTGGCTTACGGCGACGGGCTGTTCGAGACCATCCGCGTGTCCGCAGGCCGTCCGCGCCTGCTGGCACGCCATCAGGCGAGGCTGGAGGAGGGCGTTCGCCGCCTGTCCCTGCCGGTCTCCCTCGATCTCTTCGAAGATGAACTCCTGCGTTTTTCCGCCTTGCTCGGCGATGGCGTCGCCAAGCTGATCCTGACCCGTGGCGATGGCGCGCGTGGCTATGCGCCACAGGCCGATGCCCAGGTGCGGCGTCTGCTGCTGGCCTCGGCTGCGCCGGCCTACCCGGCGAAGAACCGGGAAGAGGGTGTGACGCTTTTCCCTTGCGCGACCCGCCTGGCCGAGCAACCGCTGCTGGCCGGTCTCAAGCACCTCAATCGCCTGGAGCAGGTCCTGGCTCGCGCCGAATGGAGCGACCCGGCCTTCGCCGAAGGATTGATGCGCGATGTTTCCGGGCGGATCGTCGAGGGAGTGTTCAGCAACCTGTTCCTGGTGAGGCGTGGTGAGCTGATCACCGCCGAGCTCAGTCGCTGCGGCGTCGCTGGCGTGATGCGCGCGGAAATCATCGAGCGCGCGCGCGACCTGGGTTTGCCGGTCATCGTCCGTGATATCGAGCACAGCGAACTGGCGCAGGCCGACGAGGTCTTTCTCTGCAACAGTCTCTACGGTATCTGGCCGGTGCGCGGCGTTGCCGAGTGTGCTTGGCCGGTCGGGCCACTGACCCGTAAACTGCAGGGCCAACTCCGCGAACTTCTGGATTTCTGATACGTGATGCGCAAATTGCTGGTGCTGCTGGAAGGCGGCCTGCTACTGGCCGGGCTCCTGCTCGGTCTGGCGGCCTGGGAGCAGCACCGTGCGCTGCAGCAGCCGCTCCAGCTGACCGAAGAGCGCCTGCTGGACGCTCCCAGCGGTGCCACCCCCGGCCGCCTGCTGACCCGCCTGGAGGACGAAGACGTCCTGCACGGCGGCTTCTGGCTGCGCCTGTACTGGCGCTTCAACCTGGCTGGCGAAGCGCTGCACAGCGGCGAGTACCGCCTGACGCCCGGCATGACGGCTGCCCAGTTGCTCGACCTGTGGCGCGAGGGCGATGTCGTGCAGTACGGCTTGACCCTGGTCGAAGGTTGGAATTTCCACCAGGTGCGTGAGCTGCTCGCCCGCCAGCCCAAGCTGGACCAGACCCTCAATGGCGTGAGTGATGCCGAGGTCATGGCGAAGCTCGGTAAGCCCGGCGTGTTCCCGGAAGGCCGCTTCTTCCCCGACACCTACCGCTTCGTCCGTGGCACCAAGGACATCGATATCCTCAAGCACGCCTATCAGCGCATGGACAGCATCCTTGCCGAAGAGTGGGACAAGCGCAGCGACGACCTGCCCTACAAGGATTCCTACCAGGCGTTGATCATGGCTTCGCTGGTGGAGAAGGAAACCGGCGTGCCGCAGGAACGCGGCCAGATCGCGGGTGTCTTCGTGCGCCGCCTGCAGAAGAACATGCTGCTGCAGACCGATCCGACCGTCATCTACGGCATGGGCGAGCGCTACGCGGGCAAGATCACCCGTGCCGACCTGCGCACGCCCACTCCCTACAACACCTATGTGGTCGCCGGCCTGCCGCCGACGCCCATTGCGCTGCCTGGTCGCGAAGCGATCCACGCGGCGCTCAATCCCGCGCCGGGGCAAAGCCTGTACTTCGTCGCCCGCGGCGATGGTAGCCACACTTTCTCCGACAACCTCGACGACCACAACAAGGCCGTCCAGGAGTTCCAGATCAAGCGCCGCGCCGACTACCGCTCCAGTCCGACGCCCATCCCGTCGCCGGCGTCGACGCCCGCACCGGACGCGCCTGCCGATACGCCGGCAGCGCAGTAGCCCGACAATACAAGGAGAGAGCCGAGTGACCGGCCTGTTCATCACCCTGGAAGGCCCCGAAGGCGCGGGCAAGAGCACCAATCGCGAGTACCTGGCCGAGCGCCTGCGCGAGCGCGGCATCGAAGTCCAGTTGACCCGTGAGCCCGGTGGTACGCCGCTGGCCGAGCGCATCCGTGAACTGCTCCTGGCTCCCAGCGATGAGAAAATGGCGGCGGATACCGAGCTGTTGCTGGTCTTCGCTGCCCGTGCCCAACACATCGCCCAGGTGATTCGTCCTGCCCTTGAGCGTGGCGCCGTGGTCCTCTGTGATCGCTTCACCGATGCGACCTACGCCTACCAGGGCGGTGGCCGTGGCTTGCCGGTAGAGCGCATTGCTCAGCTGGAAAGCTTCGTCCAGGGCGGTCTGCGCCCGAACCTGACCCTGGTGTTCGACCTGCCGGTGGAAATTGGCCTGTCCCGCGCGGCCGCCCGTGGCCGGCTGGATCGCTTCGAGCAGGAAGGCCGTGCCTTCTTCGAGGCGGTGCGTAATACCTATCTCGACCGCGCCCGCGCCGAGCCTGCGCGGTATCACATCCTCGATGCCGCGCAGTCGCTGGCCGAGGTGCAGGGTGATCTGGACCGACTATTGCCGACCCTGCTGGAGCGCCTGAATGGCTGATATCTATCCCTGGCAGCAGGGCCTCTGGCGACAACTCAGTAGTCGTCCGCGGCACGCTCATGCCTATCTGCTGCACGGTCCGGCCGGTATCGGCAAGCGCGTCCTGGCGGACAACCTGGTGCACTTCCTGCTGTGCCAGCGGCCCGAGGGCGGCAAGGCGTGCGGACAGTGCAAGGCGTGCATGCTGCTGGCCGCCGGCACGCATCCGGACTACTTCCTGCTGGAGCCTGAAGAGCCGGAGAAGCCGATCCGTGTCGACCAGGTGCGCGAGCTGGTGGGCTTCGTGGTGCAGACCGCTCAGTTGGGCGGACGCAAGGTGGTGCTGCTGGAGCCCGCCGAGGCGATGAACCTCAATGCCGCCAACGCATTGCTCAAGAGCCTGGAGGAGCCCTCCGGCGATACCGTGCTGTTGCTGATCAGTCATCAACCCAGCCGCCTGTTGCCGACCATCAAGAGTCGCTGCGTGCAGCAGGCCTGCCCGCAACCGACTGCGCAGGAAAGTCGCGCGTGGCTGGCCGGTGCGCTGCCGGATCAATCGGCGGAAGCGCTGGACGAACTGCTGGTTCTGGCTGGCGGCTCGCCGCTCACCGCGCTGCGCCTGCAGGGGCAGGGCGTGCGCGAACAGCGAGCGCTGGTGGTGGACGGGGTGAAGAAGCTGCTCAAGCAGCAGGTTGCCCCAAGTCAGCTGGCGGAAGGTTGGAACGCGATACCCTTGCCGATACTGTTCGACTGGTTCTGCGATTGGGCGTTACTGACCCTGCGCTACCAGTTGGCACGCGACGAGGAGGGGCTTGGCCTCACCGATATGCGCAAGGTGGTGCAGTACCTTGCGGAGAAATCGTCGCAGCCCAAGGTGCTGGCGTTTCAGGACTGGTTGCTCGCGCAGCGGCAGAAAGTCCTCAACAAAGCCAACCTCAACCGTGCCTTGCTTCTCGAAGCCTTGCTCGTACAGTGGGCAAGTCTCCCCGGGCCGGGCTAGAATCCGCGCATTGGAAGAATCTGCCAGGACAGCTGAATGAGCTTGCCACCAAATCTGGGTCCGCGTAACGGAATCCTGTCCCTGACCATCAAGGACAAATCCGTGCTGTATGCCGCCTACATGCCGTTCATCCGCAACGGTGGGCTGTTCATTCCGACCAACAAGACCTACAAGCTGGGCGACGAGGTCTTCATGCTGCTCAACCTGATGGACGAGCCGGAGAAGATCCCGGTCGCCGGCAAGGTGGTCTGGATCACCCCGAAGGGCGCCCAGGGCAACCGCGCCGCTGGTATCGGCGTGCAGTTCAACGATGGCGACAACACCGCGCGCAACAAGATCGAGACCTACCTTGCCGGCGCGCTGAAGTCGGACCGCCCGACCCATACCATGTAGCTCACACCATGTAAGATTGGCAGCCTGTACAGGCTGCAAACACGAAGCGCCCTGAGGGGCGCTTCGTCATTTTCCGGAGAAAGTTTTCATGCTGGTCGATTCCCACTGCCACCTCGATCGTCTCGATCTCGCTGCCCACGACGGGTCGCTGGATGCTGCGCTGGACGCTGCCCGCGCGCGCGGCGTCAGCCAGTTCCTGTGCATCGGCGTCAGCGCGGACAACGCCAAGGCGGTGAAGGACCTGGCCGACCGCTACGCCGACGTGCACTGCTCGGTCGGCGTTCACCCGCTGGACCTGGAACCGGGCGCCGCACCGGCGCTGGACTGGCTGCTGGGCGAACTGAATCATCCGCGCGTGGTGGCCATCGGCGAGACCGGCCTGGACTATCACTACGAGCCCGAAGCCGCCGAACTGCAGCAGGACGCCTTCCGCCTGCACCTGGAGGCCGCCAAGGTCACCGGCAAGCCGGTCATCGTGCATACCCGCGAGGCGCGCGCCGATACCCTGGCGCTGCTGCGCGAGGCGGCGCTGCCGCAAGCCGGCGTGCTGCACTGCTTCACCGAGGACTGGGAGATGGCCAAGGCGGCGCTGGATATCGGCTTCTACATCTCGCTGTCGGGCATCGTCACCTTCCGCAATGCCGAGCAACTGCGCGACGTGGCGCGCCAGGTGCCGGCGGACCGCCTGCTGGTGGAGACCGATTCGCCCTATCTCGCCCCTGTTCCCTATCGCGGCAAGCCAAACCTGCCCGAATACGTGCGTGAAGTGGCCGAGTACCTGGCCGTGCTGCGTGGTGTGAGTTTCGAGACTCTGGCGGAGCAGACCACCGCCAACTTCCGCCGGCTGTTCCCGCTAGCGAGCTGATTGCGTCGGCGCTGATACTTTTATTACGCGCAAAAAAAACCCGGGTTCTGGGGGATGAATCCGGGTCAAGACCATTAGGAGTGTAACAATAAGGTACGCGATCCTCGGTACCTTCACCGGCGGGGCACTTGGGGGGAGATGCCGCGCACCGGTATCTTCAAGTATTGGTCAAGATGCCGCGCTTGCCACAGGGTGACGTCGGTTTTTTAAACGGATTTGGAATACATCACACCGGGCTGAGCAGCTTTCTCGGCCCGGCCTGCTTCATTCCCGTGCCAGACCGGCAATCAGCCTCAGCGTTTCCTCGATCACCGCCTCGCTGGTGTAGAAGTGCGGCGAGAGGCGGATGCCGGCGCCACGCTGGATGCACACCACCTGCTCGGCGCGCAGGCGCTCCAGCAGACGGGCATTGTCCCAGCCGGCCAGGCAGAACGTCAGGATGCCGGCGCGGCGCGCTGGGTCCAGCGGGCTGTGCAATGAGGCTCCACTGATGCGGCCAAGTCCGTCATGCAGTTGCTGGATGCGCGCCTGGACCAGTTCGCCCACCGTTGCCATGCCGACATCTTCCAGCAGGCTCAAACTGGCTTCCAGTGCCACGGCTCCAAGCATGTTCGGGCTGCCGCACTCGAATCGCCGCGCGCTGCGCGCCGGTTGCCAGTCGGCCAGGTCGTAGTTGCCGGCGTTTTCCAGCATGTGCCAGCCGTACTCCTGCAGGGCCAGTTGCTCGCGCTCGGCGGCGCGGCAATAGAACATGCCCAGGCCTTCCGGGCCGAGCATCCACTTGTGGCCGTCGGCCATGGCGAAGGCGCTGTCGTAGGCCTGGACGTCGAAGGGCAGGGCGCCCAATTGCTGGATGGCATCGATGCAGTACAGCACGCCGCGCTGGCGGCAGCCTGCGCCGAGGCGCTCCAGATCCATGCGCAGGCCGCTGGCGTACTGCACGGCGCTGATCGACAGCAGGCGCGTGCGGGGTGTGCAGGCAGCCAGCAGGTCGCCTTCCGGGTCATCGCCGTCCAGGCTCACCCGGACGACTTCCACGCCGCGTGGTTTCAGCGCTTCCCAAACGATTCGGTTGGAAGGGAACTCCTGGTCGCTGATTACCACCTGGTCGCCGGCGCGCCAGTCCAGGCCGAAGGCGACGAAGGACAGCGCCTCGGACGTGTTCTTCACCAGGGCGATGTCTCCGGTGGTCTGGGCATTCACCAGGCGCATCAGGCGCTCGCGCAGGCGCTTCTCGATCGTCAGCCACTGCGGGTAGTCACGGGCACCCTGCAGGATGTTCTCCCGGGCGAAGGCCGCCACGGCATCCGCGGCGCGTTTGGGCCAGGGCGCCACGGCCGCGTGGTTGAGGTAGCGCAGGCCGGGATGGTGGGGAAACTCGGAAGAAAAGCTAATCATGTCGGATGATCCGTGCAATTTGGCGCTGAATAGGCATAATACGCGGCTTCGAATTTTGACTATTTTTGACCGAACAGTCTTTTTATGCAGAAAGAGCCGCGCAAGGTTCGCGAATTCCGTCGTCGCGAACAGGAAATCCTCGACACCGCCCTCAAGCTGTTCCTTGAACAGGGCGAAGACAGCGTCACGGTCGAAATGATCGCCGATGCCGTGGGTATCGGCAAAGGCACCATCTACAAGCACTTCAAGTCCAAGGCGGAGATCTACCTGCGCCTGATGCTGGACTACGAGCGCGATCTGGCCGACCTGTTCCACTCCGAAGACGTCGCCCGCGACAAGGAGCGCCTGTCGCGCGCCTACTTCGAGTTCCGCATGCGCGACCCGCAGCGCTACCGCCTGTTCGACCGCCTGGAAGAGAAGGTGGTGAAGACCAGCCAGGTCCCGGAGATGGTCGAGGAGCTGCACAAGATCCGCGAGTCCAACTTCGAGCGCCTGAGCCAGCTGATCAAGGAACGCATCGCGGCGGGCAAGCTGGAAGACGTGCCAGCCTACTTCCACTACTGCGCGGCCTGGGCGCTGGTGCATGGCGCAGTGGCGCTGTACCACTCGCCGTTCTGGCGCGAAGTGCTGGAGGATCAGGAAGGCTTCTTCCAGTTCCTGATGGACATCGGCGTGCGCATGGGCAACAAGCGCAAGCGCGACGGCGATACGCCTGCCGCCTGAGTCGATATTCGCGCAGTCCATCGTCGCTCGCGCGACAGGGCTTGTGGTGCCGGTGGGGATATACTTGTGTGAGTGATCTCCATCGGAGCCGAGCATGATCGTCGACCGCCAGGGCAGGCGCTTCCGCAATCTTCGCGTCAGCCTGACCGCCGCCTGCAACTACGCCTGCACCTACTGCGTGCCGGACGGCAAGCGTCTGGTCGCGGCGCAGGACGAACTCTCCGCCGAGTCGTTGGTGCGTGGGGTCGCCTACCTGATCGAGGCCGCCGGCATCGAACGCCTGCGCGTCACTGGCGGCGAGCCGCTGGTCAGTCCCAAGCTCGATGCCTTCCTGCATGGCGTCAGTCGTCTCGGGCTGCAGGACATCGCCATCACCACCAACGGCCAGTTGCTGTCGAAGAAGCTGCCGCTGCTGCTGGACTGCGGCATCCGCCGTCTCAATGTTTCCCTCGACACCCTGGATGCCGACGCCTTCCGGCGCATTGCCCGTGGCGGCGATTTGGCTACGGTGCTCAAGGGGCTCGACGAGGCCCGTGCGGCGGGCCTGAAGATCAAGCTCAACATGGTCCCGCTGCGTGGGCAGAACCTCGACCAGGTAGTGCCGCTGCTGGACTACTGCCTGGAGCACGGCTTCGAGCTGCGTTTCATCGAGCTGATGCGCATGGGCCACCTGGCCCACGACCCGAACGGCTTCCACCAGCAGTTCGTCAGCTTGCAGGAGCTGCTGGAGCTGATCGGCGAACGCCATCCCTATATCCAGGCCGATGCGCCGGTGGATGCCACGGCCATTCGCTATGAAGTGCCGGGGCAGGGTTTCTTTGGCGTGATCGCCAACGAGAGCGTGCCGTTCTGCCGGACCTGCTCGCGCCTGCGCCTGTCCTCCACCGGCTGGCTGCACGGTTGCCTGTCGTCGAGCAATCGCCATTATGTCGGCGATCTGCTGGACAAGCCGCGCCATCAGGCGCTCCCGGCCCTGCAGCGGCTGCTGGTGCGTGCCCTGGCGGACAAGCAGGAAGTCGCGTTCTCCGGCGGCGTCACCATCATGAAGATCATCGGCGGCTGAGACCGCCCCCCAGACCTGATTAGCCCATGCCCAACGAATTCCCCATTTCCTATATCGAGCCGGTGTTCCGGCCGCCGAGCGAAGCACACTCGCTCATTCTTCCCGTCACCAACGGCTGTTCCTGGAACCAGTGCGGCTTCTGTGAGATGTACACGCAGCCGCAGAAGAAATTCCGCGCCCGCGACGAGGCGGAGGTGCTAGAGGAGATTCGCCGCTGTGGCGAGCGCCTGATCGTTCAGCGGGTGTTCCTCGCCGACGGCGATGCGCTGGTGTTGCCGACGCGACGCCTGCTCAACATTCTGCGTGCAATCCGCGAGCACATGCCCGAGGTGGACCGCGTCTCCAGCTACTGCCTGCCGCGTAACCTGCGCAAGAAGTCGGTGGATGAACTGAAGGAACTGGCCGATGCCGGCCTGCGCATGGCCTATGTGGGCGCCGAGTCCGGCGACGACGAAGTGCTCGCACGGGTGAATTAGGGCGAGACCTATGCCTCGACGCTGGATGCCCTGAACAAGCTTGGCGAGGCGGGGATCAAGCGCTCGGTGATGGTTCTCAACGGCCTGGGCGGCAGCACCCTGAGCGCCCAGCACGCCGACAACTCGGCGCGCCTGATGAACGAGGCGCAGCCGGAATTCCTTTCCACCCTGGTGGTGAGCTTCCCGACCGGCGAGGAGCGCTACCGCGCAGGCTTCCCGGACTTCGAGCCGCTGTCCCAGGCTGAACTGTTCGTTGAGGTCGAGCGCCTGCTGAGCGGCCTGGAGCTCCGCGATACGGTGTTCCGCAGCGATCATGCGTCCAATTACCTCGTCCTCAAGGGCACATTGGGCGCGGACAAGGCGAAATTGCTGGCTCAGGTTCGCCAGGCCATCGAGCAGCCGCAGCGCGCGCACCTGCGCCAGGAATGGCAGCGCGGCCTGTGATGGCGCGGAAGCTGCATTGCCTGCCGGAATGCCGGTTTTTCGTCGCCGGCTACGGAGACTTTGCATGCGCTACCTGATGTTGATCCTTGCCTTCGCTGCCCTGGGCGGCTGCATGAAGCCCAGCGATATGGCCGATGGCGCCGACTACTACCTGCGCGATTCGGGCTTCCTCGACCACAGCCAGACCCGCCGGACGACCAACTGGCGCCTGCAGCAGGATTCCTTCATCTATATCGCCCAGGGGCCATTCGTGCCGCCGGGCCATCCGTATGCGCGCCCCAACGTGGTGGCCGAGGAGACCTTCAAGGGTTTTGTCGAATACTTCCCGCTGGTGCGCCGTGCCAAGAGTCCGCTCGGCCTGGAAGGCGCGATGCAGGAAGCGCGCGCGGCGGGCGCCAATTATCTGCTGTATACGCGCTTCGCCCGTGGAGAGGACAATGTCGGCACCTACGAAGAGTACGAAGATACGGATAACGCCGTGGGCCGAGACCGCAGCGTGATCCAGGTGATGCTGATCGAGACGGACAACCGTTATCTGGTGGACAGTGCCACCATCCGTAGTCGCGGCGGTTTTCTGACATTCTATGATGCCAAGCCCGACGACCTGCTCGGGCCACCGCTGGAAGACTACGCCCGCAGCTTGCTGGGGGTGAAGACACGAGAGGAGTTCCAATGACCGATCCCGCAAAGGCCGGCGACCTGCTGGCGCAGATTCCCGCCAGCAAGGGGCTGCCGCCGGTGCACCTGTGGAATCCGGATTGCTGCGGCGACATCGACATGCGCATCGCGCGCGACGGTACCTGGTACTACCTGGGTACGCCGATCGGGCGCAAGCCGATGGTGCGGCTGTTTTCCACCATCATCCGCCGCGATGGCGATGACTATTTCCTGGTCACGCCGGTGGAGAAATGCGGTATCACCGTGGATGACGCGCCGTTCGTGGCGGTGACGCTGGCGGTGGAAGGCGAGGGGGAGCAGCAGGTGCTGCGCTTCACCACCAATGTCGACGACGAGGTGGTGGCCGATGCCGAGCATCCCATCCGCGTCGAGCTGGACCCGCAGACCCAGGAGCCGTCGCCCTATGTGCTGGTGCGGGTGAACCTGGAGGCGCTGATTCACCGCAATGTGTTCTACCAACTGGTAGAGCTGGCGGTTTCGCGGGAGATCGACGGGGTAGAGTGGCTGGGTGTCTGGAGTTCGGGGGAGTTCTTCCCTATCGCTCCGCAGCCGTGACCTGATGGTCAGGACGCGTCCGGTAGTTCGGATCGATCTTCGCTACACGCGCGTCGCACAAAAGAAAAAGGCTCCCGAGGGAGCCTTTTTCATTACCGCCAACGCAGTTACATGTTGGGGTAGTTCGGACCGCCGGTACCTTCCGGGGCTACCCAGGTGATGTTCTGGGCCGGGTCCTTGATGTCGCAGGTCTTGCAGTGTACGCAGTTCTGGGCGTTGATCTGGAAGCGCTTGCTGCCGTCGTCGTTGCTCACCACTTCGTACACGCCGGCCGGGCAGTAACGCTGCGCAGGCTCGTCGTAGAGCGGCAGGTTCTTGCCAACCGGGATGCTCGGGTCGGCCAGCTTCAGGTGGATCGGCTGGTCTTCCTCGTGGTTGGTGTTGGACAGGAACACCGAGGACAGCTTGTCGAAGCTGAGTTTGCCGTCCGGCTTCGGATAATCGATCTTCGGCGCTTCGCTGGCCTTCTTCAGGGTCGCGTAGTCCGGGGTCGTATCGTGAAGGGTGAACGGAATCTTGCCGCCGAAGATGTTCTGGTCGATGAAGTTGAACGCACCGCCACCGATGGCGCCGAACTTGTGCATCGCCGGCCCGAAGTTACGGCTGCGGAACAGCTCGTCGTACAGCCAACTGCCCTTGAAGGCATCGACGTAGTTGTTCAGCAGGTCGCCGCCTTCGCGGCCGGCGAACAGGGCTTCGGCCACGGAGTCTGCGGCGAGCATGCCGGACTTCATGGCGGTGTGGCTGCCCTTGATCTTGGCGAAGTTCAGGGTGCCCAGGTCGCAACCGATCAGCGCGCCGCCCGGGAAGACCATCTTCGGCAGCGAGTTCAGGCCGCCCTTGCAGATGGCGCGAGCGCCATAAGCCACGCGCTTGCCGCCTTCCAGGTACTGCTTGACCACCGGGTGGTGCTTGTAGCGCTGGAACTCGTCGAACGGCGACAGGTGCGGGTTGGTGTAGGACAGGTCGATGATCAGGCCCACTACTACCTGGTTGTTCTCCAGGTGGTAGAGGAAGGAACCGCCCGGGTTGTCATCGTTCAGCGGCCAGCCGGCGGTGTGTACCACCAGGCCTTGCTCGTGCTTGGCCGGGTCGATGTCCCAGATTTCCTTGATGCCGATGCCGTAGTGCTGGGCGTCGGCTTCGCTGTCGAGCTTGTACTTCTTGATCAGTTGTTTGCCGATGTGGCCACGGCAGCCTTCGGCGAACAGGGTGTACTTGGCGCGCAGTTCCATGCCCGGGGTGTAGTAACCCTCTTTCGGATTGCCTTCGCGGTCGACGCCCAGGTCACCGGTGACAATGCCGCGCACCACGCCATTCTCGTCGATCAGCGCTTCCTGGGCGGCGAAGCCCGGGTAGATCTCGACGCCCAGGCCTTCGGCCTGCTGGGCCAGCCAGCGGCACAGGTTGCCCAGGGAGATGATGTAGTTGCCTTCGTTGTGCATGGTCTTGGGAACGAAGAAGTTCGGCACCTTGGCCGCACTTTCCGCGTTCTTCAGTACATAGATGTCGTCGCGCTTGACCGGGGTGTTCAGCGGCGCCTCGAGCTCCTTCCAGTTGGGGAACAGCTCGTTCAGTGCGCGGGGCTCGAACACGGCGCCGGAGAGAATGTGGGCGCCCACTTCGGAACCCTTCTCGACCACACAGACGCTGATTTCCTGACCGGCGTCGGCGGCCTTCTGTTTCAGTCGGCATGCGGCGGACAGACCGGCAGGGCCGGCGCCGACGATGACGACGTCGAATTCCATAAATTCGCGTTCCACTATCGATCTCTCCTGAATCAAGGCTCTGGGCATTTTGTAGGTATTGGGTTGGGCGTGCCCCCACCCAGTAAGAGCGGGGCGCATTATAGCTAGACCTGTTGCTATATCTAAACCCTTTATCTACCACAATACAAACGTTTGTTTGAATCGCGCGTAACCCTGATAGAATCGGGGTCCGCGGCTTATAAAGGGGTATTTTCGTGTATTGACCCGCCCGGTCGATGCGGTCAAGATACCTGCGGTTTTGCGGTCGCGTTGCGCTGGATGTAGTCGCAGATGGCGTGCACTACCGGCCAGGCCTGTCTGGCGACATTCCTATTCACCGGAGAAAAACGAGGAATCCATGAAGGTTCTTGTAGCTGTCAAACGAGTGGTTGACTATAACGTCAAGGTCCGCGTCAAGGCGGACAACTCCGGCGTCGATCTCGCCAACGTCAAAATGTCCATGAACCCCTTCTGCGAAATCGCCGTGGAAGAGGCCGTCCGCCTGAAAGAGAAAGGCGTCGTCACCGAGATCGTTGCGGTCTCCGTCGGCCCGACCGCTGCCCAGGAGCAACTGCGTACCGCACTGGCTCTGGGTGCTGATCGCGCCATCCTCGTTGAAACCAACGAAGAGCTGAGCTCCCTGGCCATCGCCAAGTCGCTGAAAGCCCTGGTCGACAAAGAGCAGCCGCAGCTGGTCATCCTCGGCAAGCAGGCCATCGACAGCGACAACAACCAGACCGGCCAGATGCTGGCCGCGCTGACTGGCTACGCCCAAGGCACCTTCGCCTCCAAGGTCGAAGTCGCTGGCGACAAGGTCAACGTCACCCGTGAAATCGACGGCGGCCTGCAGACCGTTGCCCTGAACCTGCCGGCGATCGTCACCACCGACCTGCGCCTGAACGAGCCGCGCTACGCGTCGCTGCCGAACATCATGAAAGCGAAGAAAAAGCCGCTGGACGTGGTGACCCCGGACGCCCTGGGCGTTTCCACCGCTTCCACCGTGAAGACCGTGAAAGTCGAAGCTCCGGCTGCCCGTAGCGCTGGCATCAAGGTCAAGTCCGTTGCCGAACTGGTCGAGAAACTGAAGAACGAGGCGAAAGTAATCTGATGGCTATCCTGGTAATCGCTGAGCACAACAACGGCGCACTGGGCGCTGCCACTCTGAACACTGTCGCTGCGGCGCAGAAGATTGGTGGCGACATCGCCGTGCTGGTCGCTGGCCAGAACGTCGGTGGCGTGGCTGAAGCCGCTGCCAAGATCGCTGGTGTTGCCAAGGTGCTGGTCGCCGACAACGCCGCCTACGCTCACCAGCTGCCGGAGAACGTTGCTCCGCTGATCGCTGAGCTGGGCAAGGGTTATAGCCACGTGCTGGCTCCGGCCACCACCAACGGCAAGAACTTCCTGCCGCGCGTTGCCGCCCTGCTGGACGTCGACCAGATCTCCGAGATCATCGAAGTCGTCAGCGCCGACACCTTCAAGCGCCCGATCTACGCCGGTAACGCCATCGCTACCGTGCAGTCCTCGGCTGCCGTGAAAGTGATCACCGTTCGTGGCACCGGTTTCGACGCCGTTGCTGCCGAAGGTGGCTCCGCCGCTGTTGAAGCCGTTTCCGGCCCGGCCGATGCCGGCAAGTCCGCCTTCGTTGGCGAAGAACTGGCCAAGTCCGACCGTCCGGAACTGACCGCTGCCAAGATCGTCGTATCCGGCGGCCGCGGCATGGGCAATGGCGACAACTTCAAGATCCTCTACTCCCTGGCTGACAAGCTGGGCGCTGCCGTCGGTGCTTCCCGCGCCGCCGTTGACGCCGGCTTCGTGCCGAACGACATGCAGGTCGGCCAGACCGGCAAGATCGTTGCTCCGCAGCTGTACGTGGCCGTCGGCATCTCCGGCGCCATCCAGCACCTGGCGGGCATGAAGGACTCGAAAGTGATCGTCGCGATCAACAAGGACGAAGAGGCACCGATCTTCCAGGTCGCCGACTACGGCCTGGTCGCCGATCTGTTCGAAGCCGTACCGGAGCTGGAAAAGGCCGTCTAAGCCCGATCCTCTCGTTGAAGGAACCCGCTCTCGTAGCGGGTTCTTTCATTTCAGGCCCTTGATTTTCCTCCGGAAAGAACTGTTACGCCGCGCCGATGACCCATTGGTCACGAAACTTTGCCGATTCGTCCCCGGACGAAGGTGTCTCATCTACAATGCGCGACGTCTCCTGTTCCTGAACGTGTTTCAACGACACCTGCTACCGAGGTTTTCATGATCATCAAACCGCGCGTGCGTGGCTTCATCTGCGTCACTACCCACCCGACCGGCTGCGAAGCCAACGTCAAGGAACAGATCGAGTACGTCGAGGCGCATGGCCCCATCGCCAACGGTCCGAAGAAGGTCCTGGTAATCGGTTCGTCCACCGGCTACGGCCTGGCCGCGCGCATCAGCGCCGCCTTTGGCGCTGGCGCCGACACCCTGGGCGTGTTCTTCGAGCGCCCGGGCAGCGAGACCAAGGCGGGCACTGCCGGCTGGTACAACTCCGCTGCCTTCGAGAAGTTCGCCAAGGCCAAAGGGCTGTATGCGCGCAGCATCAACGGCGACGCCTTCTCCGATGAAGTGAAGAACGTCACCATCGAGACCATCAAGCAGGACCTGGGCAAGGTCGACCTGGTCGTCTACAGCCTGGCCGCGCCGCGCCGTACCCATCCGAAGACCGGCGAGGTCTTCAACTCCGTGCTCAAGCCGGTCGGCAAGACCGTCAACTTCCGTGGTCTGGACACCGACAAGGAAGTGATCAAGGAAAGCGTGATGGAGCCGGCCACCGACGCCGAAATCGCCAATACCGTGGCGGTGATGGGCGGCGAAGACTGGCAGATGTGGATCGATGCCCTGCAGGAAGCCGGCGTACTGGCCGACGGCGCCAAGACCACCGCCTTCACCTACCTGGGCGAAGAGATCACCCACGACCTGTACTGGAACGGCTCTATCGGCGCCGCCAAGAAGGACCTGGACCAGAAGGTCCTGGGCATTCGCGAGAAACTGGCGGTCACCGGTGGCGACGCCCGTGTTTCCGTACTGAAAGCCGTGGTTACCCAGGCCAGTTCGGCTATCCCGATGATGCCGCTGTACCTGTCGCTGCTGTTCAAGGTGATGAAGGAGAAGGGCACCCACGAAGGCTGCATCGAGCAGGTCGACGGCCTGTTCCGCGAAAGCCTGTACGGCTCCGAGCCGCACCTGGACGCCGATGGCCGCCTGCGTGCCGACTACAAGGAACTGCAGCCGGACGTGCAGGACACCGTGAAGGACCTGTGGGACAAGGTGACCAACGAGAACCTGTACCAGCTGACCGACTTCACCGGCTACAAGACCGAGTTCCTGCGTCTGTTCGGCTTCGAGATCGCCGGCGTCGACTACGAGCAGGACGTCAATCCGGACGTGCAGATTCCCAATCTGATCCAGCTCTGAGTCCTGGCTCTTTGCACCAACAGAAACGGCGCCCCAAGGCGCCGTTTCTGCATCCGCGATACCGACTCAGTTGGCCGCGGCAACCGGCGCGTGATTCTGCTGGAGGAAGTCCAGGTAGAGGCGCGCGGTTTCCTCTGGGCGCTCGATCATCGGCACATGGCCGCAATCGCGCAGGATGGCCACGCTGGGCTTCTTCAGCAGCGGTTTCATCACCTCGATGCTGGAGACATCCAGTACGCGATCACGGTCGCCCCAGAGCAGCAGGGTAGGCGCGGTGATCTTCGGCAACTCCGGCTCCAGCGGGATGTAGCGCTCGCGCAATTGCTGGAAGACCATGCCGTTGAAGGCACTGCGCTCCAGGGAGCGTTCGGCCAGGTAAACGCGCAGTCGCGAAGGTAGCGGCGGTTGCTGAACGAAGACGAAATCGAGCAGGGCGGGGAAGTCTTCCACCTTGCGCAGCACCAGTGGGTTGTCCTCGCCCTTGGTCAGGCGCTCGAACAGTTCGCTCTGGTGCGGGGCGGTGACCCCGGCATTGTCGAACAGGCCGACCGACAGCACTTCCTGCGGATGACGTGCGGCGAGCAATGCCGCGATATGTCCACCCATGGAATTGCCGACGACATGGAAGCGTCCAATACCCAGTTCGCGCATGAAGTTGGCCAGGCGCTCGGCCTGGGTGCCGACGTCGTAGCTGATGTTCGCGGGTTTGCTGCTGTCGCCGAAGCCGGGCAGGTCGACGGCGATGACGTGGTAATCCTTGGTGAGGAAGCGGGCGAAGCGCGGCCAGTTGCTCTTGTCGGCGCCGAAGCCGTGGATCAGCAGGATGGTCTGCGCCTTGTCGGGGCCGCCCTCGTAATAGGTGATATCCAGGTCGTCCACCTGGAGGCTGTGGGTCGAAAGCCTGGCGCGTGCGCTTTCGACGTACTGCGCGGTGGCCAGCAGCGTGGACGGGAAGGCGTACAGGATGCCAGCGGCGACGGCTATCAGCAGGAGAAGGGCCAGAAGGGCTTTCTTCATGAGAAGTCCTTATTACAAAATCAGGGCGGGGTGCTTTACGCTAGCATTTTGCGGCTCTAAGCATGGCCGTTCTTTCTTCTGGCAAGCGAGACTACCGATGCGTGAATGTTCTAGGATGCTGCGTGCGGCTCTTCTGCTGGTGACTTTCTCGATTCCCCTGGCCGGCATCGCGGCTGGCAAGTGCGAACGACTGGTGGCGACCGGCAATCCGGAGTATCCCCCCTACCTGTGGCGCGACCCGGCGCAACCGGAGCGGCTGATCGGCGCCAACGCCGACCTGCTGGAGCAGATCGGCAAGGCGATCGGCGTGAACATCCGGGTCATCTACACCGGCTCCTGGGCGCGTGCGCAGGAAGAAGCGCGTCTGGGGCGCATCGATCTCATCGCCGGCGCTTTCCTCACGCCGCCGCGCCTGGAAACCATGGACTACATCCATCCCGCCTTCCTGATCACCGACAACGTGATCTGGATGCGCAAGGACGCGACCGTGGCCTATGCCGGGCGGGACGACCTGAAAGGTCTGAAAGGCGGAACCCTGGTGAACAACAGCTTCGGCCCGGACTTCGACACCTTCGCCAAGGAGCAGTTGACGCTGGAAGAGGTGCCCAGCCTGACCCAGGCCTTTCAGAAACTGCTGCTCAAGCGCTCGGATTATGTGATCTACGAGCACTATCCCGGCCTGGCCGTCGCCGATACCCTCGGCATGGCCGACGATCTCCAGCCCCTGGAACCGCCGGTCTCCAGTGAAGGTCTGTACCTGACCGTCGCGCACAACTCGGTCTGCAACGACCCGTGGCTGCGCGGACAACTGGCGAAAAAGATGACAGAATTGACCGCCGCCGGGGTCCCTCAGCGTCTGCTGCAGGACAACCTGGCCCGCTGGAAGGCGCAGCAACTGCGGCCCGCCGGCACTCCCACCCAGTAGGACAACAGATTTCGTGATCAAGCGACGGATGATGGTCGCCGGCCTGGCTTTGTTTGCATTGGCCGGCTGTGCGACGAACGACCCGGCACCCAATGAGCAGATGCGCCTCACCGAACAGGCGCTGGAACAGGCCAAGGCCGTGGGTGCGACCGATGACGTGGCCGAGCTTAAGCTCGCCGACGACAAGTACCAGGCGGCCAAGGGCGCCCTGGCGGTCGGCTCGAACAAGAAGGCCCGGCAACTGGCCGAACAGGCCGAGCTCGATGCGCGCCTGGCCGAGGCCAAGGTTCTGACGCGCAAGAGCGCGGAGCAACTGGCAGAGCAGGGCAAAAGCATCAACCGTCTGCGTAAACAGTTGGGAGAAGTGCAATGACTCCCGTGCAACTGTTGCGCCTGACTGCCCTGGCGAGTGCGGTCCTGCTCGCTGGTTGCGCCAATAGCCAGCTCAGTGAAAAGTCCCTGGAGCAGGCGCGCACCCAGTTCCAGGCGGTGAGGGAAGACTCCTCCGTGCTGCGCAGCGCGCCCAAGGATGTGATTCGCGCCGGCGAGTCCCTGGCCCGCGCCGAGCGCTTGTCCAACTACTGGGGCAGCAGCGACGACGTGCTGCAGTATTCCTACCTCAGCCAGCGCTACAGCGAGATCGCCCGCGAGCACAGCAACCTGGCGCTGAACCAGGAGCGCCTGGCCAAGCAGCAGCTGGAGCGTGAGCGTCTGCAATTGGCGATGCGCGAGGCGCGCCTGCTCAACGTGCAGGAGCAGAGCAAGTGGCTGGAGCAGCAGATGGTCAGCCTGGCCACCAACGAAACTGAGCGCGGCCTGGTGCTGACCCTCGGCGACGTGCTGTTCGACAGCGGCGAGGCCGACCTCAAGCCGGCCGCCAACCGCACCGTGCTCAAGGTGGTTCAGTTCCTCCAGCTCAACCCGCGCCGGGTGATCCGCATCGAGGGTTACACCGACGCCGAGGGTGATCGCGAGCAGAACCTGCAGTTGTCCAAGGACCGCGCGCAGGCGGTGGCCGATGCGCTGAGCGACCTGGGCGTGGACGACAAGCGCATCCAGGTGCAGGGCTACGGCGAGGCTTATCCGATCTCGGACAACGCTTCGTCGCTGGGGCGTGCGCAGAATCGTCGAGTGGAAATCGTGTTCTCCGACGAGAAGGGCCAACTCGGCGCCGCACGCTGATCCCGCGAAACATTCCGACAAATGAAAAGCCCCTGAACCGACCGTTCCGGGGCTTTTCTTTATGGCATCTCGAAATCCTTCGAGTGGCACCTTGGCGAAAATGGCGAGGTGCGACTAATCCCCATTAGGGGCGCAGTAAACGAGAGAAATCGATGCCTTCTGAAAAGAAACTTCCGAATGTGATAGTGGCTGACCCGCAACCGATGATCGGCTGGGGTCTACAGCATTACCTACCTGAGCACCGACTGGCGCAGGTCAAGGCCTTCGTCAGCGATACGGACAGCTTGCTGGAGGCGCTCAACGCCAATCCGGACGTCGACCTGGCCATTATCGAGCTGGCGCTGCCCGGTTCCCGCGGGCGCGATGGCGTGCACCTGATCGAGTGGGTGCGCCGGCATCATCCCGATGTGCGCATCCTGGTCTATTCGATCATGGGGGCGCCGTTGCTGGCAGCGGCGGCGGTGAAGTGCGGTGCAGTGGGGTATATCTGCAAGCGTCACTCGCTGAATCTGCTGGACGAGGCGTTCGCGCGGCTGGCCAAGGGGGAGACCTACATCGACCCCATGCTCCGTCAGCCGCGACATACCGGCCGCCCGTTGAGCCCGACGGAAATCGACATCATCCGTCGGCTGGCCCACGGTGCCACGGTGGGCGAGATCGCCGAGCGAACCAATCGCAGCGTCTCCACCATCAGCACCCACAAGCGCAATGCCATGCTCAAGCTCGGCCTCAACACCGATGCGCAATTGGTGGCTGTAGGTCTGCTGGATTGGCTGGGGGAGATCTGAATGGGCGCTCCCGGCGAACTGTATTGGGGAGAATACTGACGACTGTTCTGGAACAGTTTGTACTTTTTGGCTACTGTTTCGGTTCAATGACCGAGGGATGGCCGTCATGTCCAATCTGCTTCTGTACCAGCGCATCGCCCAGCAACTGGCGGAGGACATCCGTCGTGGTGTCTACCAGCCAGGTGAGCGCGTACCGTCCGTGCGCAAGTTGAGCACCCAGCTCAACGTCAGCCACGCCACGGTGCTGCAGGCCTACGCCACCCTCGAAGATCAGGGCCTGATCCGCGCCCGCCCGCAGTCCGGCTTCTATGTGCATCGGACGCCGGCGCTGACGGCGTCGACGCCGGATATCGCCCGTGTCGAGCGCCCCGGTCTGGTCACCCGCAGCAGCATCATCAACCAGGTACTCGCCGAGGCGCGCCGCGAGGGCGTGTTCCCGCTGGGCGCCGCCGTGCCGCACGTGGATTACCTCCCGGTCCGCGCATTGCACCAGCAGTTGGCCAAGGTCACGCGCTTCTCCAGCCCGCGCGCCTTCAGCTATATGTTCAGCCCCGGCTACGAGCCGTTGCGTCGCCAGGTGGCGATCCGCATGCGCGATGCCGGTGTGGTGGTCGATCCGACCCAGGTGACCATCACCCACGGCTGTGTGGACGCCATCCACATGGCGCTGAGGGTGATGACCCGTCCGGGCGACCTGATCGCCACCGAGTCGCCGAGCTACTACGGCCTGCTGCAATTGGCCGACATCCTCGGCCTGAAGGTCATCGAAATCCCCAGCGACCCGCTCACCGGCATCAGCCTGGAAGCCTTGCAGCTTGCCGCCAACCAGTGGCCGATCAAGGCGCTGGTGCTGACCGCGCGCTTGAGCAACCCGCTGGGCGGCACCATCCCGGAGGACCGCCAGAAGGCACTGCTCAAGCTCACCGCCGAGCACAATATCGGGGTGATCGAAGACGACATCTACGGCGAGCTGATGTTCGACCAGGGACAGACCAAGGCGCTCAAGGCGCACGACCGTGATGGCCGCGTGGTGTACTGCTCGAGCTTCTCCAAGACCATTTCGCCCGGCGTGCGCATCGGCTGGATCATCACCGAGCGCTACCAAGAGGAAATCCGCCGCCTGCAGACCTTCACCACGCATTCGGCGTGCACCGTCACCCAGATGGGCGTGGCGGCGTACCTGGAGAACGGCGGCTACGACCGGCACCTGCGCTACATCCGCCAGGAGTACCGCAAGAACATGACGGCCTACCAGCTGGCGGTGCAGCAGTACTTCCCGGAAGGCACGCAGATGACCCGGCCCAAGGGCGGCTTCATCCTCTGGGTCAGCCTGCCGGCCAAGGTGAATACCAAGGAGCTGCACGTGCGCGCGCTGGAGCAGGGCATCAGCATCGCGCCGGGGCTGATCTTCAGTAACACCGAGCAGTTCAACAACTGCCTGCGCCTGACCTGCGGCATACCGTGGGACCGTGAGGCGGAGCGGGCGATCATGACCCTCGGCATGCTGGCTTGCCAGCTGTGCCAGGAAGAGCTGATCGCAGCGTGATTGTGCTGCCTTCGTAGGAGCGGACCTTGTCCGCGATGGCCGGATTGTCCGGCGCCATTCGCGGATAAGATCCGCTCCTACAACATTTGTCCTCCGTTCTTTGCGTCTGTTCTAACCCGTTTCCCCGTGCCGCCTCGTCTGAGGAGTTGAATCCCTCCGCGAGGCCGCCGCCATGTCGCTCCCTGTTCATTTCCTTCGCCCTGCCGCCCAGGGTTTTGCTATCGGATTGCTGATCGCCGTCGCCGGCTGCGGAATTTCCCCCGAGGGCGAGCCAAAGCAGAAGGCGGCCGCCCAGGACGCATCCGCCCAGCTCGAGCCGTTGACCAAGCCCGCCAGCCCAGCGCCGGCGCAGCTGCACGAAGAAAGCGCCAAGCTGCAGCGCTCCGCCGGCTACCTCGCCCAGGCTCCCATCGCCAGCATCGCACCCGCGCCTATGGCCGACATGCAGCAGCCCGGCTATGTGGACGTGCCCCGCGAGCAGTACCAGAACCTGCCGGACAACCCGGTCCACGCCGTCGCCCAGGAGCCGGTTTCCACCTTCAGCATCGACGTCGACACCGGCAGCTACGCCAACGTCCGGCGCATCCTCAACGAAGGCCGCTTGCCGCCCAAGGGCGCGGTACGGCTGGAGGAGATGGTCAACTACTTCCCCTACGACTATGCACTGCCCAACAGCGAAGGCGCCTCGCCCTTCGGCATCACCACTGAGCTGGCGCCTACGCCGTGGAATCCGAATACCCGCCTGCTGCGGGTCGGCATCAAGGCCTCGGATCGCAGCGTTGCGGAGCTGCCGCCGGCCAACCTGGTGTTCCTGGTGGACGTCTCCGGCTCCATGGATCGCCGCGAGGGCCTACCACTGGTGAAAAGCACCCTCAAGCTCCTGGTGGACCAGTTGCGTGAGCAGGACAAGGTGTCCCTGGTGGTCTATGCCGGCGAGTCCCGCGTGGTGCTGGAGCCGACATCCGGACGCGACAAGGCGACCATCCGCAGCGCCATCGAGCAGCTTCAGGCCGGCGGTTCCACGGCTGGCGCCTCGGGCATCGAACTGGCTTACCGGATGGCGCAGAAGGGCTATCTGCCCAAGGGCATCAACCGCATCCTGCTGGCCACCGATGGCGATTTCAATGTCGGCATCAGCGACTTCGAGACGCTCAAGCAGATGGCCGCCGAGAAGCGCCGCAGCGGTGTTTCGCTGACCACCCTGGGCTACGGCGTGGACAACTACAACGAGCAGCTCATGGAACAGCTGGCCGACGCGGGCGACGGCAGCTATGCCTACATCGACAACCTGCGCGAGGCGCGCAAGGTACTGGTGGACCAGCTCAGCTCGACCCTCGCGGTGGTCGCCAAGGACGTGAAGATCCAGCTGGAATTCAACCCGGCGCAGGTCAGCGAGTACCGCCTGCTGGGTTACGAGAACCGTGCGCTCAAGCGCGAGGACTTCAGCAACGACAAGGTGGATGCCGGCGAGATCGGCGCCGGGCATACCGTCACCGCGCTCTACGAGATTGTCCCGGCCGGCGGCAAGGGCTGGCTGGAGCCGCTGCGCTACCAGGGCGACGCGGTGAAGTCCGACGCCAAGGGGGACGAACTGGCCCTGCTGCGTGTGCGCTACAAAGGCGCCGAAGGTGGCACCAGCCAGTTGATCGAGCGGCCCATTCGCGTTGCCGAGCAGCGTGCGAGCATCGCCCAGGCCAGTGACGACCTGCGCTTCGCCGCCGCTGTGGCTGCCTTCGCCCAGCAACTGGAAGGCGGGCGCTACACGGGGGCCTTCGACATCGGCGATACTGTAAATCTGGCTCGCGCCGCGCGGGGCGAGGATCGCTTCGGCCTGCGCGCAGAGTTCGTCCAGCTCGCCGAGCTGGCGCAGAGCCTGCAGACCCCGGTACCCGAACAGGCACGGATAGAGTGATTTGAACAAACCCCTCACGGACGATAGTGACGTCGCGCTCCTGCGACGTTACCGACAAGGTGACGCCGAGGCCTTCGCCGAGCTTTACGCTCGCCATCGCCTCGGCCTGTTCCGCTTCCTCTGCGGCCTGTGCGGCGACAACGCCCAGGCCGAAGAGGTGTTCCAGGAAACCTGGCTGAGCCTGATCCGCAGCGACAGCCAACCGCTGGGCGCCGCCAGCTTCAAGACCTGGCTGTACCAGATCGGTCGCAATCGGCTGATCGACCACTGGCGCAAGCTGGGTCGGCACCAGGGGCGCCAGGAGAGCTTCGACGAGCAGCTGCACGGTGAGGCGCTGGCGGGCGAGAGCGTCGATCCGGCGCACGAGCTGGCCCTGAGTCGCGACCGGCAGCGCCTGCAAGGTGCGCTGGAGTCGCTGCCGGAGGAGCAGCGAGAGGTGTTCCTGCTGCGCGCCCATGGTGACCTGGAGCTGAACGAAATTGCCGAGCTGACGCGAACCCCGGCCGAAACGGTGAAGAGCCGGCTGCGCTACGCAATGCAGAAACTGCGCCGGTTGCTGTCGGACCCGGCGGCGACCGAGGAGGTAAGCCCATGAACCGCGATCCGCACGAGCAGGAACTGCTCGAGCACTTCCGCCGGCACAGCGACGAGCAGCCGTCGGCGCAGCTGGACGCGCGCATTCTGGCCGCCGCTCGCGCCGCCGTGCAGCCGAAGAAGCCCAGCCTGGGCGAACGCCTGCATCACTGGCTGCTGGGTGCTGGCAGCCGCCAGCGCTGGGGCGTTGCCGTGGCGGGCCTTGCGACCCTGGGCGTGGGGCTCAGCTTGACCTTGCGGACCTTTGACGAGGCGCCTCGGCAGTTCGATGCCCCGGTAGCCCCGGCCATGATGCGTGCGCCGGCGCCCGCGCCGGCCATGGCGCCGCCTGCAGCACCGGCTGCTGCGCCCTATGCGGCGGAGCCGAGCATGGCCGCGCCGCAGATGGACAGTATTGCCGCCACGGCTTCGAAGGAAGAACTGGCCAAGCCGGCGCCGATGAGCAAGAAAGTCACGGCGGAAGAGGCGAAGGCCAAGACCCGCGAGTTGGCTGACGCCCAGGCGCAGCCTGGCGTGCGAGCCCAGGGGAAGCTGCAAGCGTTCGCGGATGAGATCGACGAGCCGCGTACCAGCCTGCTGCACCTGCGTGACCTGCAAGGCAAGGGGCAGAGCGAGGAGGCTGGACGTGTGCGCGAGAGCCTCCGCCAGCGCTTCCCGGAGCTGGATATCGACAAGGCGCTGAAGGAATTGCCTGGCAATCCTTGATCAATGACAGGCCGGGTTCAGCCCGCGTCTGTCAGACTGATTGCAGTAACGGTTTGTCATGGCAAGACGCTTGCTCTGCAACGCAACTCGCGCCAGCATTGCGCGGTTTTTCTGACGGTCCGCTCCATGAAGAAGTCCCGAATCCTCGTTGTCGCCAGTCTGTCCCTGCTGCTCGCTGCCTGTGGCGACGAGCACAAGGACAAGGCTGTGGCTCCGGCCCCGGCTGTTGCCCCGGCCGTGACCGCGCCTGCCAGCTCGCCTGCGCCGGAACCGGCCGCCGAGCAGCCGCGCGAGGAAGAGGCCAAGCCTGCCGCCGCCAAGGCCGTGGCGGCGCCCAAGTCCGCCGCGGTGGAGGCCGCCATCAAGCCTGAGGCCAAGGCGCCCTCGAAGACGCCGGCGCAGGTGAAGAAGCCGATTGATCCGGTGGTCAAGCAGCCGCTGCCGACGGTGAAGCTGGACCTTCGTCTGCCCAGGGACCTGGTCGATCAGTTGGAGCCGGACGATCCGATCACCGTCATCGAGGAGAAGCCGATCCTGCCGCCGATGTTCGGCGAAAAAGCCGGACAGAGCCCCTTCGAGGTCGGTGGCCGGCTGATCCAGCGCGAGCCCAACGAGCGCGAGCCCAACGACGACAGTTGGCACTCGGACATCCGTGGAGCCGAGTTGCAGTTCAAGTTCCGCAACTGATCGCTCGATTTCCCTCCAGGAACGACTGTTTTCTTGTGCGATGCCGTGCCTGCGTTTTCCCCTCTCCCTCAAGCAAGAGGGGACCATCCGGGGCTTCAGCCGGCACGGCTATCTCTCCCCCTTCGGGCGCGCAGCCAGGACGGGGGAGCGGGGACGACTTCGCGAAGAAGTTCGTTATGGCAGCCTTCAGAAACGATGCACGCCGCCGCGAATCGCCTCGAACATCGCTGCGTCCAGCGTCCGATAATCCGCCTCTCCAGGCAGTCGCACGAACAGTGCTTCGGTGACGGCTGAGGGGTCGTAGGCGTTGCGCTTGAGGTCGGTCTTCTTGTACTTGAAGGTCCCGGTGGTCTCCACCTGGGCCAGCAGGCGCAGGAACAGCGGCACCGCGTAGGCCGGCAGTTCGCGGTCCAGGTGGGCCGCCAGTTCCGTGGCATCCAGGCTGGCGCCATCGGCCAGGCGCAGCGCGGCCATGCCGCAGCGGCCATTGGTGCCGGGAATCTCCACGCCATAGACCACCGCGTCCTCCACGCCGGGGAAGGCACCCAAGGCGTTTTCCACCTCGGTGGTGGAAACGTTCTCACCCTTCCAGCGGAAGGTGTCGCCCAGACGGTCGACAAACTGGGTGTGCTTGAAGCCGATGTCGCGCATCAGGTCGCCGGTGTTGAACCAGGCGTCGCCTTCCTTGAAGACGTTGCGATAGGTCACCGCCTCGCTCTTGGCCGGATCGGTGTAGCCATCGAACGGCCACTTGTCGCTGATCTCGCTGATCAGCAGGCCCGCTTCGCCCTTGTCGACTTTTTCCATGAAGCCCCTGGCATCGCGCACCGGCTGGTCGTTCTCCAGGTCATAACGGACGATTGCGTAGGTTGCCGGCGAGAAGCCCACCGTATTGTCGAAGTTGAATACGTTGGTGAAACCGATATTGCCTTCGCTGGAGGCATAGAACTCGGTGATCCGTTCGATGCCGAAGCGTTCCTTGAACTCGTTCCAGATCGAGGGGCGCAGGCCGTTGCCGATCATGCAGGTCAGGCTGTTGCCGCGTTCCTCGGCGCATTCGGGCTGGTTGAGCAGGTAGCGGCAGAGCTCGCCGATGTAGCCGAAGCAGGTGGCCTGGTACGCCTGCACGTCCTTCCAGAAGGAGCTGGCGGAGAACTTGCGGCGCAAGGCGATGGCCGCGCCGCCGGCCAGTACGGCGCTCCAGCACACGGTCACGGCGTTGTTGTGGTAGCAGGGCAGCGTCAGGTAGAGCACATCGCTGTTGGTCAGGCCCAGGCCGGAGTGGCCGAAACCGCCGTAGGCCTTGATCCACTTGCCATGGCTCATGATCGAGGCCTTCGGCAGCCCGGTGGTGCCGGAGGTGTAGATGTAGAAGCAGGCGTCCTTCAGGCGCACCTGGGCGGTTTCCGGCAGGTTCGTGGAGTCCTGCTCCTGGGCCATGCGCATCAGGTTCTGCCAGCCGGCGGGCGGTTGCGCCGGTTCGTCGCCGTCGGCGATCCAGTAGCAGCGTCCACCGCTGTTCTCCAGTGCCGGGCGCACATCCTCGAAGGCGTCGCGCAGCTCTTCACCGACCACGAAGTGGCTGGGCTTGACCAGGTTGAGGCTATGGCTGAGGACCTGCCCGCGCTGGGTGGTGTTGACCAGCGCGCCGATGGCGCCGAGCTTGGCCAGGGCGGCGAGCACCACGAGCATTTCGGCGCGATTCTCCAGCATCACCGCCACCACGCTGGCGTGATGCACGCCTTCTGCCTGGAGGGCGCGCGCGAGGCGATTGGCCCAGCCGTTGAAGAGGGCGTAGGACAGACGCCGGCGCTCGTCGATCAGTGCCGGGCTGTCCGGGTAGAGGCGCGCGGCGCGCTCCAGGGCCCAGCCCAGGGAAAGGTTCTTCTCGCGGTTGCGGATGCCCGTGTAGTACAGCCCGCGCAGCATGCGCGGCACGCGACCGAGGGTGGCAGGCAGGTGGGCGAGGAATCGGGTCGGGGTGATGATGTCGGCGTGGGTCATTGAAGCGTGCCCTTGTTGTCATTGTTGTCTGTGGCGTGCAGACGCTTCCGAGCGACTCTAGGCCGCTCCCCGGCGCGCGACTATGGCCCATGCGCGTCAGGCGCAGGGCAGATCGGCAAACGTGCCGGCGAGGCGTTCATCGCAGTCTAGGAGGGGATGGCGAATGGGCGAGGGCGGGATTGTGTCGATTGGTAAACGCCGCGAACGATGCCAGCAGAGAGCGCCGTAGGGCGAATAACCGCTTGCGGTTATCCGCCGTCAGTCCGTGGGGAGTGAACTGCGGATAACGCGTTCCGCGCTATGCGCCCTACGAAGAGGCCCGCGAGTAGGCTCAGTCGAGGAACAGGTCGGGCACCAGGCTCCCGCCGTTCGGGTCGAAGCGGTACTGCTCGAAGTCGGCCTCACCTTGTTCGCGCAGGATGTCCTCGTCGATCAGCAGGCGCCCGCTGATGCTGCGCTCGCTGCTGGAGAGGATGGCGTAGGCGGCATCGGCCATGATCGCCGGGGTACGTGCGCGCTTGAAGGCGTCACGGCTGCCCAGTTCGAACTCGATGGCGGCGGTGGCGATCATGGTTTTCGGCCACAGCGCGTTGACGCTGATGCCGTACTTTTTGAACTCCTCGTGCATGCCGAGGGTAAGCATGCTCATGCCGTACTTGGTCACGGTGTAGGGGCCGTGCTGGGCGAACCACTTGCCAGCCAGGTTGATCGGTGGCGACAGGCTGAGGATGTGGCCCTTGCTTTCCTTCAGATAGGGCAGCGCGGCCTGGCTGCAAACCATCACCGCGCGGGTGTTGATCTGGTACATCAGGTCGAAGCGCTTGGGCTCCAGGCGCTCGACACCCACCAGCTTGATGGCGCCGGCGTTGTTCACCACGGCGTCGATGCCGCCGAAGTGCTCGGCGGCGCGGGCCATGGCTTCGCGCACGGCGTTCTCGTCGCGCACGTCCAGTTGCAGGGCCAGCGCCTTGCCGCCAGCGGCTTCGACTTCCTCGGCGACACTGAAGATGGTGCCTTCGAGTTTCGGATGGGGCTCGGCGCTCTTGGCGGCGATGACGATGTTGGCACCATCACGGGCGGCGCGCAGGGCGATTTCGCGGCCGATGCCGCGGCTGGCGCCGGTGATGAAGAGGGTTTTGCCTTTCAGGGACATGGGGTGCTCCGTGTTCTTGTTGTCTTTGTCGGACGGCATCGCGGATGAATCCGCTCCTACGAAAAGTGCTTTCTGATGATGGGTGCGCTGGGCCCTCCCTCACCCCAGCCCTCTCCCAAGGGGAGAGGGAGCCGATTGTGCCGACTGAATCCATGGTTTCAGCCTGCGCCGAACAGTCCCCTCTCCCTCCGGGAGAGGGTTAGGGTGAGGGGAAAGAATCCGTCAGACTGACTCCAGCGCCTCCACCTCCACCAACAACTGCCGCGATTTCACCTGCTCACCCTTGCTCACCTGCACGCGGCGGATCACGCCGTCGACGCCGGCCTTGAGCGGGTGCTCCATCTTCATTGCTTCCAGTACCAGCAGCAGTTGCCCCTTGCTGACCCGCGTCCCTTCGCTCACCAGTACGTCGACGATGGCGCCATCCATCGGCGCCTTCACCGTGCCGGAGCCTGCGCCGCCAGCCGCGCTGACGGGCTCGTGGGTGATGTCGAGCAATTCCAGGTTGCCGTCCGCGCCATACAGCCAGAGGCGCGCCCCGTCGCGGTGGAAGGGCAGGCGGCGACGAACGCCGTCGGCCTCCAGGATCGCGTCGCCGTTCTCCTCGCCGAGCAGGCGCAGATTGATTTCGGATTCACCGATGCGGGCCAGCAGCGCCGGCTGGGTGCCGTGTTCGCGGACTTCCAGCTCGACGACGAATTTCTCCTCGCCATGCTTGAGCGCAAAACGCCACGGCGCGCTACCTGCGCTGCGCCAGCCGGAGAGGCCGGGCTGGTGCGCGCGATCGCTGGCCGAGGCCTGGTAAAGCAGGGCGGCGGCGCAGGCCAGTTCCAGCGGCTGCGGCTGGCGCGGGGCCAGGCTCGGGTCGTCGGCGAACTGTTCGCCGATGAACGCCGTGGTGGCGTTGCCGGCGGCGAATTCCGGGTGCTTGAGCAGGTTGGCGAGGAAGCGCTGGTTGCCGGTCACGCCCAGCAGCACGCAGTCCTCCACGGCGCGCACCAGCTTGCGCCGGGCTTCGTCACGGGTAGCGCCGTAGGCAATGACCTTGGCCAGCATCGGGTCGTAGAAGGGCGTCACCGGCTGGCCTTCGCGCAGGCCGTGGTCGATGCGGATGCCGTCCAGCTGCGGCGGCGTCCAGCGCAGCACCTGGCCGGTCTGCGGGAGGAAACCGTTGCCGGCGTCCTCGGCGTACAGGCGTACCTCGATGGCATGGCCCTTGAGCTGGATCTGCTCCTGGGTGAGCGGCAGCGGATGGCCTTCGGCGACGCGAATCTGCCAGGCCACCAGGTCCTGGCCGGTGACCAGTTCGGTGACCGGGTGCTCCACCTGCAGGCGGGTGTTCATTTCCAGGAAGTAGAAGGCGCCGCTGGCATCCAGCAGGAACTCCACGGTGCCGGCGCCCAGGTAGTTCACCGACGCGGCGGCCTTCACCGCGGCGCTGCCCATGGCGGCGCGCAGTTCCTCGGTCAGCACCGGGCAGGGTGCTTCCTCGATGACTTTCTGGTGGCGGCGCTGCACCGAGCAGTCGCGCTCACCGAGATAGACGATGTGGCCGTGGCTGTCGCCGAACACCTGGATTTCCACGTGGCGCGGCTGCACCACGGCTTTCTCCAGGATCAGCTCGCCGCTGCCGAAGGCGTTCTGCGCTTCCGAACGCGCCGTGCGCAGTTGCTCGGCGAGGTCTTCGCTGCGTGTCACCAGGCGCATGCCGCGCCCGCCGCCGCCGGCGCTGGCCTTGATCATCAGCGGGTAGCCGATGCGCTCGGCCTCGCGGCGGAGCGTGGCGTCGTCCTGATCGGCGCCTTCGTAGCCGGGGATGCAGGGCACGCCGGCTTCGAGCATGGCGATCTTCGACAGGCGCTTGCTGCCCATCAGGTGGATAGCTTCCACGCCCGGACCGATGAAGACGATGCCGGCTGCCTCGCAGGCGCGGGCGAAGTCGGCATTCTCCGAGAGGAAGCCGTAGCCGGGGTGGACCGCGCCGGCGCCGGTGCGTTTCGCGGCGTCGAGGATCGCCTCGGGTTTCAGGTAGGACTGGCCGACCGGCGCCGGGCCGATGCACACGGCCTCGTCGGCCAGCTGTACGTGGCGGGCGTTGGCGTCGGCCTCGCTGTACACGGCCACGGTGCGGTAGCCCAGGTCGTGGGCGGTGCGGATCACCCGGCAGGCGATCTCGCCGCGGTTGGCAATCAGGATCTTGTCGAAGCTGGGCATGCTGGCTGTTTCCCTCTCCCCAGCCCTCTCCCTGAAGGGAGAGGGGGTTGTTCGGTGCGCGCGTTGGGTCACTGCGCCCAGTTCGGTTTGCGTTTCTGTACGAAGGCCATGGTGCCTTCGGCGCCTTCCGCGCCGGTCACCGCCTCGGCAAACTGGCGGGCGGCGCTGTCCAGCAGCGGGCCGAGGGCTTCGGTCTCGGTGGCCAGCAGCAGAGCCTTGGTGGCGGCATTGGCGCCCGGAGCGCAGCGACGGACCTGGTCGAGGGTTTCCGTCAGTTGCACGCCGAGGTTTTCGGCGTTGTCGGCGCAGAGATGCACGAGCCCGAGGCGCAGCGCCTCACGGCCATCGAAGCGCGCGGCAGTCAGGGCGAGGCGGCGGGCCTGGGTCAGGCCGATGCGTTTCACCACGAAGGGCGCGATCTGCGCCGGCAGGATGCCGAGGCTGGTTTCCGGCAGGCCGAATTGCGCGTCGGCCGCCGCGATGGCGATGTCCGAGACGCAGGCCAGGCCGAAGCCACCGCCGAGCACCGCACCTTCCAGCGCAGCGACCAGCACCTGCGGCTGTGCCTGGGTTTCTTCCAGCAGGCCGCCGAAGGCGCGGTTCAGCGCGGCATAGGCATCGGGACCGGCGGCGCGGGCACCGGCCATGTCCTTGATGTCGCCGCCAGCGCAGAAGTGCCCGCCGGCGCCGCGCAGGACGATGGCGCGCACGGCGCGGTCGTCACGCACGGCCGCGAGCACCGCGCGCAGTTCGCTGACCATCGCCAGGCTCATGGCGTTGCGGCTGTCCGGGCGGTTCAGGGTGACGTGCAGTACGCCGCCGTCACGCTCCAGCAGCAGGGTTTCGCAGTTCGGCAATTGGCTCATGCCGCAAGTCCTCGTCGAATCGGTGTCGGTTGACTTTGTGTAGGAGCGAGCTTGCTCGCGAACCAACCCCGGCAGCGGAGCTGTTCGCGAGCAAGGACTAGGCGTCCCGCTCGGTCCTGCAAAAGCGGAGTCAGCCCTTCTTCTTGCCCGGCAGGGTGCCCATCAGCTTGCAGATGATGCCCAGCATGATTTCGTCCGCGCCGCCGCCGATGGAGACCAGGCGGGTGTCACGGTAAGCGCGGGCGATTGGGTTTTCCCACATGAAGCCCTGGCCGCCCCAGTACTGCAGGCAGGCGTCGGTGACCTCGCGGGACAGCCGGCCGACCTTGAGCTTGGCCATGGAGGCCAGGCGGGTGACGTCCTTGCCGCGGATGTACTGTTCGGTGGCCTGGTAGGTGAGGGCGCGCAGGCACTCGATCTCGGTCATCAGTTCGGCCATGCGGAAGTGGATGACCTGGTTGTCAATCAGCGCCTGGCCGAAGGTCTTGCGCTCCTTGCAGTAGTCGATGGTGGCGTTGACGCAGTACTCCATGCCCTTGATTCCGCTGGCGGCGCCGAACAGGCGCTCTTCCTGGAATTGCAGCATCTGCATCATGAAGCCCGAACCCTCGGCGCCGATGCGGTAGCGCTGCGGGACGCGCACGTCGTCGAAGAACACCTGGGCGGTCTCCGAGCTGCGCATGCCGAGCTTGTCCAGGTGCGGGCTGATGCTGATGCCCTTGGACTTCATCGGCACCATGATCAGCGACTTGTTGACGTGGGGCTTGTCGTCGGAGGTGTTGGCCAGCAGGCAGATGAAGTCGGCGGACGGCGAGTTGGTGATCCACATCTTGCTGCCGTTGATGACGTAGTCGTCGCCATCCTTGCGCGCAGTGGTCTTCAGTCCGGCGACGTCGGAGCCGGCGCCCACTTCCGAGACGCCGATGCAGCCGACCATCTCGCCGGCGATGGCCGGGCGGAGGAATTCCTCGCGCAGCTCATCGGAGCCGAAGCGCGCCAGGGCCGGTGTGCACATGTCGGTCTGCACGCCCAGGGCCATCGGCACGCCGCCGCAATGGATGGTGCCGAACTCCTCGGCGGCGACCACCGAGTAGCTGTAGTCCAGGCCCATGCCGCCGAATTTCTCCGGCTTGGAGATGCCCAGCAGGCCCAGGTCGCCGGCCTTCTTGAAGACCTCGTGGATCGGGAAGCGACCGGCCTTTTCCCACTCGTCGACGTAGGGGTTGATCTCGCGCTCGACGAAGTTGCGGACGGTGCGGCGGAGTTCTTCGTGTTCCTGGGTGAAGATCATTGTTGTTGTTCTCCGTAAGCCTGAGTTGTTTAGCCTATCGCCCTCTCCCCAGCCCTCTCCCTGAAGGGAGAGGGAGCTGCTCGGAGCGAGCTGGAAGTTCGCTTTACGCCGGGTCGCTTTGGCCCCCTCTCCCGCTTGCGGGAGAGGGCGGGGGAGAGGGGCTTTTGCCCGCCCCCATCAGAACCTTGCTACCCCAAAACTATTACCCTTCAGCGGCCGCACGGCCGCCTCCGCACAGATATCCAGCAGATAACCCAGCAACGCGCGGGTGTCGCGCGGGTCGATCAGCCCGTCGTCCCACAGGCTCGCCGTGCCGTAGAGCGCGGTGGACTGGGCGTCGAGTTTCTGCGCGGTCATCTGTTCGAGCATGTCGAGCATCTTCGGGTCGGCTTCCTTGCCCTCCTTGGCGTGCTTTTCCTCGGTGACGATGCGTAGCACCTTGCCGGCCTGGGCACCGCCCATCACGGCGGTGCGGCTGTTGGGCCAGGCGAAGATGAAGCGCGGGTCCAGCCCGCGGCCGCACATGGCGTAGTTGCCGGCGCCGTAGGAGCCGCCGACGACCAGGGTGAGCTTGGGCACCGTGGCGTTGGCCACCGCCTGGATCATCTTCGAGCCGTGCTTGATCACGCCCAGGCGCTCGGACTCGGTGCCGACCATGAAGCCGGTGGTGTTGTGCAGGAACAGGATCGGCGTGTTGCTCTGTTCGCACAGCTGGATGAACTGCGCCGCCTTGGCCGCGCCCTGCGGGGTGATCGGGCCGTTGTTGCCGATCAGGCCGCAGGCGTGGCCTTCGATGTGCAGGTGGCCGCAGACGGTCTGGCTGTCGAATTCATTCTTGAAGTCGAGGAAGCGCGAGCCGTCGGCGATGCGCGCAATGATCTCGCGCACGTCGTAGGGCTTCTTCGCGTCCGCCGGAACCACGCCGAGCAGTTCCTGCGCCGGGTAGAGCGGCTCGTCCCACTCCAGCTTGCGGCGTGCGGGCAGCTGCGCATTCCACGGCAGTGCGGCAAGGATTTCCCGTGCCAGGCGCACGCCGTCGGCGTCGTTCTCCGCCAGGTACTCGGCGGTGCCGGCGACCTGGGCGTGCAGTTCGGCGCCACCCAATTCTTCATCAGTGGCGACCTCGCCGGTGGCGGCTTTCAGCAGCGGCGGGCCGGCGAGGAACATTTTGGCCTTGCCGCGCACCACCACCACATAATCCGACAGCCCCGGCTGGTAGGCGCCGCCAGCGGTGGACGAGCCGTGCACCACGGTGACCTGGGGAATGCCCGCCGCCGACATGCGTGCCTGATTGGCGAAGCCGCGCGCGCCCTCGACGAAGATGTCCGCCGCGTAGTTCAGGTTGGCGCCGCCGCTCTCGGTCAGCGCCACCACCGGCAGCTTGTTCTCGAAGGCGATCTGCTGCAGGCGCAGGGTCTTCTTCAGGCCGGTGGGGGAGATGGTGCCGCCCTTGATCGCGCTGTTGCTGGCGGTCACCAGGCAGCGCACCCCGGCGATATAGCCGATGCCGGAGATGATGCCGCCGCCGGCCTGGGTGCCGTCCTTGTCGTCATGCAGCTTGTAGCCGGCCAGCGAGGAGATCTCGAGGAACGGCGCACCGGCGTCCAGCAGCAGGTTCAGGCGCTCGCGGGGCAGCAACTGGCCGCGCTTGTCGAACTTGGGTTTGGCCTCGGCGGCCTTGTCGAGCACCTTCTGCTCGACCTCGCGGAAGCTCGCCACGGCGGCCAGCATGGCCTCGCGGTTGCGGGCGAAGTCTTCACCCTGGGCGTCGATTTCCGACTGGATCACCGGCATGGCTTACTCCTGATCCTTCAGCACATCGGGAAGATAGGCGCGGTGGAAACCGTTGTAGGAACGGCTTTGCCCCGGCTTCGCCTTGGATAGCGGGAAGGCGCGGCTGCCCTGGCTGGCGGCGCCATCGATGCGGATGGTGTTGCCGCTGATGAAGGCCGCTCCGGGGGAGAGCAGGAAGACGATGGCCGAGGCCACTTCCGATTCGGTGCCGATGCGCTTGAGCGGCACGTGCTCGCGCAGGGTCGGGATCACCGCCTTGAACGCGCCTTCGTAGGTGTCCATGCCGCTGGAGGCGACCCAGCCCGGCGCCACGGCGTTGACCCGCACGCCGGCGTGGCCCCACTCGATGGCGGCGGTCTTGGTGAAGTTCTCCATGCCGGCGCGGGCAGCGCCGGAGTGGCCCATGCCGGGCATGCCGCCCCACATGTCGGCGAGCATGTTGACGATGCTGCCGCCGGTCTTGCTCAGGCTCTGGTTGAACACTTCGCGGGCCATCAGGAAGCCGCCGACGAGGTTGGTGCGCACCACGGCCTCGAAGCCCTTCAGGTTGATCGAGGCCAGCGGCGCGGGGTACTGGCCGCCAGCGTTGTTGACCAGGTGATGGATCGGCCCGCGCTCGGCGATGACCTGGGCGACCAGCGCCTTGACCGCTTCCTCGTCGCGGATGTCGCAGCTGTGCCAGCTGGCGCTGCCGCCGTCCTCGATGATTTCGCCGGCGGTCTTCTCCAGCTTCTCGGCCTTGCGCCCGACCAGCACTACGTGGGCGCCGAGGGCTGCCAGCTCGTGGGCGGTGCAGCGACCGATACCGCTGCCGCCGCCGGTGACGATGATGGTCTGGCCGGTGAACAGGCCGGGTTTGAAGATCGAGTCGTAGCTCATTGTTGTTTTCGTCCTGCTCAATCGTTCTTTGTGCGTTTTGAGGAAATTCCTGTGCCAGCGATTTCCCCTCACCCCAGCCCTCTCCCCTAGGAGAGGGGGCCGTCCGTGCCGGCTAACGCCACGGATTCATCCTGCACCAGACAGTCCCCTCTCCCTCTGGGAGAGGGTTAGGGTGAGGGGCTCATTGTTGGGGCGCTTAGTTCATCAGCGATGTGCTGCGGCACCGCCACCGGGAATTCCAGTAACTGCTGAGCAAAGGCCTTGCCCTGCGGGTCGATGCGCAGGCTCGCCACACCGCCGCCGCCCAGGGCGTTCTCCAGCAGGAAGTTCAGGCTGTGGCTGCCCGGCAGGTGCCAGCGGCTGACGCGGCCGACCTGCGGGTCGAGTACGTGCTGCATCCATTCGGCCACCGCGCCTTCGCTCAGTGCCTCGGCGATCCACGGCAGGTACTCCGGCTTGCGTGCCATGACGCCGATATTGCTGTGGTTGCCCTTGTCGCCGGAGCGCGCCACGGCCAGCTTCACCAGCGGCACGCTGGCCTGTGCCGGGCCGATGGCGGCCGGTACGGGAATGTCATCGGCGAGCGCGGCCGGATCGAAGGTGTCGAGTGCGGGCAGGGCAGCGTGCTGGCGCTGGCCATCGATCTCCACGGCCAGCTCGCAGCTGTCCTTGTCGATCAGGAAGGAGAACAGGCGAATCACCGGGTACACGGTTGGGCGGCCGCCGACGATGCCGGTCAGGCCCGGCGCCATGCCGGTGGCGGCCTGGGCGATCTCGCGGGAGAACAGCACCAGGGCTTCCTTGCGGCTATGGCGCACGGCGAGCTTCACCACGATTTCGCGGCTGTCCTCGCGGCGGCCGTGCGGACCGTAGGTGGCCTCGCTGCCGAGCAGTTCGACGCTGACCTCGCGGTACGGCCCCCAGCCGCGTTCCATGAGGATTTCCTCGGTCTTGGCGATGATGGCCTGGCTGACCCGCTCGGCCTTCTTCACCGCGTCGATGCCGGCGATCAGGCAGCTGGCGGTGCAGCGGAAGCCGTCCGGGTAAGTGGCGCTGACCTTGTACTGCCCGGTCGGCGGCAGGCCGCGCGCACCGCTGACGGACACGCGGTTGTCGCCAACCTGCGCCAGCTGGACCTGGGTGAAATCGCAGATGACGTCGGGCAGCAGGTAGGCGCGCGGGTCGCCGATCTCGTAGAGCATCTGCTCGCCCACCGACAGCGGGGTGACCAGCCCGCCGGTGCCCTGCGGCTTGGTCACCACGAAGTCGCCGCTGGCCTCTACTTCGACGAGGGGGAAACCGATGTGCTCGTAGTCCGGCACGCTTTCCCAGTCGGTGAAGTTGCCGCCGGTGCACTGCGCGCCGCATTCGATGATGTGCCCGGCCAGCGCGGCCTGGGCCAGCTTGTCGTAGTCGTTCCAGGCCCAGCCGAACTCGTGGACCAGCGCGGCGCTGACCACCGCGCTGTCCACCACGCGACCGGTGATGACGATATCGGCACCGGCCGCCAGCGCCTGGACGATCCCGGGGGCGCCGAGGTAGGCGTTGACCGATACGCACATCGGCGGCATCGGCGCCTCGCTGAACATCTCGCGGATGCCGGACTTGGCCAGTTCGCCCAGGCGCGGTTGCAGGTTGTCGCCGTGCACCACGGCGATCTTCAGCGCCACACCGGCCTTCTCGCAGGCGGCGGCCAGGGCGCTGGCGCAGGCGGTGGGATTCACCCCGCCGGCGTTGCTGATCACGCGGACCTTTTTCGTGGCGATATCGCCCAGCAGGGGTGTCATCACTTCGATGAAATCGGTGGCGTAGCCTGCCTCGGGGTTCTTCAGGCGCGCGCCGGCCATGATCGACATGGTGATTTCGGCCAGGTAGTCGAATACCAGGTAATCCATTTCCGCGCCGCGCACCAGCTGGGCGGCGGCGGTGGAAGTGTCGCCCCAGAAGGCGGAGGCGCAGCCGATACGTACGGTTCTGGTCATTGTTATGCCCGTTACGTGGGTGATGGGCTGACATTACCAAGCAAGCGCTTGGTTGAAAAGAGTCGTTTTAACGACAACCCCAACCATTGGATGGCCAAGCGCTTGCTTGGTAGGTCTTCGCGGGCTTACATTTCGTCAGACAACACAAGCACTTGCGGGGCGTTTCGATGAATCGCCCTGAACAGAGTGGCCAGATGGGATCAATGGGGAGAGAAAGCGTGGATGACCGCAAAGCCCGCGAAGTCATGCTGGAGCTGGTCGGGACCGGGCAGATCACCGACCCGGAGAGCGCCCGCGGCAAGCTGCTGCATACCGCCGCGCACCTGTTCCGCAGCAAGGGCTACGAACGCACCACGGTGCGCGACCTGGCCGGCGCGGTGGGCATCCAGTCCGGCAGCATCTTCCATCACTTCAAGAGCAAGGATGAGATCCTCCGCTCGGTGATGGAGGAAACCATCCTCTACAACACCGCCCTGATGCGCGCCGCGCTAGCCGATGCAACGACCCTGCGCGAACGGCTGCTGGCGCTGATCCGCTGCGAGCTGCAGTCGATCACTGGCGGTACCGGCGAGGCGATGGCGGTGCTGGTCTATGAATGGCGCTCGCTGTCGGAAGAGGGCCAGGCCTACATCCTCAGCCTGCGCGACATCTACGAGCAGATGTGGCTGGAAGTGCTGGAAGAGGCCCGTGTGGCCGGTTTCAGCCAGGGCGATCCGTTCATTCTGCGGCGATTCCTCACCGGGGCGTTGTCCTGGTCCATCACCTGGTTCCGTCCCGAGGGCAGCCTGACGCTGGACGAACTCGCCGAGCAGGCGTTGCTGCTGGTGATGCGCGAGTAAGTTTGCAGCGGGCGTGATGCCGATCGCGGACGGAGTCCGCTCCTACGCGCGCCGGAGGTATCTGCGTTGCGGCGCCGTGTCGAGCTTTGGGCAGGAGCGGACCCCGTCCGCGATCGCACACCGGCGGTGCGAGCCGATCAGATGATCCGCAACGGATAACTGAACAGCAGCAGGTGCAGGCAATTCACCGCCGCATGCAGCAGCACCGCGACGGACAACCGGCCGCTGAAGTGGAATGCCAGGCCGTACCCCAGGCCTGCAATGCCCGCTACCACCGCGAACAGCGGATTGATCGGCCAATGCACCAGGCCGAACAGCAGGCTCGCGACCGCGACGCCGAAGAATGCGCCCAGGCGTCGCACCAGCTCGCTTTGCAGCAGCCCACGGAAGAAGGCTTCCTCGGTGAGCGAGATCACGCAGATATTCACCGCCATCCACAGCCAGAAGCCTGGCGGCCACTTGGGATTCCACACCACCAGACCTCCCGCGACTGCCACCAGCGGCACGGCGAACAGCGTGGTGACGATCACGATGGCGGCGAAGTCCGGCGAGCGCTTCTCCATTGGCACCGGCTCGCTGCGCAGCCACCAGGCGAGCAGCGTCGCGCCGACCAGGGCTTTGTCCCAGGACAGGTGCAGGGCATAGACGGGAGCGTCGGGGCTGAGCTGGCGCACCGGCCAGAGCGTCCACGAACTGGTGCCCGGCAACAGATGCGCGGCCAGGGCGATGCTGAGCACGAGGCACACCAGCCACCACAGCAGGCGAGGCATGCGGGTCTCGCCGTAAAGGGTCCAGGCGACGTAAGCGGCGCCGATCAGCAACCCCACTGGCTGGACGAATCCGAGCGCAAAACCGCAGAGCAACAACACGACTGGCAGCAGCGGCAGGAGTTTCCTGAGCATTCATTCCTCCATCGAAGGAGGCGAGTCTAGGCAATTTCGACTGCTGCTGACCATCACTGACGCCTTTTTTTGGCTGGGGCGTCAGCCAGTTAGAAATGCTTCAACGCTTTTCTTCAGATTCCTTCGCGTCCATTTCGGCATTGCGCTCGTGGATGCGCTTGAGCTGCTCTTCGGTGAGCGGAAGTTTTTTCGCCGTATCGCGCAGCATCATCAGCGCGCCGACGATGGAGCCCATGGCTAGGGCGATGATCAACCAGGCATACCAGGGCATGGCGCCGTCTCCGACAGTGGCAGTGGAATATCACGATACGCTGTGATTCAGACCTTGTCAGGCGCGCGCCGGTTCAGACTGATCGCTTCAGCCAGGTCGCTATCGTCCTTGAGCTTGACGCCGCTGACCCGCAGGCGCAGCGACTGTTGCAAGAGGTGGGCGAGCTTGTGCGCCGCCAGTGCGTAGGGCAGGCCCTGCGGGCGGACGTTGGAGATGCAGTTGCGCTCGCTGTCCATCCGGCCCACGCGCGGCTGCCAGGTGAGGTAGAGGCCCAGGCTGTCCGGCGAACTGAGGCCGGGGCGTTCGCCGATCAGCACCAGCGCGAGCTTCGCCCCCAGCGTCTCGCCGATGCCGTCGCCGATGGCCACGCGGCCCTGCTCGGCGAGCACCACGGGCGTGTTCTGCCAGTCGGTGGCGAAGCGCTCGCGCAGAGCCATCAGCAGCGGCAGTGCGTGCTGCTGGACGGCGAACGAGGAGAGGCCGTCGGCGATCACGATCACCAGTTCGGCCGCGGCACTCTTGCCCTTGAGCTGCCAAAGGCTGTCCGGGTGCAGCGCGCGGCCAAGGTCCGGACGTAGCAGGTAGGTTTGGCGATCCGCTGCCTCGCTGCGGGCGCGCAGGACGTGGAAACCCTCTTGGGCCAGCGACTGCTGCAGTGTCTCGAAGTCCAGCGGATGGTGCACCGCATCGCGGGCTTGGGCGTGGGCCAGGCCGAACTTCAGCACCTCGCGGGTCGGCAGGCTGGAGCCGACGCGGCCCAGTGCGATGCGCGCGCACGTGTGGGCGCGCAATTCTTCCCAGGGGTCGTTCTGGATCAGGTCCATGCTTGCAGTTCCTCAGAAGGCCCGTAGCAGATCGTGGCCACGGCTGATCTGGCGCAACTGGCCCGAGGCTTCCGTGATCGCCATCTTCGTCAGCCACGCGTCGAATTCCGGGGCACGCTTCAGGCCCAGGGTGCTGCGCAGGTAGAGGGCGTTGTGGAAGGACGTGCTCTGGTAGTTGAGCATGATGTCGTCGGCGCCTGGGATGCCCATGATGAAGGTGATGCCCGCCGCGCCCAGCAGGGTCAGCAGGTTGTCCATGTCGTCCTGGTCGGCCTCGGCGTGGTTGGTGTAGCAGACGTCGCAGCCCATCGGTACGCCCAGCAGCTTGGCGCAGAAGTGATCCTCGAGGCCCGCGCGGATGATCTGCTTGCCGTCGAACAGGTACTCCGGGCCGATGAAGCCGACCACGGTGTTGGTCAGCAGCGGGCGGAATTCGCGGGCCACGGCATAGGCGCGGGCCTCGCAGGTCTGCTGGTCGACGCCGTGGTGGCCGCCGGCGGACAGCGCGCTGCCCTGGCCAGTCTCGAAGTACATGACGTTGTCGCCCAGCGTGCCGCGCTTGAGCGACAGCGCCGCCTCGTGGGCCTCGCGCAGCAGGGCGAGGTCGATGCCGAAGCTCTCGTTGGTTTTCTGTGTGCCGGCGATGGACTGGAATACCAGGTCGATCGGCGCACCGGCCTCGATGGCCTGGATCTGCGAGGTGACGTGGGTGAGCACGCAGCTCTGCATGGGAATCTCGAAGCGCTGGCGCAGCTCGTCCATCATCCGCCACAGCTGCATCAGGGTGGCTTGCGAATCGCTCGCCGGATTGATGCCTACCACGGCATCGCCGGCGCCGTAGAGCAGGCCGTCGAGCATGCTGGCGGCGATGCCGCGCACGTCGTCCGTGGGATGGTTGGGTTGCAGGCGCACCGAGAGGTGGCCGGGCAGGCCGATGGTGTTGCGGAAGCGGGTGACCACGCGGCACTTCTTCGCCGCCAGGATCAGGTCCTGGTTGCGCATCAGCTTGCTCACCGCGGCGGCCATCTCTGGCGTAATGCCGCGGGCCGTGGCAGTCAGCGTGGCGCTGTCGGTGCTGTCCAGCAGCAACCAGTCACGGAAGTCGCCGACCGTGAGGTGGCTGATCGGCGCGAAGGCGGCGGCATCGTGGCTGTCGATGATCAGCCGGGTGACTTCGTCCGCTTCGTAGGGAATCAACGCCTCGTCGAGGAAGCGCTTGAGTGGCACGTCGGCCAGGGCGATCTTCGCCGCCATGCGTTCTTCGTAGCTGTCCGCGGCGAGGCCCGCCAGCGAGTCGCCGGAGCGCGCCGGGCTGGCCTTGGCGAGCAGCGTCTTCAGGTCGGGAAAGCGGTAGGTCAGGTTGCCGACGGTGGTCTGGTAGATCATGCGAGCGTCCCGGTTATCCCGCGCCCCGCCGCGAAGGCAGGGCGCGGATGGCGATCAGGCTCCCGTCAGCATAGCGTCCGCCGGGGCGCTGGCGCGATGGGCGGCGGTGAGTTGGAAGTAGATGAAACCCGCTGCCATGAAGCCGAGGAAGATGCCGGCAATCTGCAGGTTGAACCAGACCATCGCCGCCAGGCACAGCACGGCCAGCGCCAGGGCGATACCCGGCACCACGGGGAAGCCCGGTGCGCGGAAGCTGCGTTCCAGATCGGGCTCGCTGCGCCGCAGCTTGAACAGGCTGAGCATGCTCATGATGTACATGACGATGGCGCCGAACACGCTCATGGTGATCATCGCGGCGGTCAGGCTCATGCCCTGGAGCGCGATCAGACCGTCGCTGTAGATTGCCGCGATGCCGATCAGGCCGCCGGCGATGATCGCCCGGTGCGGAGTCTGGAAGCGCGACAGCCTGGCCAGCCCGCGCGGCAGGTAGCCGGCGCGTGCCAGCGCGAAGAACTGCCGCGAGTAACCGAGGATGATGCCGTGGAAGCTGGCGACCAGGCCGAACAGGCCGATCCACACCAGCATGTGCAGCCAGCCGGAGTTCTCGCCGACCACCATCTTCATCGCCTGCGGCAGCGGATCGTTGATGCCTGACAGGGCCTTCCAGTCGCCCGCGCCACCGGCGAACAGCATTACGCCGAGGGCCAGCACCACCAGGGTCAGGATGCCGCTGACGTAGGCCTTGGGAATGGTGCGTTTCGGGTCCTTGGCTTCCTCGGCGGCCATGGCCGCGCCCTCGATGGCGAGGAAGAACCAGATGGCAAAGGGAATCGCTGCGAAGATGCCACTGATCGCCGCACCGCCGAAGCTGTCGGAGCCGGCCCAGCCGTTGAGCACGAAGTTGCTGAAGCTGAAGCCCGGCGCCACCACGCCCATGAACACCAGCAGCTCGCCCACTGCGAGGATGGTGACGATCAGCTCGAAGGTCGCGGCGATGCTGACGCCGAGGATGTTCAGGGTCATGAAGATCAGGTACGCGCCGACGGCTGCGTGCTTGGGATCGAGCGAGGGGAACTGCACGTTGAGGTACGCGCCGATGGCCATGGCGATGGCTGGCGGGGCGAAGACGAACTCGATCAGCGTGGCGAGGCCCGCCACCAGCCCGCCTTTTTCGCCAAAGGCGCGGCGGCTGTAGGCGAATGGGCCGCCGGCGTGGGGAATCGCCGTGGTCAGCTCAGTGAAGCTGAAGATGAAGCAGGTGTACATGGTTGCCACCAGCAGGGTGGTGACGAGGAAGCCGAGGGTGCCGGCCACGCCCCAGCCATAGCTCCAGCCGAAATACTCACCGGAAATCACCAGGCCCACGGCGATGCCCCACAGGTGCAGGGTGCCGAGGGTGGGTTTGAGTTGCGTGCTCATGCGACGTCTCCTGAAGAGAAAGTCAGAAAGAGAGAATCCGAATGGGATGAACGACACGACCTGCTGCGTCGTGCAGTGGCCGTGCCATGCCCGGAGATCAGGTCGCAAAGCGCGGTTCCGCGTCGTTTCGTGAACATTCGCGGCATGTTGCGTGCATCGATTGGGTGCGTGGCGATTCGTTCGGGTGCGTGGGGCTGCGCTTGTTGCATGGCGATGACCGTGGCGTGACGCTTCGCGGAGCCGCGACGGCTGTCACAGGATGGCAATCTGCCGCTGGTCTACTGGCGCCCATTCCAGCGACCGGAGATTCGCCGATGACCACCCGCGCCCTGCACGAGCTGTTGCGCCAGGTAGCGCCCTTGGCCCCGGAGTTGAGCATCAGCGATGTCGCCGATCGCTTCCTCGATGCCGAACACCGCGCCTTCCTCTCGCTGCCGGTGGTGGATGTCGACGGGATGCCCATGGGGCTGGTCAGCCGCAACGGTCTTCAGGACATCTTCATGCAGCGCTTCGGCCGTGACCTCTGGGGCCGCCGCCCGGCCAGCGATGTGATGAATGCGCAGCCACTGAAGGTGCGCGCCGACCTGAGCCTCGAAGAAGCTTCGCAACAGGTTACCGCCCAGCTGAGTTACCCGATCACCGAGGATTTCGTCCTGGTGGACGAGCAGGGGCGCTACCTCGGCCTGGGCACGGTGCTCGATCTGCTCAAAGCCATGGAACAGCGCGTCGCCCAGCGCAACCGCGTGCTCAACAAGACGCTGCAGGACCTGCGCGAATCCCAGGCGCAACTGGTGCAGTCGGAGAAGATGGCCTCCCTCGGGCAGATGGTCGCCGGCGTCGCCCACGAGCTGAACACCCCGCTGGGCTATGTGAAGAACAACGTCGCGCTGCTGCGCGAGCTGCTGGTTCCACTGCTCGGCCTCACCGAGGCGCAGACGCTGTTCAACGAGTGCCTGGACGACCCGGCCTGCGCTCCCGAGCAACTGGCCCGCGCCCGCGCCGCCTTCGAACAGGCTCGCGATGACGCGGCGCTGGAGCAATTGGTGGGCGATCTCGACCAGTTGTTCGGCGACACCGATTTCGGCCTGGCGCAGATCGGCGAACTGGTCGGTGGCCTGAAGGACTTCGCCCGCCTGGACCGCGCCCGCAGCGAGGAGGTCGATCTCAACGACTGCGTACGCAGCGCGCTGCTGATCGCCCGCAACAGCATCAAGGAAAAAGCCGAGGTCGCCACCCAACTGGGCGCGCTGCCCAAGGTCGCCTGCGCCGCCAGCCAGATCAACCAGGTGCTGCTCAACCTGCTGACCAACGCCGCCCAGGCCATGGAAAAGTTCGGCCTGATCCAGGTGAAGTCCTGGGCGGACGAATCCCACGTGCACCTCTCGGTGCAGGACAACGGCAAGGGCATGAACGAGGAGGTGCGCGCGCGCATCTTCGACCCCTTCTTCACCACCAAGCCGGTGGGGCAGGGCACGGGCCTGGGCCTGTCGATCAGCTACAAGATCGTCCAGGACCACGGCGGCCGCATCCGCGTGGCGTCCGAACCCGGGCGTGGCACGCGATTCCTCATCAGCCTGCCGCTTGCGCAGGCCAGCGAACTGAAACGGAGCGCCTGAACATGAGCCAGCAGCCTGTCCGCATCCTCTTCGTCGACGACGAGGAACGCATCCTGCGCAGCCTCGCGATGCAGTTCCGCCGTCACTACGACGTGCTGGTGGAAACCGACCCGCACAAGGCCCTGCAGCGCCTGCGCGAGGAGCGCATCGATATCCTCGTCAGCGACCAGCGCATGCCGCAGATGACCGGTGCCGAGTTGCTTGCCCAGGCGCAGGAAATCGCCCCGGACACCCTGCGCATCCTGCTCACCGGTTACTCGGACCTCGACGCCGCGGTGGACGCGCTCAATAGCGGCGGCATCTTCCGCTACCTCACCAAGCCCTGGGACCCGCAGGAAATGGCCTTCACCCTGCGCCAGGCGGCCGAGATCGCCCAGCGCCAGGCTCCGGCCGAGCCCATCGATACCAAGGCCATCAGCCGCGTCGTCGCGCCGCTCAACGTCCTGCTGCTGGACGAGGATGCCGAGACCCTGGCCTGCGTCGGCGAGTTCTGCAGCGCCGGTACCCACCAATTGCATCGCGCGCGTAACCTCGCCGAGGCCATCGTGCGGCTGAACAGCGAACCCATCGATATCCTGGTCAGTGACCTGAAGCTCGCCGGCGAAGACACCGCGCCGCTACTCAAGTCCCTGGCCCAGGCTCATCCACGCCTACTCAGCATCGTCGTCACGCCGTTCCGCGACACCCAGGACTTGCTGGCGCTGATCAACCAGGCGCAGATCTTCCGCTACCTGCCCAAGCCGATCCGCCGCGGCCTGTTCGAGAAGGGCCTGAAGGCCGCCGCCGAGCAGGCGCTGCTCTGGCGCGCCCAGCCGGAGCAGAAAGTCGCGCGCATCGCCGAGGTGCCGCGCGAGGAGCGCGAACGGGAAAAAGTGGGCAGCCTGCTGGGCATGCTCGGCCGCCTGCGCGAGCGGCTGAGTGCCTGATCGCCGTCGGCGACGGAGCATTCCTGCCGGGCGGGCTACGGAAGTCGGCGCGTTTCTGCGACAATGCGCGCCGATTTTTTCGATACCCGCGAGAGAGCCCATGTCCGCCTGCCAGACCCCGATCATCGTCGCCCTGGATTTCCCCACCCGCGAAGCCGCGCTGGCGCTGGCTGACCAGCTCGATCCGAAGCTGTGCCGGGTGAAGGTGGGCAAGGAACTGTTCACCAGTTGCGCCGCCGGTATCGTCGAGACCCTGAACAGCCGCGGCTTCGAAGTCTTCCTCGACCTGAAGTTCCACGACATCCCCAACACCACCGCGATGGCCGTGCGCGCCGCCGCCGAGATGGGCGTGTGGATGGTCAACGTGCACTGCTCCGGCGGCCTGCGCATGATGAGTGCCTGCCGCGAGACCCTGGACGCCTTCAATGGTCCGTCGCCGCTGCTGATCGGCGTGACCGTGCTGACCAGCATGGAGCGCGAGGACCTGGCTGGCATCGGCCTGGACGTCGAGCCGCAGGAGCAGGTGCTGCGCCTGGCGGCCTTGGCACAGAAGGCCGGCATGGACGGCCTGGTGTGCTCCGCCCAGGAAGCGCCGGCACTGAAAGCCGCGCACCCGGCACTGCAACTGGTCACCCCCGGCATCCGCCCGGCCGGCAGCGCCCAGGACGACCAGCGCCGCATCCTCACCCCGCGCCAGGCGCTGGACAACGGCTCCGACTACCTGGTGATCGGTCGCCCGATCAGCCAGGCCGCTGACCCGGCCAAGGCCCTGGCCGAGATCGCTGCCAGCCTGGCCTGAGTGCTTTCCCTGCACTGATAAGCCGCCGGAAACGATAAAGCCCGCATCGCTGCGGGCTTTTTTGTGTCGAATGACGTGGGCGATTTCTGCTGGTTCGTGCCTCGGGTGTTTCCCTCTCCCTAGTCCTGGCTACGCGCCCTGCTCCAAAGGGAGAGGAGACCGTGCGGTCGCTGTGTCAGCCGGCACGGATAGCTCCCTCTCCCTTCAGGGAGAGGGCGGGGGAGAGGGGGAGCGACCGCGGAGATGTCCATAGGGGAAATCAGCCGTTCGCCTGGGCCATCGCCGTCCGGCCAACCCAGCGCTCGCGCAGCACGTCGTACGCCCAGTTGAACACCAGCGCGTAGGGCAGGAAGAACAGCACCAGGCCGATGTCGAGGATGAAGGCTTCCAGCAGGCTCACCGACAGCCACCAGGCGGCCAGCGGCACCAGCAGGACGATCAGGCCCAGTTCGAACAGCGAGGCGTGCAGCACGCGCACCGACAGGGTGCGGCTGAAGCCCATGCGGTTCTGGGCGCGGTCGAAGGCGGCGTTGAACAGCATGTTCCACACGGTGGCGATGGCCGAGAACATCAGGGTCATGGCGCCCATGTGGCCCAGGGGTTTGTCCATCAGCCAGGCCAGGGTCGGCGCACAAATGGCGACCGCCAGCAGTTCGAAAAGTCCGGCGTGGAACATCCGTTCTTTCAGGGTTTTGTTCGGGCTCATGGGGTTTCTCCAGATAGTACGGTGGTAGGCCGACTCCGTCGGTCCGGCGCCATTATCATCGGTCGACCGGCTGGATATAAGTTGGATACCATCGGGATAACCGATGGAAGAGGCGCCGCTCCATGCAATATTCCCCCGAATCCCTGCAGGCCTTCGCCGAGGCGGCCTGCCTGGGCTCGTTCAGCGCCGCTGCGCGCAAGCTGGGCAAGAGCCAGTCCACCGTCAGCGAGGCCATCGCGCGCCTGGAGATCGATCTCGGCCTGATCCTGTTCGATCGCAGTGCCCGCCAGCCGCAGCTCACCGAAGCTGGCCACGCGCTGCTCGGACGGGTGGAAGAGGTGCTGATGGCCAACGACCGTCTCGGCCAACTCGCGCATCAGTTGGTTGGCGGGCTGGAGTCGCGGGTGACGCTGGCGATGTCCGACACCTACCAGTCCGCCGAATTCGAAGCGCGCCTGGCCGAGATCGACCAGCGCTACCCGGACCTGGAATTCGAGTGGCTGATCGCCGAAGACAGCGATGTGCTCGACCTGGTCATCCAGGGGCGCGCCAGCCTGGGACTGTTGGCGGCGCAGAAGGACTATCCGCCGGACATCGGCTCGGCCACCTTGAGCGAACAGGCCGAGTTCGGCCTGTTCGTCAGCCGCGATCATCCGCTGGCCGCGCGCGAGCGGGTGGAGCGCGAGGACCTGCTGGCCTACCGCGCGCTGCGCCTCAACACCTATCTGGACGACGCCGCACCGATGCTGGGCGGGCGCTGCTGGAGCGCACCGAACTACCTGTTGTTGCTGGACATGGCGGTCCTGGGTTTCGGTTGGATCGAATTGCCCAGCTGGATGGTGGGCCGCTTCGCCGCGGGGCGCATGCACGAGCTGAACGTCGCCGGCTGGCCGAGGCGGGTGGCGGTAGACGTGATCTGGTCGCGGCAACGCACTTTGGGGCCGGCGTCGAGCTGGTTGATGGAGCGCTTGCTGGGGCGTTGAGGCGCTCTGGGTCACAGATTCCGGACTAAATGTGTCGAAGCCTTTGATGCGTGGCGCGAGACCAGTAGGATCGGAGTTTTCCTAGTTTGAGAGGTCAGGATGCGAGCCAAGCTGGAGAATTGTCTGAAAGCGGTCGACGAGATCCTGCTCGGCAAGGAGGTCCAGGTGAAGCTCGCGCTGACCTGCCTGCTGGCGCGCGGTCACCTGCTCATCGAGGATCTGCCCGGCATGGGCAAGACGACCCTGAGCCACGCCCTGGCCCGCGTGCTTGGCCTGGGCTTCCAGCGCATCCAGTTCACCTCCGACCTGCTGCCCGGCGACGTGCTGGGCACCTCGGTGTTCGACAAGGACACCGGGCAATTCGTCTTCCATGCCGGGCCGATCTTTTCCGAGCTGGTGCTGGCCGACGAGATCAATCGCGCCACGCCCAAGAGCCAGAGCGCGCTGCTCGAAGCGATGGAGGAAGGCCAGGTGACTATCGAGGGCGCGACCCGGCCGCTGCCCGAACCCTTCTTCGTCATCGCCACGCAGAACCCGGTGACCCAGGGCGGCACCTTCGCCTTGCCCGAATCGCAACTCGACCGCTTCCTCATGCGCCTGTCCCTGGGCTATCCGGGGCGCGCGGCGGAGAAGGCCCTGCTGCTGGGCGAAGCGCGCCGCGACCTGCTGCCGCGCCTGGAGCCGATGCTCGATCCGGACGAATTGTTGGCGCTGCAAGGCGAGGTGCTGGAGATTCGCGCCAGCGACGCCCTGGTGGACTACGTCCTGCGCCTGGTGGAAGCCACCCGCACCCAACCGGCGTTCGCCCTCGGCCTGTCTCCGCGCGGCAGCCTGGCGCTCCTGGCGGCGGCGCGGGCCTGGGCCTTGCTGGCGGGACGCGACTATGTGATCCCCGAGGATGTGCAGGCCGTGCTGCCCTCGGTGGCTGGCCACCGCCTGCGCGACCAGGCTGATCCCGCCGGCCACGGTGGCGGCGCGCTGGTGCAGTGGTTGTTGCGCGAAGTCCCGGCTCTCTGAGGGCGCGCCATGCTGGTCAAGGTCAAGCCGTTGTGGCAGAGCTGGATAGCCCGACGCATTCCGGCGGCGGCGTCGATGCAGCTCAACCAGCGACGCATCTTCATCATTCCGACCCGCCAGGGGGTGGCGTTCGGCGCCGCGCTGCTGCTGATGCTGCTGACGGCCATCAATTACCAGAACAGTCTTGCCTACGGCCTGACCTTCACCCTGTTATCGCTGTTCATCGTCGCCATCCTGCACACCTATCGCAACCTGGGTGGATTGCGGCTTACCGCCCTGGGCGCGGCGCCGGTGTTCGTCGGTGAACAGGTCGCGTTCCGTGTGCGCCTGGAGGGCGAGGGGCGCGCCCGGCAGGCAATCGGGATCGGCTGGACCGCCGAGCAACTGAGCTTCGCCGATGTGCGTGCCGACGGTGCCGAAGAATTGCTCCTCAGCCTGCCCGCCGAGCAGCGCGGCTGGTTGCGCCCCGGACGCCTGCGGGTGGAGAGCCGCTTTCCGCTGGGATTGCTGGTGGCCTGGAGCTGGCTCGACCTGGCGCAGTCGGCGCTGGTCTATCCCCATCCGCTGCCGGGCGACCTGCCGCTGGAAAGCGGAGTGTCCGACCCCGAGGAAGAGGGCATACGCCCCAGCGGCCGGGGCGTGGACGACTTCCAGGGACTTCGCCCCTATCAGCCGGGTGACTCGCGCCGGCGCCTGCACTGGAAGGCGTACTCCCGTGGCCAGGGTCTGCTGGTGAAGGATTTTGCCGCGTTGGCCGGGCGTAATGTCTGGCTCGAATTCAACAGCCTCGGCGGCGACACCGAGGGGCGCCTGTCGCGCCTGTGCTTCTGGGTGCTGCAGTTGTCGCTGCGACAGCAACCCTTCGGCCTGCGTCTGCCCGGTGCGCAATTGCCGGTGGCGGTTGGCGATGCCCATCGCGATGCCTGCCTGCGCGCGCTGGCGCTGCACGGGACGCGCCAGTGAGCCGCGCGGTAGCCATCGCCGCCCAGCCGATCCCGCGGGTCGCGCTGACCTGGCTGCTGGTCGCCCAGGCGGTGGTGATCCTGCCGCACCTGGATCATCTGCCAATCTGGATCGTCGCCCTCTGGCTCGGTTGCGCGCTGTGGCGCATCCAGGTGTTCCGCATGCGCGCGAACTTCCCCAGCGGCGTCGCCAAGCTGGGCCTGGTGGCGCTGGCCGGCCTGGGCGTGTGGCTGTCGCGCGGTTCGGTGATCGGCCTGGACGCCGGCGTGGTGCTGCTGATCGCCGCCTTCGTCATCAAGCTGGTGGAGCTGCGCACGCGGCGGGATGCCTGGGTGCTGATCCTGCTCGGTTTCTTCGCGGTCACCACCAGCTACCTGTTCCAGGATGACATCCTCGCCGCCGCCTTCAGCCTGCTGCCGGTCCTGGCGCTGCTGGCCTCCGCGATCGGCTTGCAGCAAAGCGGCTTCGCCACGCGGCCGGTGGCGACCTTGCGCCTGGCCGGCAGCCTGCTGTTGCAGGCGTTGCCGCTGATGCTGCTGCTGTTCATGCTGTTCCCGCGCATCGGCCCGTTGTGGTCGTTGCCGTTGCCGGGCGACCAGGCCATCACGGGCCTGAGCGACTCCATGGCGCCGGGCGACATGGTCTCGCTCAGCCAGTCGCCGGCCCTGGCGTTCCGTGTGCGTTTCGATGGCGTCGCGCCGGCACATGCACAGCTTTATTGGCGGGCGATGACCCTCGAGCGCTTCAACGGCATGCGCTGGACCGCCGCGTTCCAGCGCGGCGACACGCCGCCGCAATGGCGGCAGCAGGGCGAGCCGCTGAACTATCAGGTGGTAATGGAGCCCAGCGGGCGGCCCTGGCTGTTCGCGCTCGACGTGGCGCAGAGCGACGCTGGCGGCGCGCGATTGATGAGCGACTTCCATCTGGAACGCCGGATACCGGTGCGGCAAGCGCTCATGTACCGCGCCACGTCCTGGCCGGGAGCATTGCTGGAGCCCACCGATGGCACGCGCGCCCAGCGGCTCAACCTCGGCCTGCCCGCGAAGGGCAATCCCCAGGCACGCGCCTGGGCGCAGGAGCTGCGCGAGCGCTACCCGCAGCCGCGCGAACTGGTGCAGGCGATGCTCCGGCATTTCCGCGAGCAGCCCTTCACCTACACACTCCGGCCGCCGGATACCGGGGCGGAGCGCATCGATGGCTTCCTGTTCAATACCCGCTCGGGCTTCTGCGAGCACTACGCTGGCGCCATGACCTTCGTCCTGCGCGCGGCCGGTATTCCGGCGCGCGTGGTGACCGGCTACCAGGGCGGCGAGAACAGCGCGTCCGGCAACTACCTGACAGTCCGCCAGTTCGATGCCCACGCCTGGGTCGAATACTGGCAGCCGGACCTGGGCTGGACGCGGGTCGACCCCACTGGCGCGGTGTCTCCGGAGCGCATCGAGCAGGGCCTGGAAGCGGCCATGAGCAGCGAGGGCAGTTTCCTCGAACAAGATCCGTTCTCGCCGCTGCGTTACCGCAACATCTCCCTGATCAACGAGTTGCGCGTGGCCTGGGACAACCTCAACTACAACTGGCAGACCTGGGTGCTGGGGTACCAGGCCGAACAGCAGGGCGACATGCTCAAGAGCTGGTTCGGCGGACTCGGCCGGCAATGGATCGGCGTCATCCTGGTCGGCGGGGGCGCGCTGTTCCTGGGCGTGCTGGCGCTGCTGCTGTTCAAGCCGTGGCAGCGCGTCCGCGATGCGCAGCTCCGCAGCTTCCAGCGCTTCGAGAATCTACTGGCGCCGCTGGGTGTGCGGCGCGAGGCTGGAGAGGGGCCACGGGCGTTCGCCCGCCGCGCCAGCACGCTGCTGCCGGCCCATGCGCAGGCCATCCGTGCCTACAGTGCCGCCTTCGAGGCCCAGCGCTTCGGCGGCGCGCCCCCCGATCCGTCGGCATTGCGCGCGCACCTTGCGAAGCTGCGCCGGGAACTGCCCTGGCGCTTGACCTGGCGCAACGGAACTCCACCGTGACGCCATCGCCCTTGTCGACGCGATGGCGAGGGCTAACCTGAAAGCTCAACTACCTTGTGGAGCCTGCCGTGACCTCCTTCTGCGACTACCTGGTAAGCCATCTCATCGAGCAGGAGGTCGCGCTGTTCTCCGCGTCCTCCCGTCTGAAGGCCGAGTCCGATCCAGAGGCGCTGCATGACCTGCGCATTGCCGTGCGCCGTCTGCGCAGCCTGCTGCACCCGGTGCGTGGCATGCCTGGCATCGACGAACTGGAGCAGGCGCTGGGTGACATGGGGCGGCTCAGTGGCCCGCTGCGGGACCTGGAGGTATTGCTGCCCGTGCTGGAGGCCGAAGGCTACGAGCGCGCGGCCGCGTTGCGCCGTCCGGCCCTGGTGTCGGGCTACGCCACGCTGCTGGCCAGCCCGCAGTGGGAGCGCCTGATGATGCGCCTGGATGGCTGGCCGCAGCTGTGGCGCACCTCCGAGCGTCACGGTGTGCTCAAAGGTTTGCACCGCAAGGTGGAGAAACGCCTGGCGAAGGAATGGCAGAAGTTGCGCGAGGCCTTGAAAGACCCGGAGCACGACCGCCATCGCCTGCGCCTGCTGATCAAGCGGGTGCGCTACTCGCTGGAAGCCTATCCGGAAGAATCCGCCGTTCCCCAGCGCCTGTTGGCGCCCCTGAAGGACGCGCAATCGGCCCTCGGCGACTGGCATGATTACGAGCAGTGGCTGATCCGCAGTGAGCGCGAACTGGACCTGATGCCCCTGCAGCCTCACTGGAACGCCCTCCACGACCTTGCCGAGCGCCTCGCTGACGAGAGCCTCGACGCCCTGCAGAAGGCGTTGCATAGAGCGCATTGATGGCGCGGCATTTCCTGGCGGGGACAAGGCTTTGGATGGTTTGCCGGCCTGGCCTGGCAGCCTAAGATCGCAGCCAGTCCACCAAGGAAGTCCGAAATGACCTTCAGCGAAATGCTCCTGGCGGCGCGCGCCGCGCCGCGCTCCATCGTGATCCCGCAGACCTGGGCCCAGGGCCGTGCCAGCTTCGGTGGCCTGGTGGCGGCATTGGCCTACGAGGCCATGGCGGCGGTGGCCGAGGCTGGGCGTCCGGTGCGTTCCCTGGCGATCACCTTTGTCGGTCCCATCGAAGTGGAAGTGCCGGTGAGCTTCGAGGCCGAAGTCCTGCGTGAGGGCAAATCGGTCAGCCAGGGGTTCTGTCGAGCCGTGCAGAACGGGCAGGTGGTGCTTCTGGCGCAAGGCAGCTTTGGTGTTGCGCGCGAGTCCACCGTGCAGATGGACGGCCTGCCGCCGCCGGCCTTCAAGGCCGTCGAGGACTGCCAGGAGCTGCCTTACATCCGCAAGCTGATGCCGGCCTTTACCCAGAATATCGCCATGCGCTGGGCGGTCGGGCATATGCCGTTCTCGGCCAGCCGCGAGCGCGAGATGGGCGGCTGGATGCGCTTCCGCGGCGATGATGTGGGCGACGAACCGATGGAAATCAGCCACCTGCTGGCGCTGATCGATGCCTGGCCGCCGGCCAACCTGCCGCACCTGAAGTCGCCGGCGCCGTCCAGTTCGCTGACCTGGACCGTGGAGTTCGTCCAGCCGTTGCCGACGATCCCGGCCAATGGCTGGTGTCAGTACCTGGCCACCATCGAGCATGCCCGCGACGGCTACGGCCACATCGCCGCGCAGACCTGGAGCGCCGACGGCGAGCTGCTGGCGATCGGCCGGCAGACGGTAACCATCTTCGGCTAGAACCGCGCGCTAGAGACCGGGAGCGGTCTCCGTGCGGTTGCGGCCGCCGGCCTTGGCGCGGTAGAGGGCGCGGTCGGCGCGGGCCAGCAGGTCCTCCAGGCGGATTTCGCTGGCGTGCCGTTCGGCCACGCCGATGCTCAGGGTCAGGCCCACGCGGCTGCCATCGTCACAGGTGAACGACAGCGCCTGCACGCTATTGCGCACCCGCTCGGCCACTTGTAGCGCCTGCTGCAGGTCGGTTTCCGGAAGGATCGCGGCGAACTCCTCGCCGCCCAGGCGGCCGAGCAGGTCGATCTCGCGCAATCCGTGCGTCAGCTCCCGGGCCACCGCCTGCAGCACGGCATCGCCGAAGGCGTGGCCGTGGGTATCGTTGATCGGCTTGAAGAAGTCGATGTCCAGCATCAACGCCGCGCACTGGCGGTTATAGCGCTCGGCGCTCTTGAGCAGGGCGACGCCGCGTTTGACGAAGGCGTGGCGGTTCTGCAGGCCGGTCAGCGGATCGGTGGTGGCCAGCAGGCGCAGCTCCTGCTCCATGGCCTTGCGCTGGTTGATGTCGAAACTCCACACCAGCGAGGCGGGCCGGCCATCGATTTCCAGGCGCCGCGCCCAGACGATCGCCCAGTACGGCGGATCGCCGGCCAGGCGGGTTTCCCAGCTGTCCAGGTGACCGTCGTCGGCCAGCGCCTGGTGGAAGCGCGCTTCCTCGTCCGGGTCGGCGAACAGGCGGTGGAGGGTGAAGGGCTCGTGCGGGCGGATACCCGTGCGCTGCAGGAGACGCGGGCTGACGTAGTGGGCGCGGGAGTCCGCGTCGCCAAGCAGCGCCACGTCGCTGGGGCTGGTGTCGAGGATGTAGCGCAGCAGCGCCTTGCGTTCGCTCAGCTCGAACGTGCGCTGCTCGACGCGCTGCTCCAGGGACTGGTTGAGATCGTTCAGGCGCTGGGTCAGCAGCAGCTTGCGCCGCGAGTTGGCGATCACCCGCAGGGTCAGCAGTACGCTGCATAGCCCCAGCCCGCCGAGTACCCAGGCGAGCAGGCCGAAGGCGCGTTGCAGGTCCTGGCGTTCGGTGTCCAGGTAGTTGGTCAGGGCGATGTTGGTGCCAACGATCAGGTCGTGGCTCGGCTTGAGCAACGGTGGCAGCTCGCGCAGCATTTCCGCCGCGATGCGCTTGGCTTCCGGCGGATTTCCCCAGGGCGCGCGGGCCAGCCAGTCATCACTCAGGCGCTGGATGCGCTCCAGGGTGGCCTGGATTTCCGGGCGCGGTTCGGCCAGGTTGGCGTAGATCGGCGTGGTGCGCAGCGGTGGCAGCAGGCTGGCGAGCACCTCCACGCGGGTGGCCAGCGCATCACTGTCCTCGGGGTTGGCGACGATATCGCGGGCGGTGTCCAGCGAGCGTTCGAGTTCGGCGCGCAACTGGTAGGCCTGCCATAGCTCGCTGTGGGCATCGGGATGGGCCAGTTGGCGGACGTGCTGGTGGACCATCAGCAGCGCCGCCCCGGCACCCACGGTCAGGGCGACGATCAGGCCGCAGAGCACGAAGAAGGTCAGGCGGTGGCGCCGCCGCGAGCGAGGAGGTGGCATGGCGATCATTCCAGGGTGATACGACTCACCTGCCAGACGGTGCGATTGAAGTAGAGCTGCGTGCGCAACTCCGGGTAGTCGACCATGGGGTAGATGACGAACAACGGGCCGCGCTCGGCGATGCCAAGGGACTGCCCGTCGCGGCGATAGGCGAGGATTGGTTCGTAGGCGTCGAGATCGCTCAGGGGAATCAGCGCCGAGTAGTCGTTCAGCGCCTCGATGCGCAGGCGCTTGGCGCCGTCGCGGTCGATGCCTTCGAGCAGCGTGCTCAGGCGTACGCCCAGCCACTCGTGGATGTGGCGCTCGTCCGGCATGGGCGAGCGCAGGGTGCTGTGTGGCAGCGCCGCCAGTTCGTCGAGGGTGTAGCGCCGTTCCAGCGCGGCATCGCCGGGCAGCGTGATGGTCAGCACGGTGCGTCCGGCATCAGGGGCCTGCGAAGACATGGCATTCGTGCCAATAAAAAGGCAGGCCGAAATGCCAATAAAATGACGAAAAGCCGACATCTCTACAGCTCGCGACGAAATCTCGACGATTATATCGGCGAACCCCTCCCGGACTTGAATGGCCGAAATGCCGCGCCGGGTCTTATTGCCCGCGATTACGCCAGGCGCGCCACCAGGCACCGCTTAAAACGAAGCGCGGGAAGGTGACGAACTGCTCGGCCAGCAGCCGGCCAATGGCGTCCTGGCGGTCGGTGAAGGGTTCGGGAGCCTGCTCTTCGAGCTTGTGGCCGCGTCCCTGGATGGCCAGCGACGCGACCATGCCGATGACGCCCAGCAGGATCGCCGCGAGGCTCACGCTGAACAGGCCACTGAGCAGCGTCAGTGCGCCGAGGATGAACAGCGGCACGGCGATGATGTGCAGTGCCAGGTTCGTGGGATTGCGGTGGTTGGCGGCGTAGCCATGCCACTGCCAGGTGAAGAGGTTGGGGTGGCGTTTGCCCATGGGGAAGCTCCCGAAGCTGAAGCCCACCAACGGCAGTGGGCATGATATCAGCAGTCTAGGCACCCCGGACGAGGCTGCGCCAATGGGCGCAGGCTATGCCCTCGATAGAGCTTACAGACGCAGTTGGCGAATGGCGCGGCTGAGCTCGCCGGCCAGATCGGCGAGCTGGTGGCTGGTGCCGGCCGAGTCGACGGTCTGTTGCACGGTGTGCTCGGTGACGTCGCGGATGCCCACCACCGAGCGGGTCATTTCCTCGGCCACCTGGCTCTGCTGCTCGGCGGCCACGGCGATCTGCGTGTTGCTCTCGCGCATCAGCGCCACCGCCGAGGCGATGGCGGCCAGCGCTTCACCGGCCTCGCGGGCTTCCTCGACACAGCCGTCGGCCTTGATCGAACTCTCCTGCATGAATTCCACGGCGTCGCGGGTGCCGGACTGCAGCGCGTTGATCATCTGGGTGATCTCGTCGGTGGAGTCCTGTACGCGTTTGGCGAGGTTACGCACTTCGTCGGCGACCACGGCGAAGCCGCGGCCCATCTCGCCAGCGCGGGCGGCCTCGATGGCGGCGTTGAGGGCGAGCAGGTTGGTCTGTTCGGCGATGCCGTGGATGACGCTGACCACGCTGCTGATCTTCTGGCTGTCCTGGGCCAGCTGCTGAATCATCTCGGCGGTCTGCTGCACGCCCTGCGACAACCCGGCGATGGACTGGCCGACGCGACCGACGACCTGCTGGCCGTTGCCCGCCAGGCGATCGGCTTCCTGCGACTGGTCGCGGGTGTCCGCGGCATGCTGGGCGATGTGGTGGACAGTGGTGGACATCTCGTTGATGGCGGTGGCGGCCTGGTCCGTCTCGCTCTGCTGGCCGAGCATGCCCTGGCGCACCTGGCCCATGCTGCTGGCAAGGGTGCGTGCGCCTTCGTCGAGGCGTCCGGCGGCCTGGGCGACAGTACCGACCACGCGCTGGTAGCCGGCCTGCATGGCATTGAAGGCGGTGGCCATCTGGCCGACTTCGTCACGGCTGTCCAGCGGCACGCGGGCGGACAGGTCGCCGCTCTTCTCGACGTGCAGCATCACGTCGCGCAGGGTCAGCAGGTGGGTGAGGATGAAGCGGATCAGCAATTGCGACGCGCCCAGCAGGACCAGCATCAGCACCAGTACGGCGCCGGCATAGGGCACGGCGCGGTCCTCGAAGACGTTCCAGAAGTCGGCGCCGGGGGCGAGCACGGCGACGCGCTGGCCATTGCCGATGTCCTGGACGTACGCGCCCGCCAGGGAGCCGGCACGGGTCTGCGCACCTTCCAGGTCGACCCAGCCATTGGCGCGGGACAGGACAGAGCCGTCGATCCCGACGATCTGCGGTGAGCTGCCGGCGGTAAAACTGACGAGGCTGGAGCTGGACGGCAATGGCGTGCCCGCAGGCCAGCTCTTGAGCAACTGCGCCTGGGCCTCGGCACCCTGGCGTGCCTGCAGATTGCGTGCACCAAGCTCCTGGTGCATGGCGAACAGCACCAGCAGCAGGGTCGTCACGAAGGCGACCGCGTTAACGGCCCAGAATTTGTACTTGAGGGAGATATCGCGGATCCAGGCGGCCATATGAGTCTTCTTGTCGGTCGAATAGTGTCAAGGCGCCACTATTGTCGTGAAAAGGATGAAGGCTGGCCATTGATGCCGATCAAGCCACCTTCTGCCCCCGACTTATCGGCTGCCGGGCCGCGATCTTGAGAGCTGCTTCAAATTTCCGGAAGGGCGAAGAACTGGCGGGCGCACCGGGTGGTGTGGGCGGCGACTGCCTCGGCGCTCTCGCCACGGTGCAGGGCGACGCAGCTCAGTACCTCGGGCAGGTAGGCCGGCTCGTTGCGGCCACTTTTCGGCTTGGGCCGCAGGCTGCGGGGGAGCAGGTACGGTGCGTCGCTTTCCAGCATCAGTCGGCCTGCGGGAATCTCCCGGACCAGTTCCTGCAGGTGAGTGCCACGGCGTTCATCGCAGATCCAGCCGGTGATGCCGATATGCAGGTCGAGGTCCAGGTAGGAATAAAGGGTGCGGCGCTCGCCGGTAAAACAGTGCACGACGGCGGCGGGCAACTGGTCGCGGAAGTCCTTGAGAATGGCCAGCAGGCGCTCGGCTGCGTCGCGTTCGTGAATGAATACCGGACGCTGCAGTTCGACCGCCAGTGCCAGTTGTTCCTCGAAGGCCTTTTCCTGCAGCGGACGCGGCGAAAAGTCGCGGTTGAAGTCGAGTCCACATTCGCCCACCGCGCGTACCCGGTCCTCCGCGAGCAGGCCGCGCAGCACCTTCGCGCTGCCGCTGTCCCAGTGACTGGCCTCGTGCGGATGGACGCCGGCAGTGCAGTAGAGGCGCTGTTCTTCGTCCAGTTGCCGGCATAGTTCGAGGGCCTGTTCGCTGTCGTCCAGGCTGGTGCCGGTCAGCACCATCTGCGCGACGCCGGCTTCGATAGCGCGGGCGAGTAGGGCTTCACGTTCCGGAGCAAAGCTCGGGTGGGTGAGGTTGACGCCGATGTCGATCAGTTGCATGGTGCTTCCCTTGGTTCGGGCGAGCAGCATAGCAGAACCCTGTTTTTCCAAGAAAATCCTTCTAAAACAGATAGTTGAAGCCACTTCTGAAAGTGCTACCGGAATTTCGGGTTGGCATCAGGCCCTGGCTGTGAGACCCTCGCGCGCCCTCGGCGGCCGGGAACTTGCGGTCAACGCCGCGCTCTGAACGGGCCGGTGCCGTGTGCGAACCCCTGGAGAGCTGGATGACGCGACTGTTGCTGCTACTGCTGTGCCTCGTGGCCTTGACGCCACTGCCGGCGGCCGCGCGCCTGACAGCCCAGCCGGAAAACTGGGAGCAGGAAAGCAGCGACGCACGCGACCTTGCGTCCATCCGCTCCGGCGGTACCCTCCGGGTCCTGGTCAACCAGAGCCGCAACAGCTCCGGCGAGATCAAGGGCGAACCCATCGGAGTCGAATATCGCCGTCTCCGCGCCTTCGAGCAGTTCCTCAACGACACCGCGCCGGGGCGCAAGCCGCTCACCGTCAAATTCATTCCCAAGGCCAAGGATCAATTGCTCGGCGCGCTGCAGCGTGGCGAGGGCGATCTGGTCGCGCCGGGGGAAGTCCTGCTGGCCCGCGATGGGCAGAACGTCAGCGCCAGCCTGCCGTGGAAGGCCGACGTGCCGTTGGTGCTGGTGACCAAGCAGGGCAACCGCAAGTTCGTACGCCTCGAACAACTCGCCGGCCGCACCATCACGCTGCCGGCCGGCAGCGCCGCGGGCGAGGCAGTGCGCAAGGTCAACGAACGCCTGGCGCAGAAACGCCTCGCGCCGCTGGTGCTGGAGTGGACCGATTCCTCCCTGGCCGTGGAAGACGTGCTGGAGATGGTCCAGGCCGGCATCTTCAATTACACGGTGGTCGAGCAGCCCATCGCCGAACGCTGGGGCAAGGTGTTCCCCAAGCTGCGCATCGACCGTCACCTCGTGCTCGACAACAGCGAGCCGATGGCCTGGTATGTGCGCCGCGACGCGCCAATGCTGCGTGCCAGCGTCAACCGCTTCCTCAAGGATTACCGCGCCCCCGCGGACCAGGATGCCGCGTTCCAGCGCCTGTATCGGCGCGCCTATCAGGTGCGCAACCCGTTGCTGGTTCCCGACCGCAAACGCCTGGAAGCCGTGCGCCCGACCCTGCAGCGCTACGGCGAGCAGAGCAAGGTCGATTGGTTGGCCCTGGCCGCGGTGGGCTTCAAGGAATCCAATCTCAATGCCAGCGCGCGCGGCGCTGGCGGCGCTACTGGGCTAATGCAGATCACCCCGGCGGCGGCCCGCGCCGTCGGCGTGGATACCGTGCACCAGAAGGACAGCAATGTGCAGGCAGCCAGCCGCTACATGGCCATGTTGCGCAAGCGCTTCTTCTCCAGTCCGCGCATCAACGAACGGGACCGCATGGCCTTCGTTCTTGCTGCCTACAATGCCGGTCCCGAGCGGGTGCAAAGCCTGCGCGCGGAGGCCAAGCGCCAGGGTCTGAACCCCAACCAGTGGTTCTTCCAGGTCGAGCGCGTGGCGGCCGAGCAACTGGGCATGGGCGTGGTGAACTACGTCAGCAGCGTCAACAAGTACTATCTTGCATATCAGCGGGAACGTGATGGCCTCGAGCCACGGGAGAGCGTGGCGGCGATCAAGAAGTGATTGGTTTATTCGATAGTAATTAGCGCTATTTTGCGCTTTTGATATCGGAAAAACTGTCTATATTGGTCGTCAAGCAACCGCGGTTGCCACCCACTTCCTACGCAACCCCCACTCTCTTGTATGAGCATCAAACAAGGACGCACCATGAACTCGCTGATCAAATCCATCCTGTCCACCAACGCTGGCGCCGGCATCGCAATCCTGCGTATCACCACTGGCCTGACCTTCATGGCTCACGGCTCGCAGAAACTCTTCGGCGCCTTCGGTGGCCCGGGTCTGCAAGGCATGGCGGGCTGGCTGGAATCCCTCGGCGTGACTCCGGGCTACCTGATGGCCGCCCTGGCCGGCAGCGCGGAATTCTTCGGCGGCCTGGCTCTGGTGCTCGGCCTGCTGGTGCGCCTGGCGAGCATCCCGCTGATCATCGCCATGCTGGTCGCGGTGTTCAGCGTGCACCTGGCCAACGGCTTCTTCATCACGGCCAACGGTTTCGAATACGCCTTCACCCTGATCATGATCAGCGTTGCGCTGCTGATCAGTGGCGCCGGCCCGTTCTCCCTGGATCGCAAGCTGTCCAGCTGATCTGACCGAAACAAAAAAGGGCGGACACCGAAAGTGTCCGCCCTTTTTCTTTGCCCCTTCGATTCAGTGGAACAGGTACTGCACGCCACCGTTGATCAGGCCGCCACCCACCAGCAGGAAGACGAACAGCCCGGCGCCCAGCAGCAGCGGCTTCGGCCCTTCCTTGCGCAGGTCACCCAGGCGGGTGGCCAGGCCCAGTGCGGCCATGGCCATGCCGAGCATCACGTCGTCCAGTTGCTGCAGCGGCGCCAGCCAGCTTTCCGGTACCCAGCCCAGCGAGCGCAGGCCGGTCACCAACAGGAAGAACACGGCGAAGCCGGGAATGTGCAGTTTGCGGCGCTGGCCAGGTTCGGCGGCTTCGGCGCAGCCGACGCGGCCGAGGATCAGCAGGGCCGGAGCCAGCAGCAGGACGCGCAGCATCTTGCTGATCAGTGCGGCGTCGGCGGCAGCCGGGTCCATGGCGCGGCCGGCGGCGACCACCTGGGCCACTTCATGGATGGTCGAACCGGTGAACACGCCGAAGGCCTGTTCACTGCCGAACAGATTGGGCAGCGCTGCGTAGATCAACGGGTGCAGCAGCATCGCCAGGGTGCCGAACAGCACGACGGTGGCTACGGCGACGGCGGTGTGTTCGGCCCGCGCCTTGAGTACCGGGCTGCTTGCCATCACCGCCGCAGCGCCGCAGATGGCGCTGCCGGCGCCGATCAGCAAGGCACTTTCGCGCGGCAGTTTGAGCCAGCGCTCGCCGATCCACCAGGCGACGGTCAGGGTGCTGGCGACCATCAGCACATCGATGATCAGGGCAGCCGGGCCGAGGGCGGCGATGTCCTGGAAGGTCAGGCGCAGGCCGTAGAGCACCACGCCCAGGCGCAGCAGTTGCTGGCGAGAGAGGTCGACGCCGGGGCGGATACTGCCGAAGCGTGCCATGCCCAGGTTGCCTGCCAGCAGGCCGATGAGGATGGCCAGGGTCAGGCTGCCCAGCCCGAGATGCTGCAGCGCGGGAATCTCCATCAGCTGGCGGGAGCCGAAGGCGATGGCCAGGCAGAGCAGGGCGCCAGGGAGGAGGTAAGGCGTGCGGCGAAGGGCGTTCATGGGGGACTCCTTGTGTAAGGTGAAGCCATGGTGCCGCCGCGCCGCTTAGTGTAAAAACGGATTGTTCTTATTGGGATGACCGGTTTTATCGATATGGGCCCGCGTATCACCCTTCGCCAGTTGGCGACCTTCACCGCGATTGCCGAGCTGGGCAACGTCACCCAGGCCGCGGCACGCATCGCGCTGTCGCAGTCCGCCGCCAGCCAGGCGTTGCAGGAGCTGGAGCGTACCCTCGGCACGCGCCTGTTCGACCGCAGCGGCAAACGGCTGGCGCTGAACGACAACGGCCGCGCCTTCTATCCCAAGGCGAGCGCATTGCTGGCGCAGAGCGCCGAGCTGGAGAGTCTGTTCGAGGCGGCGCCGGTGCAACTGAGCCTGGGGGCCAGCCGCAGCATCGGCGGCTATCTGCTGCCGCAGGTGATGTCCGGTTTTCTGGGCGAACTTCCCGAGAGCCGCCTGGAGCTGCAGGTCGCCAACAGCGGCGGGGTGATCGAGGCGCTGGCCGAGTTCCGCCTGGACGTGGCGTTCATCGAGGCGCCGATCCAGCATCCGCAGATCCAGCTCACGCCCTGGATGGCTGACGAGCTGCTGCTGGTGGTGGCGCCGGATCATCCCCTGGCGCGGGCTGAGCGGATCACGCTGAAGGACCTTGCGGCGGCGCGCTGGGTGCTGCGGGAAGCCGGTTCAGGCACGCGAGTGACTTTCGAGCAGCAGGTGCTGCAGCGCCTGGGCAGCGTCAATGCGCCGCTGGAAGTGAGCAACGCGGAAGCGATCAAGCAGTTGGTTGGCAATGGTTTCGGGATCGGCTGCCTGTCGCAGCGGGTGGTCCAGGCGGAGCTGGGGCGCGGCGAGCTGGTGCGCCTGGATAATCCCCTGGGGCCGCTGCGGCGCACCTTCTTCCAGGCGCTGCATATCGACAAGTACCCCACCGCGGGTCTGCGCCGTTTTCTCGATTACGCCCAGGCCTGGGCGGTGCGCTCAGAGGCTCTCTAGCGGCCACTCGCCGATGGCGCGGTAGCGCACGCCGGTGGGGCTGTTCTCCGAGCTGTACAGCGTCACCGCCTGGGCCGGCAGCTGGAACGATGTCGTCGCCGGCGGCGCATGCCGGGCGTGGCGCGCGAGGGTGATGTGCGGATGAAACGGGCGATGCTCGACCTCGAAGCCGCCCGCTTTCAGTTCCTCGCGCAGAGCCTGTACCAGCTCGTGCAGGGTCGCCGGTACTTCGCTCGGGGCCAGGTGCAGGATGCCGTTGCTCCAGCGTGCGAGATGATCCAGCGTCAACTGGAAACCCTGGCGCGGCAGACGCTCGCCGATGGCGCGCAACTCCGCCTTGCGCCCGCGCGGCACCGAGCCGAGGAAAGCCAGCGTCATGTGCAGGTTGGCCTGGGCGACGGGCTGGCCGTCGAGGTCCAGGCTATCGCGCCAGGCACAGATCCGGGCCGCCAGTTCCGCCGGGCAGGGTAGGGCGAAGAATAGCCGCAGGGGGGGTGTGGTCATCGACTGACGTCTCCTTGACAGCTTTGCCGGGGCTTCTCTAGGATGCCGCACAGCGCCGATTTAAGTAGCAACTTGCGGGGCGCGGATGCAGCGATGGCTGACATCGAAATACCGCTAAAGCGCTGGTTCGGTGTGCCTCTCGCCGCGTCCAGCAGGACCCCTGAGGCGGAGACGTGACACCATGACCTGTCCCAACCCGCATGTACGCCTGGCCCCGATCACCACGGGCCTGGTACGCCGCAATCCGAAAATTCTCCTGGGCGGCAATCACCAGCCCACCCTCGTCCGTTACCTCGATGGCTGGCCCAAGCGCTGGAACGGTTCGCGCACCTTCCTGATCCAGTTTGCGGAAACCTTCGCCGACCTCTCGCGTTTTCCGTCCGACAGCTTCGACTTCGCGGTGGTCCAGGCGCCGGTGGCGGAGCAGCTGGAATCGGCTGTTCACGAACTCATCCGCGTGGCCCGGCAGGGGCTGATCACCCGCCGTCCGCAACCGCTCTGACTGTCCGTTTCCCTGTGATGGCGCCCTGTGGGCGCCCTTCGCGGACAAGGTCCGCTCCTACGAAAAGCGCGCCTGCCGTAATGAACCTTGTAGGAGCGGATCTTATCCGCGACCGAGGTTGAGCCCGCGCGATTCAGCGCGTGCACTGCGGTTGCTCAGGGATACTCGATTTCCACCACGAACCACAATTTCTCGCCGGACGGGCTGCGCACCATGACCTCGGCGTCCAGTTCCTTGCCCACCAGGGCGCGGGCCAGCGGCGAGTCGATGCTGATGTGGTTGTTGCGCAGGTCCAGTTCGTCCGGGCCGACGATGCGGTAGCGGGCCTGCTCACCGTCCTCGTCTTCCAGGGTGACCCAGGCGCCGAAGTAGACCTTGTTCGGATTGGCCGGGCGCTCGCTGACCACCTTGCAGTTCTCCAGGCGCTTGCGCAGGAAGCGCACGCGGCTGTCGATTTCCCGCAGCATCTTCTTGCCGTAGGTGTATTCGGCATTCTCGGATCGATCACCCTGCGCGGCAGCCTCGCTGACCGACTGGGTCACCTGCGGGCGGCGCACGTTCCACAGCTCGTGTAGTTCGGCGCGCAGGCGGGCTTCGCCTTCGGGGGTGATCAGGGGCGTTCCGGCGGGGCGGGGCGGGCGATAGCGGCTCATGGCGTCCAGTGCAACGAGAGTGATCGGCGCAGTCTACCCGATCAGCCCTCGCGCAGCAGGCGCAGCGGGCTGACGTTCAGCGCGCGCCGCGTTCCCAGTAGTCCCGCGCCACCGACCAGGATTGCGCCGAGCGCCGGCAGTACCAGCAACCAGGGGTGCGGGCTCCACGGCAGGTCGAAGACCAGCCGATAGAGCAGGTAGCTGATCAGCTCGCAGCCCAGCGCCGCCAGCAGGCCGCTGACGGCGCCAAGCAAAGCGAACTCGCTACGCCGCGTACGCATCAGCAACCGACGTTCTGCGCCGAGTGCGCGCAGCAGGGCTCCCTGGCGCAGGCGTTCGTCGAGGGTCGCCTGGAGGCCGGCGAACAGCACCACGAAGCCCGCGGCGAGGACAAATACCAGCACGTATTCCACGGCCAGTGTCACCTGGTCGAGGATGCTGCGCAGCTGTGCGAGCAATGCGTCTACGGGGAGCAGGGTGACGGTGGGGTAGGCGCGGGCCAGTTCGATCAGTTGGCGCTCCTGGCTGGCGGGCAGGTAGAAGCTGGTCAGGTAGGTCACCGGCAGGTCGGTGAGGGTGCCGGGCTCGAAGACCATGAAGAAGTTGGGCTGGAAGTTGTCCCACTTCACCGAGCGCAGGCTGCGGATCTGCGCTTCGCGGGTCTGGCCGGCGACGGTGAAACTCAGGTGGTCGCCGACTTTCAGGCCGAGGTTGCCGGCGAGCTTTTCCTCCACCGAGACGCCCGGCAGCTCGCTCTTTTCGCCAGCGGTCCACCAGTCGCCGGCGACGATCTGGTTACCCGAGGGCAGGCGCGCGGACCAGGTCAGGCCTAGGTCGCGCTGCAGGGCGCGCTCGCTGCGGATGTCCTCGTTCATCGCATGGACCGGCTTGCCGTTCACCGCCACCAGACGGCCGGGCACCATCGGGTAGAGGTCTTCGGCGTTGGGCGAGATCGCTTTGATCCGTTGCTCGAAGCCTTCTTTTTCAGCAGGCAGGATATTCAGCGCGAAATGGTTCGGCGCATTGGGCGGAAGCTGCGAATGCCAGGTGTCCAGCAGCTCGCCGCGCAGCAGGGCGATCAGCGCCATGGCCAGCAGGATGAGGCCGAAGGCAAGGCTCTGTCCGGCCGCAGCCAGGGGATAGCGCAGCAATTGGCCGAGGCCGAGTCGCCAGGGCAGGCTGGCCCCTTGCAGGGCGCGACGCAGTCCGCGCAACGCGAGCAGCAGGATAAAGCCGAGGATCACCGCGGCGATGGCACCGCCACCGAGCAGGGCGAGGGTGAGTTTCAGGTCGAGGCTCAGCCGCCACATGATCAGGCCCAGGGCAAGCAGCGCACAGCCGTAGGCGGCCCAGGTACGCATCGGCACCGGCAGCAGGTCGCTGCGCAGCACGCGCAACGGCGGCACGCGGCCAAGCGCTGCGAGCGGCGGCAGGGCGAAGCCGGCAAGGGCGACCAGCCCGGTAGCCATGCCGGCGAGTGCCGGAACGACACCGGCGTCGGGGATTTCCGGCGGTAGCAGGTTGCCAAGCAGATGCATCAACCCGAGCTGCGCCAGCCAGCCGAGAATTGCGCCACAGACACTGGCGACCACGCCCAGCACGAACAGCTGGCTGCCATACAGCAGCAAGGCTTCGCGGCGCGACAGGCCGAGGCAGCGCAGCAGGGCGCTGGCGTCGAAGCGGCGGGTGGCGAAGCGGTTGGCCGATAGCGCCACGGCCACGCCGGCGAGCAGCACGGCAGCCAGGCTGGCGAGGTTCAGGTAACGCTCGGCGCGGCCCAGGGCGTCGCCGATCTGCCGGTTGCCGTGGCGCGCATCCTGCAATTCCTGGTTGGCGGCGAGGGTGCCCTGGGTAGTCTGGCGATAGGTTTGCAGCGCTTCGTGCGGGCCGCCCCAAAGATCGCGGTAGCGAACCCGGCTGCCGGGCTGCACCACACCGGTGGCGTCCAGGTCCTGCAGGCTCATCATCACGCGCGGGGTAAGGCTGTAGAAGTCTCCGGCACGGTCCGGTTCGTAGGTCAGCACGCGGGCGATGCGCAGGGGCTTGCGGCCGATGTCGACGCTGTCGCCGATCTTCAGATCGAGACTCGCCAGCAGGCGTGATTCGACCCAGATTTCTCCGGGCGCGGGACGGCCGCCTTCGACTTCCGGTTGCAGGGGCGCGGGGGCGCTTTTCAGTTCGCCGCGCAAGGGATAGCTGTCGCCGACGGCCTTCACGCTGCTCAGCTGGATGCCGTTGTCGGTCGCCACCACGCTGGAGAACTCGACGCTCTGCGCGTGCTGAAGGCCGAGCTTGAGGCCGCTGTCGATCTGTTCCTGGCGCGCTGGCTGGGTGCCGGTGAGCACCAGATCGGCCCCGAGGAATTCCGATGCACGCACCAGCATCGCGCCGTTTAGGCGCGCGCTGAAATAGCCGATGGCGGAGCTGGCCGCCACTGCCACCAGCAGGGCGAAGAACAGCACGCGCAGTTCGCCGCTGCGCCCTTCGCGCCACAGCTGGCGCAGGGACAGGCGAAACAGGTTGGGCAGCGACAGTGGCTTCATCGGCTCTCGTCCGTCAGGGTTCGACGTGGTCGATCAGGTGGCCGCTTTCCAGCCGGATATGGCGTTGGCAGCGGTGCGCGAGGCGTTCGTCGTGGGTCACCAGGACGAGGGTGGTGCCGCGCTCGCGGTTCAGCTCGAAGAGCAGGTCGCTGATGCGCTCGCCGGTATGGGTATCGAGGTTGCCGGTGGGCTCGTCGGCGAACAGCACATCGGGCTCGGCGGCAAAGGCGCGGGCTATGGCGACGCGCTGCTGTTCGCCACCGGAGAGCTGGCGGGGGTAGTGGGTCAGGCGCTGGCCGAGGCCGACCCGTTCGAGCAGCTCGCGGGCGCGCTGCTCGGCGTCCTTCCGGCCATCGAGCTCCAGCGGCAGCATGACGTTCTCCAGCGCATTGAGGCTGTCGAGCAACTGGAAGGACTGGAAGACGAAGCCGACGTGGGCGGCTCGTACCCGCGCGCGCTGGTCTTCATCGAGGCTGCCCAGGGTGTGGCCGAGCAGGACGATCTCGCCGCCGCTGGGCAGGTCCAGCCCCGCGAGCAGGCCGAGGAGGGTGGACTTGCCCGAGCCGGAGCTGCCAACGATGGCGAGGCTGTCGCCGCGGGCGAGGTCGAGGGAGAGGTCGTGGAGGATGGTCAGCTTGCCTTCCGCGCTGGAGACAACCTTGCTAAGGTTCCGCGCGGTAAGAATGCGTTCGCTCATGGAGATTCCGATGCGTGCATGGCTAATGGGCGGCTGCCTGGCGTTGCTTCTGATCACGCAGCAGGCCGCGGCGCAGACGCTGTTGGTCGTCGGCGATAGTATCAGCGCCGGTTTGGGGCTGGATACCAGCCTGGGCTGGGTCAGCCTGCTGGACAAGCGCCTCAAGGAGCAGGGTTTCGACTACAACGTGGTCAATGCGTCGATCTCCGGCGACACCACGGCGGGTGGCCTCGCGCGCCTGCCGGCGCTGCTTTCGGAGCAGAAGCCGAAGTTGGTGGTGATCGAGCTGGGCGGTAACGACGGCTTGCGCGGAATGGCACCGGCGCAATTGCAACAGAATCTTGCCTCCATGGTGGATCAGTCGCGCCAGGCGGGCGCCAAGGTCATCCTGCTGGGCATGCGCCTGCCGCCCAACTACGGGCAGCGTTATACCGATGCCTTCGCGAAGGTTTTCGACAGCGTGGCGAGCGAACAGAAGATTCCCCTGGTACCGTTTTTCCTGGAAGGAGTAGGGGGCGTGCAGGACATGATGCAGGCCGACGGCATCCATCCGGCGGTGGCGGCGCAGCCTAAACTGCTCGACAACGTGTGGCCGACGCTCAAGCCGCTGCTTTGATAAACCACGGAATCGAGGCTTCCCCGCGACCGGCCTTTCGGCTATGTTTGCGCACCCTTCTGGAACCCCCTATGCCGCGCCCCGCCTGGACTCTCTTCGCCTATCAGTTGATCGAACCCGATGAGCAACTGGATCTGTTCGCCTGCCGCGAGGTCCGCGTGCATCTCGTTGCGCGCCAATTGGAGCTGGGTACCCCGGCCGATCGCACGCTGTGCGGTAGCCTTCTGCCGGCGCAGCCGCTCTGGCGCGGGGCTGAGCGGCCGCTGTTGCGCGATCGGCGTATCTGCAGTGCCTGCTTGAAACAACTGGAAGAGGAAAAGCACGGCGCGCGGGGCTCCTGGCTCGTCTGATATCTCCCAGTGACGCGGTCGGCAATGTTAAACTGTTCGCCCTTTGCCCATTGCCCTCGTCAAGGATCCTCGGATGTTGTCGCGCGTCATTGCCGCCTGCTCGCTGTCCCTCGCCGCGCTGCTCTCGGCCGGCCCCGTCTCCGCCATTGAATTGCCGCTGCCGCCGCCGGGTGACGATATCGTCGGCCAGGTACAGGTGATCAAGGCCAAGTACGAAGACACCTTCGCCGACCTCGGCGAGAAATACGGCCTCGGCTACTCCGAGATGATCGCCGCCAACCCGGGTGTCGACGCCTGGTTGCCGGGCGTGGGTACCGAGATCATCATTCCGACCCGCTTCGTGCTGCCGGCAGGCCCGCGCGATGGCGTGGTGATCAACCTCGCCGAATACCGCCTCTACTACTTCCCCAAGGGCAAGAACGTGGTCTACACGTACGCTCTGGGCATCGGCCGTGAAGGCTGGGGCTCGCCGGTCGGCAGCACCAGCGTGATCGCCAAGACCAAGGACCCGGCCTGGTATCCGCCAGCGTCGATCCGCGCCGAGCACGCCGCCGATGGCGACCCGCTCCCGTCCGTGGTGCCGCCGGGTCCGGATAACCCGCTGGGTCCGTACAAGATGAGCCTGGGCTTCCATGGCTACCTGATCCATGGTTCGAACAAGAAGTTCGGCATCGGCACCCGTACCAGCCATGGTTGCTTCCGCATGTACAACTGGGACGTCACCCAGCTGTTCTCGATGATTCCAGTGGGCACTCCGGTGCGCATCATCAACGAGCCGTACAAGTTCGGTCGCAGCGAGGGCAAGATCTACCTGGAAGCCCATGCGCCGATCGACGACAACGGTGATCCGTCGGTAGTCGACAAGCACACCGCGGTGATCAACGCGCTGCTCAAGCGTGAAGATATCGCCAGCCAGATGCAGATGGACTGGAACGTGGTGCGTGAAGTGGTCGCCGCCGAAGATGGCCTGCCGGTTGCCATCGCACAGCCGCAGCAAGTTCAGGGCGCGCCGGTTGCCGCTACTGTCGACCAGGACGCCATGCCGCTGCAGTAACTCGCGGCGCGCTGCCAAAGAGCCCGCCGACCTTCAGGGTCGAGCGGGCTTTTTGTTGCCCGCGACTTTCTTGCGGGCATAAAAAAACCGACCCCTAAGGGTCGGTTTTTCGAACAGATCCGAAGATCTATTACTTGCGGCTGGCTTTGTCCAGCATACGCAGGGCGCGCTCGTTAGCCTCGTCAGCGGTCTGCTGGGCTTTCTGAGCGGCGGCCAGAGCTTCGTCAGCCTTGCGATAAGCTTCATCGGCACGGGCTTGAGCGCGAGCAGCGGCGTCTTCAGTAGCGGTCAGACGTGCTTCGGTTTCTTTCGAGTGGCTGCTGCAACCGGTGGCCAGAACAGCAGCCAGAGCCAGAGCAGAGAATTTCAGAACGTTGTTCATCGTGTTCCCCTTAAGGTGGACATTTCCATTAAAAGCAATCTCCCATGACTGGGAAATTAGCCGGACTACATAGTACCCATTACTTGTAGTAAGTAAACTGACCAAGCGCAAGTACGGCACTTTTTTTTCATGTTAGGGGGACTCTTCGCAGTTGTCCGAGGCCGATTTGGGCAAAAACTGTCCAATCTGGCAAAGGCGTGTTTCCAACGGGTGTCAGGCCGGCCTGTGGCTGCTTTCCGATCTTCGGAACCAAGCTGTCAGATGACTGTCGACAATGGTCGAACAACTGTTTAATCGCCGTTGTGCATTTGTCCAACTGACAACTTGCAAGTAGGCGCTAACAGGTGAAGAAAGTGTGAAGGACGAAAACGAAAAAGCCCGGCTAATTGCTTAGCCGGGCTTTTTCATGATCTGGCGGTGAGGGAGGGATTCGAACCCTCGATACGATTTCTCGTATACACACTTTCCAGGCGTGCTCCTTCAACCGCTCGGACACCTCACCAGATTTCTCGACAGCGCTGTGTCTGTCGAGGCGCGCACTTTACTCAAAGGTTTCCTGGTTGGCAAATGTTTTTTGAAAGTTTTTCCCAACGGATTCATCGGCTTAAGGAGCAAAGGCGGATCGCGGGTACACTGGCGCCCTCTGATACGTGGGAAAGCGCATGGCGAGCTGGGACATCTTCTGCAGCGTGGTCGACAATTATGGCGATATCGGCGTCACTTGGCGCCTGGCGCGCCAACTGGCGGCCGAGCATCGGCAGGAAGTGCGACTCTGGGTGGATGATCTGGCCGCGTTCGTTCGCCTCTGCCCGTCGGCGGACCCGCACGCCCAGTTGCAGCGGTGGGCTGGAGTGGAGGTTCGACTCTGGACCGCGGATTGGTCCGGGCCCGCGGAAGCCGACATCGTGATCGAAGCCTTCGCCTGCACATTGCCGGCCGCCTATATAGAGGCAATGGCCCGGCGCGAAAGCGCGCCGCTTTGGCTCAATCTGGAATACCTCAGCGCCGAGCCATGGGTCGAGTCCTGTCACGGCCTGCCCTCGATGCAGGCTGGCGGATTGCAGAAATACTTCTACTTTCCTGGCTTCACGCCAGCGACCGGTGGGCTGTTGTGCGAAGCCGAGCTGATCCGCCAGCGCGACGCGTTCCAGGGCGATCCCGCGGCGAGTGCGCGGTTCCTGGAAGGCCTCGGTGTACGCCTGCTGGGCAACGAGCGGCGAATTTCCCTGTTCGCCTACGAGAATGCCGCGCTTTCCGGCTGGCTGGATGCGCTGGCGGCCGGTGCAACGCCAACGCTGCTGCTGGTTCCAGAGGGGCGGGTGCTGGCGGATGTCGAGGCCTGGGCCGGGAGGAAGCTGGAGACGGGGGATGAATACCGGCGAGAGGCGCTGCGCATCCAGGTATTGCCGTTCGTGCGCCAGGAAGACTATGACCTGTTGCTGTGGAGCTGCGATCTCAATGCGATACGCGGCGAAGACTCCTTCGTTCGCGCCCAGTGGGCAGGACGGCCCTTCGTTTGGCATATCTACCAGCAGGAAGCGGATGCGCACCTGGAGAAGCTGGAAGCGTTCCTGGCACTGTTCGGTGAGGGTATGGACGATGCACTGCGTGTACCGCTACGCGACTTCTGGCTGGCCTGGAATGGCAGCGGGGATGCAGGGGAAGGGTGGCGCAGGCTGGAAGGACAACTGCCGCAGTGGTCGCAGTGGATTGGCAATTGGCAGCGGCGTTTGACCGAACAAACCGATCTTGCTTCGGGGCTGGTGCGTTTTTATACAAATTGGCTATGATATGGCCCCTGTTTTTTGTCTCCAATCCAATCGGATAATCGTATGAAAACCGCACAAGAGTTCCGCGCCGGTCAGGTTGCCAACATCAACGGCGCCCCCTGGGTGATCCAGAAGGCCGAGTTCAACAAATCCGGCCGTAACTCCGCGGTCGTCAAAATGAAGCTGAAGAACCTGCTGACCGGTGCTGGCACCGAGACCGTGTTCAAGGCCGACGACAAGCTGGAACCGATCATCCTCGATCGCAAGGAAGTGACCTACTCCTACTTCGCGGACCCGCTGTATGTCTTCATGGACACCGAGTTCAACCAGTACGAGATCGAGAAAGGCGACCTGGAAGGCGTGCTGACCTTCATCGAAGACGGCATGACCGACGTCTGCGAAGCGGTCTTCTACAACGAGAAAGTGATCTCCGTCGAACTGCCGACCACCATCGTTCGCGAAATCGTCTACACCGAGCCGGCTGTCCGTGGTGACACCTCCGGTAAAGTGATGAAGACCGCTCGCCTGAAGAACGGTGCTGAAGTCCAGGTTTCCGCCTTCTGCGAAATCGGCGACTCGATCGAAATCGATACCCGCACTGGCGAGTACAAGTCCCGCGTCAAGGCCTGAGCCTGATTCGCGACACAGAAAAAGCCCGGCATTCGCCGGGCTTTTTCGTTTCTGCCGTTTAACCGTTTCAGACGCTGACGTTCAGGCGCACGTCGATGTTGCCGCGGGTGGCGTTGGAGTACGGGCAGACCTGGTGGGCCTTGGCGACCAGCTCTTCGGCCTCGGCCTGGTCCAGGCCCGGCAGGTTGATGTTCAGTTCCACTTCCAGGCCGAAGCCGCCGGGGATCTGGCCGATGCCGACCTTGCCGGTGATCGAGGCGTCCGCGGGGATCTGCTTCTTGCTCTGGCTGGCGACGAACTTGATGGCGCCGATGAAACAGGCCGAATAGCCGGCAGCGAACAGTTGCTCCGGGTTGGTGGCTTCGCCGCCCTGGCCGCCCAGTTCACGCGGGGTAGTCAGTTTCACGTCGAGGATGCCGTCCGAGGAAACGGCACGGCCGTCACGGCCTCCAGTGGCGGTAGCGGTGGCGGTGTAGAGGGCTTTGATGGCTTGCATGGCGGTGTCTCCGATTGTCTGGGTGGTTAATATCTTGTGCACTAAGCAGTGCGTGAGGTGAAAGTTAGTTCTATTTAATTTAGTGCGCAAGATAATTATTGGAAGATTTCTGACTAAACGCGCTGCCAAATCGGCATAAGCCCCGGATTATGGGGCTTGCAGGTGTTTACGCAGCTCCACGAGCTCCTGCTGGAGTGCCAGGAGGCCTTCCAACGTTAGACCGCTGGTGGCGAGGATGCAGGCTGGAATGCGCTCCGCTTGTCGGCGCAGCTCGCGGCCCTTGTCCGTCAGGCGCAATTGCACGACACGCTCGTCCGCCTGGCTGCGGGTGCGGGTGATCAGGCCTTCGGCTTCCAGGCGCTTGAGCAGGGGAGTGAGAGAGCCCGGATCGGTCAGCATGCGCGAGCTGATCTCGCCCACGGTGATGCCGTCTTCCTCCCAGAGCACCATCATGGCGATGTACTGGGGGTAGGTGAGGCCCAGTTCCTGCAGTAGCGGCTTGTAGACCTTGGTCATCTGCAGGGAGGTGGAGTAGAGGGCGAAGCACAGCTGGTTGTCGAGCTTGAGCGCTTCGCAGGTCAGATCTGGCTGGTTCATCGCGTCCTCCAGAGAGTAGAGCCCAGAAATCAGGGGCCAGGATGAGCGCCTGGGTAAATAGATGATCGCACAGTAATTTAGCGCGATGGTTAATTCTTGAACAGTTGTTCCGCCAGCGCGGCATCCCACGGTGGTGGAAAACCGAAGCGCTCCAGCAGAAAGGCCAGCAGACGTTCGCTGCGGGGATGGGTGCCACGCTCCAGGCGCAAGGCGTGAATGGTGCCTGGTTCCGGCTCCGGTAAGCCGCCTTCGCAGAACAACGGCAGCAGTTGCCCGGCCAGCAGATACTCGCTGCACAGCCAGGTCGGCAGGTGCGCCAGGCCCAGCCCCTGCAATGCGCCTTCGACGAGGGTTTCCGCATTGTTGGCAGTCATGCGCAACCGCCGTGGGCGAAGGTGCTGAAGTTTCCCGTCGATGAGGAAGCGCCACGCCAGCGGCGGCGCCAGACCTTCCCAGTCGAGGCCGATGTGGTCGGGCAATTCCAGCGGCGTGGACGGTACGCCGTGGCTGCTCAGGTAGGCGGGGCTGGCGCAGACGATCCGCCGCATGGGGGCCAGGCGTGTCGCCACCAGCCGGCTGTCGGGCAACGTGCCGATGCGCAGGACCAGATCTACCTGCCCGAGGTTTTCCCCACGCGTGTCGGTGAAGCTGTCGATCAAGCGCAACTGAACGTCCAGGCCGGGATTGTCGGTGAGGAAATCGGACAGCGCCGGGGCGAGGTGGCGGCGACCGAAGGGAACTGGTGCATCGATGCGGATCAACCCTTCCGGCGCGGTACTCAGGGAGACCGCTTCGGCGCGGGCCTGGCGCAACTCGCTGACGATGCGCCGGGCGCGTTCGGCGAAGGCCAGTCCGGCTGGGGTGGCGCGCACGATATGGGTACTGCGCACCAGCAGCGTCGATGCAAGTCCCTGTTCCAGCGCATCCATGCGCCGGGCCACGGCGGAGGGCGTGAGCTGGCGCAGCCGCGCGGCTGCCGAGAAGCTGCCGTTGTCGAGCACGTCCAGGTAAAGATCCAGTTGATCTTCAAGGGTTGAGGGATTCACGTTGGGACTTGCCTGCGTCTTTGCGAAAGTGGCAAAGCCATTGTGCTGTGCTTTGCGTTTCCCATCCAGCCGGGGTTTTCTAGGATGGCCCTCTGTGTGGGGAGGCGTGCATGTGGGATCTGGTTGTGGATTTTCTTCTGGGTATCGCGCTCGGCAGTCTTGGCGGACTCTTCGGTATCGGCGGTGGCCTGCTGGCGATTCCGGCGCTGGGTGTGCTGTTCGGGCTCGACCAGCAGTTGGCGCAGGGCACCGCGCTGGTGATGGTCGTGCCGAACGTGTTGCTGGCGCTATGGCGCTATCACCAGCGCAACCGAATCGATGCCGCCCAGGCCGCGGTACTGGCGGTAACCGGCCTGGTATGCGCCTTCTTCGCTTCCAGCCTTGCGGTCAACCTCGATGCCGAGCGTATGCGCACGGCGTTCGTCATCTTCCTCGTGGTACTGGCGCTGTATCTCTTGGCGCGCCTTTTCCAGCGTGCGCCACACGGCGGGAGTACCCCGCGCTTCGGCTTGCCCTGGATGGGCGTGCTGGGCCTTGGCGCCGGCTCGCTGGGCGGGCTGTTTGGCGTGGGTGGCGGGGTGCTGGCGACGCCGGTACTGACCTCTGTTTTCGGCCTTACCCAGGTGATCGCGCAGGGTTTGGCGCTGGCCCTGGCGGCGCCAAGCACGGGTGTGGCGTTGGCGACCTACGCCGTGCATGGACATGTGGACTGGCGCATGGGCGCCGCGCTGGCCGTGGGCGGCCTGGTGAGCATTTCCTGGGGCGTGCGTCTGGCCCATGCGCTACCCGAGCGACAGCTGCGCATGGCGTTCAGTGGCTTCCTGGTGCTCTGCGCGGTGCTGCTGGCGGTGCGTTGAGTCGCCTCAGGTTTTGAAGCCTTCGACGATGTACTCCGCCAGCTTGTCGGTCACCGGCGTGATCTTCTGGCCGCGTAACAGCACGATGCTCGCATTGGGCAGGACCGGCAGGCCTTCATCCTCGCCGATGATGCGCAGGTTGCCGGTGAGCAGGCTGCGCAGTTGGGCGGTTACCGCCAGCCCAGCGCTGGCCACCGCGAAGAGTGCCGACAGGCTCGGGCTGCTATAGGCGATGCGGTAGTCGACATTCATCGCTTCGAGCGCATTGCAGGCCCAGGCACGACAGAAGCACGAGGTGTTGAACATCGCCAGCGGCAGCGGGCGCTGGTCTTGCGGGCAGAAGCTTTCGGCGGCCATCCAGACGAAGGATTCCTGGCGAAGCAACTGACCGATCTCGGTACCCGGCTCGCGGGTGACGATGGACAGGTCCAGGTCGTTGCGCATCAGCAGTTGCGCGGACGAATCGCAGTGCACTTCCACTTGCACCAGTGGGTAGGCCTCGGCGAAGCGCGACAGGATGCTGGGCAGAAATCGCATCACGTAGTCGTCCGGCGTGCCGATCTTCACCGAGCCGACCATGTGCGGCTGGCGGAAGGTGTTGAACACTTCGCCTTGCAAACGCAGGATGCGCCGCGCGTAGCCGAGCAGGATCTGTCCTTCCGGCGTCAGGCGTACCTGGCGGCCGTCGCGCTCGAACAGGCTGCGCTCCAGCACATCCTCTTCCAGGCGTTTCATCTGCATGCTCACCGCCGACTGGGTGCGGTTGACCATCTCGGCGGCGCGGGTGAAGCCGCCATGGTCGGCGATGGCGACGAAGGTGCGCAGCAGTTCGCTGTCGATGCTGGGGAAGCTGCTCATTCATCAATCTCCGAGATGGGTCGCATAAGAATGATTCGTTGGATTGATCTTAGCGCGAGCGAGAAACTGCATCCAACCCCACTGGGAGGGAAGCAAGATGAAAGGTCAAATCGGTTTCGTCGCAACGTCCTACCGTTTCCACAAAGCCCCGGTCGCGCCGCTGTGGAAACGCATCCTGAAACGTGCCCTGCGTTGGCACGAACTGGCCCGCCAGCGCCGTGAACTGGCGTCCATGAGCGATGAGGCGCTCAAGGACATCGGCTTGAGTCGCGCCGATATCCAGCAGGAAGTCGAGCGCCCGTTCTGGATGGACTATATCCGCCGTTGAGCCCGCCGGGCGGCACGCCCCTCGCCGTGCCGCCCGTGCTTCCACCGTTCACTCACCGAACCACAAGCCATGACAAGGATGCCCGTGCCCCATCGTTATCACCTCGCTCAGGTCAACATCGCCAGGGCCCGCGCCCCGCTGGATCATCCCCTGATGAAGGGCTTCGTCGACCAGCTCGATCACATCAATGCCCTTGCCGAGCGCAGCCCCGGATTCGTCTGGCGCCTGCAGACGGAGGAGGGCGATGCCACGTCTATTCGCGTCTTCGACGATCCGCTGATCATCGTCAACCTGTCCGTCTGGGAATCGGTGGAAGCGCTCAAGGACTACGTCTATGGCGGCGAGCACTTGCAGGTGCTGCGCAGCAAGCGCGACTGGATGGAGCGCCTGCCCGCACCCAGCCTGGCGCTCTGGTGGCTGCCCGAGGGCGAGCTGCCCGATGTGCAGATGGCCCGCGAGCGTCTGGATTGTCTGCGGCAAGAAGGCCCCTCGCCGAAGGTCTTCACCTTCGCCCGGCCATTCCCGGTGCCCGGATCGGTCGCCGAGCCGGCCTGATGCAGCCAGCCACGGCAATAGGCGTTAGGCTCTAGGGCTTGCCCAGTCCTGGAGTCCACGATGCCGACTGTCGAATCCTTGTCCCTCAAGCAAGCCCGCCGCCTCGCCCTGGCCGCCCAGGGCTTCACCCTGCGCCGCCCGAACGGCGACGTGCAACGCCGCCATGTACGCGGGTTGCTGGAGCGACTGGGGGTGCTGCAGATCGACTCGGTGAATGCGCTGGTCCGCTCGCACTACCTGCCGCTGTTCTCGCGCCTGGGCAACTATTCGCCGACCTTGCTGGAGGAGGCCGCCTGGAGCGCCGGGCGGCATCGCCGTCTGTTCGAATACTGGGGGCATGAAGCATCGCTATTGCCGTTGGAGTTGTACCCGCTGATGCGTTGGCGCATGCGCCGGGCTGCCGAGGGGCGTGGCATCTACCAGCAGCTCGCGCGTTTCGGCCGCGAGCGACAGGATGTGATCCAGCGCGTGCTGGGCGCCGTGCGTGAACAGGGTGCCCTGGGGGCCGGCAGCCTGAATACGTGCGAAGAACGGGCCGGTCCCTGGTGGGATTGGAGCGACGAGAAGCATGCGCTGGAGTGGTTGTTCGCTGCTGGCGAGGTAACGGTTGCGGGCCGGCGTGGTTTCGAGCGCCTGTACGACCTGCCGGAGCGCGTGCTGCCTTCGGCCGTGATCGATCAGTCGGAGCTGGATGAGGCTGAGGCGCAGCGTCGATTGATCCTGCATTCCGCGCAGGCCCTGGGTGTGGCCACCGAGAAGGACCTGCGTGACTACTTCCGCCTGGACCCGGCCGACAGCAAGGTCCGGCTGGCGGAGCTGGTCGAGGAGGGCGCGTTATTGAGCGTGCAGGTGCAGGGCTGGCAGGCGCCGGCCTACTGCCTGGGTGACTCGGTCATTCCGCGAAAGGTGCGCGCCAGTGCCTTGCTGTCGCCCTTCGATTCGCTGGTGTGGGAGCGCGCGCGAACCGAGCGACTTTTCGATTTCCGCTATCGGCTAGAGATCTATACGCCGCAACACAAGCGCATCTATGGCTACTACGTGCTGCCATTCCTGTTCGATGAGCGTCTGGCGGCGCGAGTCGATCTGCGTGCCGAGCGCGCGGCCGGGCAATTGGTCGTGCACGCGGTCCACGAAGAGGCGAAGGGCCCTGGCGAGGAGGGCTGGGTGGCGCTCGCACAGCAGTTGCGCGAGATGGCGGGCTGGCTCGGCTTGGAGCGGGTGGCGGTGAATTGCCGGCGACCGTCCGGCGTGCGTCTGCAGGTGTTGCTGGCCGGGGGCTGAAACAAAGCGAGCCTCGCAAGGAGGCTCGCTTGCTGTCTCACTGGTTGCTGGCGATGCGCTGGCGGATGTGGTCCGCACGGTCTTTCGAGCCCGGGTGATCGCTGAACATGCTGCTTTTTCCGCCATCCAGCTTGGTCAGCTTGTCGAAAGCACTGGCCAGGCCATCCAGCTTGATCCCGCGTTGCTTGAGCAGGTCGAACGAGAAGTCGTCGGCTTGGGATTCCTGCGACTGGGAGAACTGGGCGTTGACCAGCGCCTCACCGATTTCGCCCAGTTGGGATTGCGACAGGGCGGCGACGGCGCCGTTGGATGCAGCGGACGCGGCAGTGTGGGCGGCAGCCGTGGCGTAGGCGATCTGGGTGGCCTTCTTGATATGGCCGAGGGCGACGTGGCCCATCTCGTGGCCCAGCACGCCTTCCACCTCGTTGTCGGTCATCATGTCCATCAGCCCGCTGTAGACGCGTACGCAACCATTGGCCATGGCGAAGGCGTTGATGTCCGAGGTGATGTACACCTTGTAGTTCAGCGGCGTGCCATCGACCTGGCTGCCAAGGGCGCGGGCGATGTTGTTCAGGCGCTTGGTGTAGGCGCTGGATGCCGGCGCGATCTTCGACTCCGAGTCGACCTTGGCGCAGGCTTCATCCGCTACCTGCTTGACCTCGGCATCGCTGAGCGTCGCGGCTTTCACGGCCATCATGCCGGACTGGACGAGGCCGTCGGTGGACATGTTCTGGCAGCCGGCGAGGAGAAGGGTTGCGCTGGCCAGCGCGGTGAGAATGGAGAACTGGGCCTTCATGGGGAACTTCCTTGATGAGATTGACCATTGCCTGTGCGCCATGGCACGGGAGACGCCCACTGTCGGTGGGTGGGCGCGAGAGGGTCAATGCAAGGAAGGTGGTTGCGGAAAGGTCCTGGCGTATTTGCTGAATTTCCCGCGCAGTACGCGGGAAGTATCTCAGCGACGTACCTGTTTCAGCGTTTCCGCGATCAGGAAAGCCAGCTCCAGCGACTGGTCTGCGTTCAGGCGCGGGTCGCAATGGGTGTGGTAGCGGTCGCTCAGGCCCGCCTCGGTGATCGGCCGCGCACCGCCGATGCACTCGGTGACGTTCTGCCCGGTCATCTCGATGTGGATGCCGCCGGCGTAGCTGCCCTCCGCCTGGTGCACCTCGAAGAACTGCCGGACCTCGGCGAGGATGCGTGCGAAGTCGCGGGTCTTGTAGCCGCTGGAAGCCTTGATGGTGTTGCCGTGCATGGGGTCGGAGCTCCACAGCACCTGCTTGCCTTCGCGCTGCACGGTCTGGATCAGTCGCGGCAGACCGTCACCGACCTTGTCGGCGCCCATGCGCACGATGAGGTTGAGGCGGCCGGGATCGTTGTCCGGGTTGAGGATGTCGATCAGGCGGATCAGCTCCTCGCTGTCCATGCTCGGGCCGACCTTCACGCCGATGGGGTTGCCGACGCCGCGGAGCATTTCCACATGCGCGCCATCGAGTTGGCGGGTGCGGTCGCCGATCCACAGCATGTGCGCGGAGCAGTCGTACCAGCCGCCGGTGAGGCTGTCGCGGCGGATGAAGGCTTCCTCGTAGTTCAGCAGCAGTGCTTCGTGGGCCGTGAAGAAGCTGGTTTCGCGCAATTGCGGGGCGGTATCCAGGCCGCAGGCGCGCATGAAGGCGAGGGTTTCGTCGATGCGGTCGGCGAGCTGCTGGTAGCGTTCGGACAGCGCCGAGTTGGCGATGAAGTCCAGGTTCCACTGGTGCACCTGGTGCAGGTCGGCGAAGCCACCGTTGGCGAAGGCGCGCAGCAGGTTCAGTGAGGCGGTGGACTGGTGGTAGGCCTGCAGCAGGCGCTCCGGGTCCGGCACGCGGCTCTTTTCGTCGAAGCCGATGCCGTTGACGATGTCGCCGCGGTAGGCGGGGAGGGTCACACCGTCGATGGTCTCATCGCCGGAAGAGCGCGGCTTGGCGAATTGTCCGGCCATGCGCCCGACTTTTACCACCGGGCAGCCGGCGGCGAAGGTCATCACCACGGCCATCTGCAGCAGCACCTTGAAGGTGTCGCGGATCTTCGCCGCGGAGAACTCGGCGAAGCTCTCGGCGCAGTCGCCGCCCTGCAGCAGGAAGGCGCGGCCAGAGGTGACCTCGGCGAACTGCCGGCGCAGTTCGCGGGCCTCGCCAGCGAACACCAGTGGCGGGAAGCTGGCGAGTGTGCGCTCGACTTCGCTCACGCGGTTGGCGTCGGGGTAGGCGGGCTGTTGCTGGATCGGCTTGCTTCTCCAGCTATCGGGACTCCAGGGCAGGCTCATCGTGGGCTCTTCGCGGCGGTGGCGGTAATCGGCCCATGGTATCAGCTCGGCATTTGGCCCGCGCGAGGTCGCCGCGTCGGTTCGAACTGGAAAGAAGGGACATCCTTGTCCTGGGGAACACTGGTGGGCGATCAGCCGCCCGCGCAGCGCGCGGATGCGCACTGATGCAGGGATACCGACGAAAGATAGTGACGGTTGGCGGACTCGCTAAGGGCGCTACGCTGGCGCATGCTCGACTGTGCCTCTTGGGCTGTTATTCTTGCGGCTTTGCCGACCGGGCGGTCGTGGTTGGCCGTCTTGATTCAAAGGATTATTGCGTGTGCCAGCCCCTGTATTTCAATGGCAATCCGTGCCGTTCGCCACGCCTGGCGGAGCGCTTTGTCATGCTTGCCCTTCACCGGAGTGAGCCATGAACGAGGAGTTGCTCAGCGAGGAACTGCTGATCGTCGAAGAGCGCGATGATTTCGGGGTGATCCGCGTTGTCGAAAGCGGCGCCTTCCGTTATCTGGAATTCGGCGACGAAGTGGAGCAGAGCTGCGTGTTGATGGAGGACCCGAGCTGGCTGGAGTACGACTACTCGCGCGCCATGCTGCTGGGCGCGCTGTGCCATCCGCGCCCGCGCCGTGCGCTGTTCCTCGGCTTCGGCGCCGGCAGCCTGACCCAGGCCTGCCTGAAGTACCTGCCGCTGGACGAAGTGGAAGCCATCGAGCTGCGCCCATCCATTCCGCGCCTGGCCCGCGAGCATCTTGGCCTGGTGGAGGACGAGCGGCTGAATCTGCGCATCGGCGATGCCGTGCGAGAACTGGCGGATTGCGAGCCGGCGGACCTGATCTTCCTCGATCTCTATACCGATACCGGGCCTGCGCCGGCGCACATCGGCTGGGATTTTCTCGGTGCCTGCCGCGAGCGGCTGCGACCGGGCGGCTGGCTGGTGATCAACCAGTGGAGTACCGACGATGGCCGGCCGCTGGGCGCCGCGCTGCTACGCGGACGCTTCAACCGCCACTACTGGGAATGCCCGGTGCCCGAAGGCAACGTGATCGTCTTCGTGCCGGCCGAGCTGGACCAGGAGCTGAACCTGCGTGGCCTGAAGAAGCGCGTCGGCAATATCGAGCCACAGCTCGGCTATTCGCTGCGCACCTACATCGAATCGCTGCGCCCGGCGCAGTGAGTCGCCGTCAGGGAATCTGGTAGCTGAAGGCGAAGTTCAGGCGCGGGCTGCGCTCGTTGTTGTCCAGGGCGCGATCGCCGAAGGGCTTGGCCACCTCCATCGACACCAGGTAGTGCTTGCGGTTGGAGAGGCGCACGCCCAGCGCCGCCGAGCCGAGCTTTCCTTCGCTCAGGCCGTTCTGGTTGTAGCGGGTGCGCGCGGTGTCGACGACGAAGTAGGGCTGGATCTGGTTGAGCACCACGCTTTGCCGCAGGAATGAATAGTTCACCTCGTAGGAAGCGCCCCAGCCCTTGTCGCCGGTGGCCTGGTCGTCCGGGTAACCACGGCCGAAGTTGCCGCCGCCGTAGGTGACCTGCTCGGAGTCGGGCAGCACGTCGTCGGTCCACTGGAAGGCGGCGGAGACGACGCCCTGCCAGTTCGAACCGAACTGGTCCTGCTGCGCGCCGTAGCCGAGCAGGCGGGTGAAGTTCTTCTTGATCGGTTCCGGCGCTTCCGCGCCCATGCCATTCAACCCCTGGTACACCGCTACGCTACCGGCGCGCACGCGTTTCTCGGCGAACTGCTGGACGATGGTTTCCACCCCGACGACCCGCAACTTGCTGGTCTGCTCGATGCGGTAGGGGATGTTCGGATAGACCAGGTCGTAGCGGCTGGTGTCGTTCACCGTGTAGCCGCGCAGGTTGAGATCCCAGGTCAGGTCGCGGCGCAGCACCAGCGGAATCCCCAGGCCAGCGCTGACCCGTTCGTTCTGCCGTTTGCGCTCGAACTCCAGGCCGTTGGCCAGGCGCAGGTTTTCGCCGGGGCGCGAGTTGTACTTGCTGTAGCCGGCCAGCAGTTGCAGGCCGTTGTCGCCCAGCAGTTGGCTGTAGTTCCAGGCGCGGTAGTACTCGTGATCGTCACCCGGCGGGTAGAGGTAGCTGAACTGGAGTTGCTCGCCCCAGCCGAGCATCGACGTCACCTCGGCGTTGAACAGCCCGCGTTGCTCGCCGCGCCGGGAGTCGAGGTTCATGCCGGTGTCGAAACGCTTCTGCTTGCCGGCCAGTTCCAGAAGGGCGCCGCCATCGCTGGTGGTTGGCGGGTTGAGTGCCATGGCCATCTGCATGCCGGGCACGCGGCTCATCAGCACGCTGAAGCGCTCGAAGCTCTCGCGGGTCAGAGGCTTTTCTGCTTTGAGCTTCTCGATCCAGCGGTCCACCCGTGCCTGATGCACTCCCAGGTCGCCGGCGGCGCGGACCTGGCTGATGTGGCCTTCCACCAGCACGATGCGCGCGACGCCGCTGCGAAAGTCCTGGTTGGGTACGTAGGCGAAGGAGATGAAGTAGCCGTCATCCTGGTAGCGCTGGGTGATGGCCTTGGCCGCGGCCACCAGCTCGCTGACCTGGATGGTGCGTTGGGTCAGCGGCTGCAGCAGCGGTTTCCAGGTCTCGACGGGGTAGTGCTTGCCGCCGGCCAGCTCGATGCGCTTGATGCGGATGCGTTGCTGGAGGACCTGTCCGGGCTGGGCCGCGGAAGGTTCCGGGGTGGTGACCTTGGGAGCGGTGGGGCGAATGTCGCCGCCGGGAAGGTTGGGGCGGGGGAGGGTCTGTTCGATATCGGAGCCGGGTAGCTGGATCGGGCGCTCGGCCCAGGCGAAAGGTGCAGCCAACAACAGGGGAAGGACAGCGAGTTTGCGCATCTGGCTCCTCCATGAGACCGATCTTCTTATTAAAAAGACCAGGAGCCGTGGGCGGCTCCTGGCTACTACAGTATGGGCGTAATTCGGATTATTGCTTGGGCGTACCGATCGCCAATCCACCGCCCAGTCCACCGGTCAGACCACCCAGCGCGCCACCCACGGCGCCCAGCGTATTGCCCAGCAGGCCTCCCTGGCCGCCACTTCCGCCGGTAGTGCCGGCACCGGCTCCGACTGCCACACCCGAACCCTGGCTGTTGCTGCCCACCCCGATACCAGCGCCGGCCACCAGGCCGCCGCCACCGGTGAGACTGCTGGTCACGCCGCCCAGGGTTCCGGCCACTCCGTTGACCAGGCCGCCAACCGGATTGCTTCCGCCGGTTGCGCCGCCCAGAGATCCGGTGATGCCGCCGACTGCGCCGGTCACACCGCTGACCAGTCCGCCGACCGGATTACTGCCCCCGGCTGCGCCGCCCAGGGACCCGGTGATGCCGCCGACCGCGCCGGTCAAACCGCCGACCAGTCCGCCCACCGGATTGCTGCCGCCAGCCGCGCCACCCAGCGAGCCGGTGACACCGCCGAGCAGACCGCCGCCCGGATTGCTGCCATTGACCAGGCCGCCGGCCGCGCTGACCGCTTGACCCGCATTGCTGACGATTCCGCCGACCGGGGCCAGCGCCGGATTCTGGCTGGCTACCTGGTTGCCTGTCTGGGTCACAACGCCGCCGACGGTGGTCAACAGGTTGTTCACCGGCGTTCCCAGTCCGGTGGCGGCGCCGAGGCCGCGGGTAGTTCCTTCGACTTTGCCGACCAGCCCGGCGCTGGCGCCACTGAGCTGGGTGGTCAGCTGGCTCAGCGGGCCGCTGGTGACTGCGCCGCTGAGGGAGTCGCCGAGCATGGTGATCTTGCCGCCGACACCGTCCACCAGGCCGCCGACCTGACCGGTCAGGCCGTTGAGCGGGGTGTTGGCCAGCACCGGGGCATCGCCGATGGCGGCCACGGTGTCGCCCAGGCTGCTGACTGCGCCGCCGGTGTGGCTGACCAGGCCGGTGACGCCGGCGACAGTGGTGCCTACCGCGTTGGGATTGTTGCCCAACTGGCCGAGGCCGTTGGTGACGCCTTTGCCGACGCTGTCGACGCCAGCGCCGACTTCCTGGATGAGATTGCCGGCATTGTCCGTTACGCCGCCGCCAAGTACCGGCAGATCGACCGTTTTCACCACGGCACCGACGGTGTTGACCGTGCTGCCGACGCTGGAGACGGTCTGGCCGGTCTCGGTGAGGATGTTGCCGGTGGTGCTTGCCGGCGGAGTGGTGGTGCCGCCGCCGTTATTGCCACCGCCGGTGCCATCGCCGCCGCCGGTACCCCCGGTGCCGCCTGTACCATCGGTACCGCCAGTGCCACCGGTACCGCCAGTTCCGCCGGAGCCGGAGCCATCGCCGCCGGTACCGCCGCTGCCACCGCTACCGGCGCCGCCATCGGCGGGTTGCTCGGAGCTGCTGCCGGAAGAGTGGTGACTGCTACCGCCTTTGCTGCTGCAACCTTGCAGTGACAGTGCAACGACGAGAAGGGAAAGTGCGAAAACACGAATCGGGCCTGACATACGAATTCCTCCATGACGAACGTCAACCAGCTGGCTGCCCGGTCGGTATCCCGGCGAGTCGCTGCGTTGCTCTGGTGTCAGTTCTAGAGGTTTGTTTTCAGACGCGAAATTGGAACTTGTATATAGTCGTTTTGTGCTTTTCAAGCACATGATTTGAAAGGAAAAACTAAAGGATTATGGCGATTCGCCAGGCGTTTTTAATACCTAGGATATAGCGCTTTTCGCACGATGGTTCCGATTTGCCGTTGCAGGTGCTGTTCATCGGCCCTGGAATCGACCTTCGCGGCGCTCCAGCATGGCGTCCAAACCTTCCTTCGCGTCCTCGGTGGAAAGCAGTTCGCTGGCCATCGCCGGGAGCAACCGCGCGGCGGCTTCTTCGCCTTCGTCGAGGCTGCGGCGCGCCGAAGCGAGCGTGGCACGAATGCCCAGCGGCGCCTGGGCGGCCACCCGCTGCGCGAGCCACAGTGCGCGTGGCATCAGCTCCTCCGGCGCGGTGACTTCCTGCACCAGGCCGATGCGATAGGCCTCGTGGGCATCGAAAGGATCACCGGTGAGCAGCCAGCGCATGGCGTTGCCCCAGCCGGCGACCTGGTGCATGCGCAGTGTCGCGCCGCCGAAGGGGAAGATGCCGCGCTGCACCTCGAGCTGGGCGAAGCGCGCGTTGCTGGCGCAGAGGTTGATGTCGGCGGCCAGCATCAGCTCGATGCCGAGTGTGAAGCAGTAGCCCTGGGCGGCCACCAGCAGTGGCTTGGTCAGGCGCCGTCCGCCGAAGGTGCCCCAGGGATCGGCGGAGCCTTCGGGCATGGTCCAGCCGGTGCGGAAGGTTTCGCCGATGTTGGCCAGATCCAGCCCCGCCGTGAAGTGGTCGCCATGGGCGAACACCAGGGCGCAACGCAGATCGTCGTCGCGCTCGTATTCGCCGAAGGCCAGGACCAGCTGGGTGAGCATTTCCAGGTCGAAGGCGTTGCGCTTGGCGACCCGGTTAAGGCCCAGCAGCAGGACGTGGTCATGGCGTTCGAGGGTGATGCGCGGTTCGCTGCTGGCGGTCATCGGCGGGCTCCGGTGAGTGGGCTTGCTCGGTATAGCCGGCGTCACCGGGCTTGTCCATCGGGGACCGTTCGCCGGTCATGTTCCGAAAAGAAACACATCGGTCAGGATTTTCCGGTATGATACGCGCCGGCCAAACGATGGCCTCGTTTTGGATCCCGCATTTTTCGGAGCTTCCACGCTCAGCATGTGCGTCCGCTGTGCGGACTTCCTTGACGTATTCTTCCAATCTTCATTTCGCAAATCCCCGCTTCCAGCTGCCTGGGTGACTTTATCGTCGTACAGGGCATGCGCAGCTCGGCTATTGGGTCTTTGCGGATGTACTTAGAGGCAAAACCCATGACCCAGGAAACCGCCGGCTTCGCCGCGCTCGGTCTTCACCCCAATGTTCTCGCTGCCATTGCCGCTGTCGGCTATGAAGAGCCGTCGCCGATCCAGGCCCAGTCGATCCCGGTGATCCTCGAAGGCCACGACATGATCGGCCAGGCCCAGACTGGTACCGGCAAGACCGCCGCGTTCGCGCTGCCGTTGCTTTCGCAGATCGAACCAAGCCGCCGCGTACCGCAGGTGCTGGTGCTGGTTCCGACCCGCGAGCTGGCCCTGCAGGTCGCCACCGCTTTCGAAACCTACTCCAAGCAGATGCCGGGCGTCGGCGTCATCGCCGTCTACGGCGGCGCGCCCATGGGCCCGCAGCTCAAAGCACTGCGTCAGGGCGCTCAGGTCGTGGTCGCCACGCCGGGCCGCCTGTGCGACCACCTGCGTCGCGACGAGAATCTGCTGTCCACCGTCAAGAGCCTGGTGCTCGACGAAGCGGACGAAATGCTCAAGCTCGGCTTCATGGATGACCTCGAAGTGATCTTCGAAGCCATGCCGTCCAGCCGCCAGAGCGTGCTGTTCTCCGCGACCCTGCCGGCCTCGATCCGCAGCATCGCCGAACGCCACCTGAAAGAACCCAAGCACGTCCGCATCGCCGCCAAGACCCAGACCGTCGCCCGCATCGAGCAGGTGCACCTGATGGTCCACGCCGACCAGAAGTCGGCCTCGATCCTGCGTCTGCTGGAAGTCGAGCAATTCGACGCGCTGATCGGCTTCGTCCGCACCAAGCAGGCCACCCTGGACATCGCCGAGTTGCTCGAGCGCCAGGGCTACCGTGCTGCCGCGCTGAACGGCGACATGCCGCAGGCCCAGCGTGAGCGCGTGATCGAATCGCTCAAGGACGGCTCGCTGGACATCGTCATCGCCACCGACGTTGCCGCCCGCGGCCTCGACGTGGCGCGCATCACCCACGTATTGAACGTGGACATGCCCTACGATCCGGAATCCTACGTGCACCGTATCGGCCGTACCGGTCGTGCCGGCCGCGAAGGCCGTGCCCTGCTGCTGGTGACTCCGCGTGAGCGCCGCATGCTGCAGGTGATCGAGCGTGTGACCGGGCAGAAAGTCGGCGAAGTTCGCCTGCCGGACGCCGAGACCGTTCTCGAAGCACGCCTGAACCGCCTGGCTACCGGCCTGCAACCGCTGCTGGCCAACGCCGTAGCCAGCCGTGGCGCGGTGCGTGACGAGCTGTGCCGCCGCCTGGGTACCGACATGGAGACCCTGGCCGCCGTGCTGCTGGCCAAGCTCACCGAAGGCAAGGCGCTGGACCTGGAATCGGTTCGTCGCGAACAGCCTCTGACTCCGGCTGCTCCGCGCGAGCGCAGTGGTGACCGTTACGAGCGCAGCGAACGTGGCGACCGCCCCGAGCGCGGTGATCGTCCGGAGCGTACTGGCGAGCGTCGTCCGATGGCGCCGCCGTCGGAAGGCAAGGCCCGTTGCCGTACCGCCCTGGGCGCCCGCGATGGCGTACAGGCGAAGAACCTGCTGGGCGCCATCCTCAACGAGGGTGGCCTGTCCCGCGAGGCCATCGGCCGCATCCAGATCCGTGAGACCTTCAGCCTGATCGAGCTGCCGGAAGAGAACCTCGAGCGTCTGCTGACCAAGCTCAAGGACACTCGTGTAGCCGGTAAGGCCCTGCGTCTGCGCCGCTACCGCGAAGACTGATCGCGCGGTTTGCGAACGTGAAAAAGCCCCGCCTTGGCGGGGCTTTTTCGTTTCCGGTATTTGTCCGGTTCAGATCTGTAGGAGCAGTCAGCCGAAGCGATAGATATCCATTCCCAGCGCGCCCAGGGTGAAGCCGGCGTGCTCCACCGTCATCGGCGCACCACCGGCACCGCGGGCGAAGTACAGCGGCAACAGGTGCTCGTCGCGCGGGTGGTTGCGCACCGCCCAGGGGGCCTGCTGGCGGTAGTCCAGCAGTGCGGCCTCGTCGTCTTCGTGCAGGCGTTCGACTATCCAGTCGCGGAAGGCCTTGGCCCAGGGCTCGATGACTTCAGGTCCCGCGCGCCAGTTCAGCTCGCCCAGGTTGTGGGTAATGCTGCCTGAGCCGATCAGCAGGACACCTTCTTCGCGCAGGGCGCTCAGCGCGCGGCCAATGCGGTCCTGCATGGGGGCGCCGAGGCGGCTGGGGAGGGACAGTTGAACGACCGGAATATCGGCGGCCGGGTACATCAGGCTGAGCGGTACCCAGGTGCCGTGGTCGAGCGGGCGGTCGGCGTCCAGCGCGGCGGGGAGACCGTCCTCGGCCAGCAGGTCGCGCACACGCCGGGCCAGCTCGGGCGAGCCGGGAGCGGGGTATCGCACCGCGTACAGCTCGGGCGGGAAGCCATGGAAGTCATGCCAGGTGTCGGGTTGGGTCGCGGCGCTGACGCGCAGGTCAGGGGTTTCCCAATGGGCGGAGACGACCAGGATGGCCTTGGGTCGCGGGAGTTCGCGGGCCAGACGTTCCAGTGGGGCTGCGCTGGCGCCGGGCTCCAGGGCCAGCATGGGGGAGCCGTGGGAAATGAAGAGGGCAGGAAGCATGGTGAACCTCGCTACGTGATGGCTCCATGTTCCCGCGCAAACAGATCGAAAACCAGTATAGGTTTTTGAAGTTAATGATCGAAAAAGAGGGCTATTAGCTGCGGATGTCGTTGGGTGTCCGCCCAGCCCCGGATTTGCGAACTCAGTTGCAGACTCATGCAGCGATTCGTCCTGAAGGGCTTTGGCCGGCTGGCGAACCATTGATGCGTTAGAGTTTGAGGAAATTTCCCATGTAAGACGGTGAATTTGCTTACAGGAGAATTCCATTGCGCGCTGATTCTCGCGATCGGCGAACGTCTCGTTCCAGACAGCGGCAGTGCCGGCTGTGCAGCGAATTCGAGGTGGGCGGCTGCCGCTGAGGCTCCTCAAGGCACGAGAAAGAAGCCCGTGAAAGACAAGGCAATGGGTGATGCTGGAAACTTCCCCGCGCATGGCGCAGCGTTTGAAAGGGTGATGCATGCAACATGATTTCTGGCATGCGCGCTGGGCGCGCAACGAAATTGGCTTCCATCAACAATCGGTGAATCCCGGCCTGATCCGGCATTGGCCGACGCTCGGATTGCCCGAGGATTCCCAGGTGCTGGTGCCGCTCTGTGGCAAGAGTCTGGACATGCTATGGCTGGCGCAGTGGGGATACCGCGTGCTGGGCGTCGAGCTTGCGGAGCGGGCGGCCCAGGACTTCTTCGCCGAGTTGGAGGTGGAGCCGGAGGTGACGCAGGAGGGGGCGCTGCGCCGTTTCCGCTTTGATCGGCTGGAGATTCTCCAGGGCGATATCTTCGATGTCACGGAGGAGCAGCTGGCGGACTGCAGCGGGCTCTACGATCGCGCCGCGTTGATCGCCTTGCCGGAAACGATGCGTGCCGACTACGTGGCCCATTTGCAGCGCAGCCTGCCGGCGCAAGTGCGCGGGCTTCTGGTGACGCTGGAGTATCCGCAGGCGGAGATGGACGGCCCGCCCTTTGCGGTGCTTGCCGATGAGGTGCACCGGCACTTCGGCGCTGACTGGCAGGTGGTCGAAGCCGAGCGCCTCGACGTGCTGGCGGAGAACCCCAAGTTCCTCAAGCGCGGCGTCAGCCACCTGGATGAGGTCGTGTTCACGTTGAGTCGCGGCTGAGTCGCGGGCATGAAAAAGGGCGACCCTGGGGTCGCCCTTTTTCGTTGCGTCGTCGTCTCAGCGGGCAGCGGCGCGCAGGGCTTCGATGCGGTCTTCCAGCGGCGGGTGGCTCATGAACAGGCCGGCGAGGCCATGCTTGAGGTTGCCGTTGATGCCGAAGGCCTGCAGCGAGTCGGGCATCTGCACCGGCACGCCCTGTTCGGCGCGCAGACGTTGCAGGGCGGCGATCATCGCGCCGCTGCCGGCCAGGTGGGCGCCGGCCTCGTCGGCGCGGTATTCGCGTTTGCGCGAGAACCACATGACGATGATGCTGGCGAGCACGCCCAATACCAGCTCGGCGAAGATGGTCGCGACGAAGTAACCAATGCCCGGGCCGTCTTCGTTCTTCAGGATCGCCTTGTCGACGAAGTTGCCGAAGATGCGCGCGAAGAACATCACGAAGGTGTTCACCACGCCCTGGATCAGCGCCAGGGTGACCATGTCGCCATTGGCCACGTGGCCGATCTCGTGGGCCAGCACGGCTTTCACTTCTTCGGGGGAGAAGCGCTCCAGCAGGCCCTGGCTGACCGCGACCAGCGCGTCGTTCTTGTTCCAACCCGTGGCGAAGGCGTTGGCCTCGTAGGCGGGGAAGATACCCACTTCCGGCATCTTGATGCCGGCCTCGCGGGACAGCTCTTCCACGGTCTGCAGCAGCCACTGTTCGTGGCGGGTGCGCGGCTGGCTGATGATCTCGGTGCCGGTGCTCATCTTCGCCATCCACTTGGAGATGAACAGCGAAACCAGGGAGCCGGCGAAGCCGAAGACGGCGCAGAAAATCAGAAGGCTACCGTAATTCTGGCCGGTGAATCGGTCCACGCCGAGCAGTTTCAGGGTGATGCTGGCGATCACCAGAACTGCCAGGTTGGTGGCCAGGAACAACAGGATGCGCATCATGGCGTAAAGCTTCTCCTCACGGTGACAGGGCGAAAACCGCCTGAAAATGCGGCTTTCCGGATCGCCGAACGCAACGCGCTCGGGATCGCTGAATAGTATGCGGGGTATATACGGATGGCCCCCAGGCGATTCAACTCGGGGACTATTTCAAACTGTGTCGCCTGCCTTGCCGCCTAGCGCCCGAGATCGCTCTCGAAGAGTAGACGCGTCAGACGGGCGATGCGTTCACCGTGGCGGCTCGCCAGCGCCTCGCGCAGTTGGTTGGCCAGCGTGGCCTGCTCGCGGCGCACGCTGGGGGGCAGTTCGTCGCCGTCGCGCACCGCGTGGGGGACGATTCGGGTCATGCGCAGGAAGGCCTTTTCGCTGAGCACCGCCTGGTCCAATGCTTCGTAACGAATGGTTGCTTCGAAGCGCAGGTAGCCTTCGTCGGCCAACCACAGCAGTGCGCCCAGGCAACTCTGGTGGCGTTGGCTGGGAAGGCCGAACTCGTCGGGCTCTTCCCGGCCGATCAGGTCCTCGACGTAGAGGGCGATCTTGCGCGGGAAGGCCTGGTACAGCGTCAGCAGCCCGGAGGCTGCGTCCTTGTAGAAGTCGTCGATCTGCAGGTCCATTTATACGCTGGGATTCACTGGCGATGATTTATTGGCGATAGGTTTTCAGGAAGTTGCCGATGCGCCCGATGGCCTGCTCCAGGTCATCGAGACGGGGCAGGGTAACCACCCGGAAGTGATCCGGCCAGGGCCAGTTGAAGGCAGTGCCCTGAACGATGAGCAACTTCTCGGAAAGCAGCAGATCGAGGACGAATTTCTCGTCGTTGTGGATCGGGCAGACCTTCGGGTCGATGCGTGGGAAGGCGTAGAGCGCGCCCATGGGCTTCACGCAGCTGACGCCGGGAATGTCGTTGAGCAGTTCCCAGGCGCGGTTGCGCTGCTCCAGCAGTCGGCCGCCCGGCAGCACCAGGTCGTTGATGCTCTGGTAGCCGCCCAGCGCGGTCTGGATCGCATGCTGGCTGGGCACGTTGGCGCACAGGCGCATGTTGGCCAGGATATCCAGGCCCTCGATGTAGCTCTGTGCCTTGTGCTTGGGCCCGGAGATGGCGATCCAGCCGGAGCGGAAGCCGGCCACGCGGTAGGACTTGGACAGGCCGTTGAAGGTCAGGCAGAGCACGTCCGGCGCCAGGGAGGCGGTGGAGATATGCTGGGCCTCGTCGTAGAGGATCTTGTCGTAGATCTCGTCGGAGAAGATCACCAGGTTGTGCTGGCGCGCCAGTTCGACGATGTCCAGCAGCACTTCCTTCGAGTAGACCGCGCCGGTGGGGTTGTTCGGGTTGATCAGCACCAGGGCCTTGGTATTGCTGGTGATTTTCGCCTTCATGTCGGCGACGTCGGGGAACCAGCCGGCCTGCTCGTCGCACAGGTAGTGCACCGGCTTGCCGCCGGAGAGGGCGACCGAGGCGGTCCACAGCGGATAGTCCGGCGCCGGAATCAGTACCTCGTCACCGTTGTTGAGCAGCGCCTGCAGGGCCATCACGATCAGCTCGGACACGCCGTTGCCCAGGTAGATGTCCTCGATGCCGACGCCTTCCACCTGCTTCTGCTGGTAGTACTGCATCACCGCCTTGCGCGCGCTGAACAGGCCCTTGGAGTCGCTGTAGCCCTGGGCAGTGGGCAGGTTGCGGATGACGTCCTGGAGGATTTCATCCGGCGCCTCGAAACCGAACGGCGCCGGGTTGCCGATGTTCAGCTTGAGGATGCGGTGGCCTTCCTCTTCCAGGCGCTTGGCGTGCTTGAGCACGGGCCCGCGGATGTCGTAGCAGACGTTGGCGAGCTTGTTCGATTTGGTGACCTGCATGATCTGGGATTCCGAAATAGTCCGCGGCCGGCGACTTGGCAGGCTGTAACGCGGGTGACAGACTGGCGTCAAATGATGGGTTCGGAAGTGCTTTTCCCTGGCATCGACCCTAAAAATCGACAGGAAAACAGTGGATTTCTCGAAAAAGTAGAGTTTTTAAGGCTTTTCTATCGCGAGAATGTCTCTGTGCGGCAGATTCTGAACCTGACGTTAACCACGCGCATCATACGTGCGGCCCGATTCCCGGAAAAGGAGGCATCGGGCATTTTTTCCATTAATGGAGGCAGATCGATGGAAAAGCTGGAAAAGCCCCTGGACTCCTGGCGTGACGAACTCACCGACGAGCAGTTCCATGTTTGCCGGCTGGGCGGCACCGAGCGTGCCTTCACCGGCGAGTACCACGACACCAAGACACCCGGCATCTACCACTGCGTGTGCTGTGGCACCGCGCTGTTCGACTCCGACGCCAAGTACGACTCCGGCAGTGGCTGGCCGAGCTATTTCCAGCCGGTCAACGGCGAGGTGGTCAAGGAACTGGAAGACTTCAGCCACGGCATGCATCGCATCGAAGTGCGCTGCGGCAAGTGCGATGCGCACCTGGGCCATGTCTTCCCCGACGGCCCGCGCCCGACCGGGCTGCGTTACTGCATCAATTCGGCGTCGTTGAAGCTGGTGCCGAAAGCGTGACTTCAAGGCCCGCCACCGAGCGGGCCTTTTCTTTCGCGGCTTTACCTGTAGGAGCGGACCTTGTCCGCGATACGCCCACACGGCTGGGGCCCGATGAGGCGCGCTCGGTATTGGCGCTCACCTGCTGCACGGGATTTCTGCGCTGAGGATTTCGCGGACAAGGTCCGCTCCTACGCAAACCATGATGCCTCGCCATTTCGCTGAGTGATTCGTGAGCAATTGAATTGCACACAATTAAATAGGTCACTATTCTTCAGATTCCCACTTTCCCCCGGAGCCATGTCCCATGAGCGATGCACTGCTGAACATTCCCGTGACCACCATCAAGGGCGAACAGAAAACCCTCGCCGATTTCGGCGGCAAGGCGTTGCTGGTGGTGAACACCGCCAGCCAGTGCGGCTTCACTCCGCAGTACAAGGGGCTGGAGGCGCTGTGGCGGCAGTACAAGGACAAGGGCCTGGTGGTGCTCGGCTTCCCCTGCAACCAGTTCGGCAAGCAGGAGCCGGGCAACGAAGGGGAGATCACCCAGTTCTGTGAGCTGAACTTCGGCGTGAGCTTCCCGCTGTTCAAGAAGATCGATGTCAACGGCGCCGAGGCCCACCCGCTCTATGTGCAGTTGAAGAAGCGTGCGCCGGGCCTGCTGGGCAGCCAGGGCATCAAGTGGAACTTCACCAAGTTCCTGATCGGCCAGGACGGCAAGCTGGTCAAGCGGTTCGCCCCGACCACCAAGCCCGAGCAACTGTCCGCCGAGATCGAAGCGCTGCTGTGATGAAGGATGTGCTCTCGCTGCCGGCGGAGCTGCAGCTGGACAACCAGCTGTGCTTCCGCTTGTACGCCGTCTCCCGTGCGGTGATCCGCGGCTACCGGCCGATGCTCGACGCCCTCGGCCTGACCTACCCGCAGTACCTGGCCATGCTGGTGCTCTGGGAGTGGCACGCCGAACCGCCGGAACAGCCCTCGGTGAAGGCCCTGGGCGAGCGGCTGATGCTCGATTCCGGCACCCTCACGCCGCTGCTCAAGCGCTTGGAGCAACTGGGTCTGGTGGTACGTCGGCGGGCTCGTCACGACGAGCGCGAAGTGCACCTGGGTCTGACGGTGGAGGGTGCGGCATTGCGCGAGAAGGTCCTGCCGCTGCGCGAGGAATTGCTCTGCCGCAGTGGCATTGACCTGAGCGTCACCGAGGGTATGCGCGAACAGCTCGACAGCCTGCTGCTGCAACTGACGAAACTGGACGCCTGACTCAGCTGCGCTGCCGAGGGCCGGCCCAGCGTTCGAGGATGGCCGCCAGCTCATCGCGGTGGAAGGGTTTGGCCAGGTAGTCGTCCATGCCGGCGGCGCGGCAGCGCTCGCGTTCCTCCGGCAGGGCATTCGCGGTCAGGGCGACTACAGGCAGGCCCGGCCAGCGGCCGCTTTCGCGGATTTCCCGGGTAGCCTGGTATCCGTCCATCACCGGCATGTTGCAGTCCATCAGCACCAGATCGAACTTGGCGCCATCGAGCAGTTTCAGTGCTTCCTCGCCGTTGGTGGCGATGCTCACGTGGCAGCCCAGTTTCTGCAGCAGGCCCCGTGCGACCAGTTGATTGACCGGATTGTCCTCCACCAGCAGCACGCGGGCGGAGAACTGCTCCGGCGCGCTGCCGGGCGCCTTGGCGGTTGGCGTTGGCTGGTGCTCGAAGGCCTGCTTCAGCGCCTGGTACAACACCGTGCGGGACAGCGGGCGCGCCAGTTGGCGCAGCGGCGCGAGGCGCTGCGCCAGGTCGGGCTCGAGGAAGTTGCCATAGGCCGTCACCAGCAGGACCGGCTTGGTGACGTTCTGCCGCAGGCCGACCAAACAATCCGGACAATCCGAGAGCAACGCGTCCAGCTCCATGCCGGCGAGGCTGGCGTCGATGTCCAGGCGTTGATGCTCCACGCCCCATTCCGGCAGCCAGTTCTGCAACAGTGCAGCGAGCCCGCTGCTGGCCGCGCACTGCACGATCAGCCGGCCAGTGAGCGTTGCCAGCGGCTGCGCCGGCTCCAGCGCCGCCAGCGGCAGGGTGACGGTGAACTCGCTGCCCAGGCCCGGTTCGGAGGTGACGCTCAGTTCGCCGCGCATGGCCTCGCACAGCTTGCGCGTCAGTGCCAGGCCCAGCCCGGTGCCGCCGTACTGGCGGGCGATGCCGGCGTCGGCCTGGGTAAAGGGCTGGAAGATCTTCTGCAGCGCGTCGGGCGCCACGCCGATGCCGGTGTCGCGCACGCTGATGCGCACGCCATGGTCCAGCGGGTCGACGCGCACGTCCACGCGTCCCAGGCGGGTGAACTTGAGGGCGTTGGACAGCAGATTGCTGACCACCTGGCGCACCCGTGTCGGGTCACCGGAAAACTGCGCCGGCAGCTGCGGGCTGATCAGGCAGGTCAGTTCCACCGCGGGGCCGGCGTTCTGCGACAGCAGGCTGGCGGTATCTTCCACCAGGATGCCGAGGTCGAAGGGAATCTGCTCCAGTTCCAGTTGGCCGGCTTCGAACTTGGACAGGTCGAGCACGTCGTTGAGCAGGTCCACCAGCACCTTGCCCGAATCGTGGGCGATGGACAGCTGCTGGCGCTGCTCGGCGGTGAGCGGGCCGTCCAGCGCCAGGCCGAGCATGCCCAGCAGGCCGTTGAGCGGGGTGCGGATCTCGTGGCTCATGTTGGCCAGGAAGCTGCCGCGCGCCTGCGCCATGGCCAGGGCGTTCTGCCGCGCGTGCTCGAGTTCCTGGTTGGACAGGGTCAGGCGCGCGTTGGCCGCCTTGAGCTCGGCGGTGCGGGCGGCGACGATGCTTTCCAGTTCTTCCAGGTACTGGGTGAGGCGATCCTCGGCTTCGCGGCGCTGTTCCATTTCCACCGAAATGCGGTTGAGCTGACGGTTGGTCACCTCCACCAGCACGCCGATCTCGTCGCGCTCATGGCCGCGCGGGCAGGGCAGGCGCAGGCGCGAGGGCGAGCGTGGGTCGTGGCGAGAGAGGGCGTCGATCAGGCTCACCAGCGGCTTGGTCAGTAGCGCATAGAAGAGCACCAGCAGGATCAGCGACAGCATAAGGCTGCGCACGAACCCTGAAATGAAGGTCATCCCGGCACGGCGCAGGAAGTCGTTGCCGAAGACGAAGGTGTCGATCTCCAGGCGCAGCACGCCGAGCGACTCGGCCGGCGCGTGCTCGACGAACAGGGGCTCCTCGTAGGTGCGCTGCTGACCGAAGAGGAAGTCGCTGAGGCCGCGCAGGTGGCTTTCCGCTGGCGGCCGGTCGGCGGTGGCCAGTGGCACGTTGGCGTTGTCGATGATCTCGGCGCGGATGACGGCGGGCGAGCGCAGTAGTCCTACGACCAGTTCCTGGGCCAGTTCGGCGTCGATGTTGTAGGCGATGCGCGCGGCGGGGTTGTGGCTGACGTCCAGCAGGGCGCGCACTTCGCGGTTGATGGAGGCGTCCTGGCTGGCATAATCGACGCCTACCTGGATGAGGCTCAGCAAGGTGCCCAGGATAAACGCCACCAGCACCGTCAGGCTGGCCTGCTTGAACGAGAGGCGATGTGTGAGCGCAATATCCATAGTTGCGGAGCGTCGCCTCGCAGAAGCTTTCCTGCGGCGTAGCATAGCCCATCAGAACCGTCTGTCGGCAGAGTCAGCTGCCGAGATATTCCAGGCGCTTTCCCTTTGAGAGCAAGGAGACTTGCGTGGATTCCCGTCTGAACGATTTTCTTGCCCGTGCCGAAGCCATGATGACGCGTCTCGAGCCTTTGCTGCCTGTCGTGCGAGAGTCCATCGACTGGCAGCGCAGCCTGGCCGCACGCTGGCACCGCGAGGGGCGCAGCGGTTATCTGCAACCGCTGCAAGTGAGCCTCGATCTGCGCCTGGATGACCTGCTCGGGGTTGAAAAACAGCGCGAGCAACTGGCGCGCAATACCCGTCAGTTCGTCGCCGGCAAGCCAGCCAACCATGCGCTGCTCTGGGGTGCCCGTGGCACCGGCAAATCCTCGCTGGTGCGAGCCCTGCTCGCCGAACTGGCCGGGGAAGGTCTACGCCTGATCGAGATCGAGCGCGATCATCTGGCCGACCTGCCGCGCGTGGTCGAACTGCTGCAGGGCCAGCCGCAGCGCTTCGTGCTGTTCTGTGACGATCTGTCGTTCGACGCCGGCGAGGGCGATTTCCGCGTCCTCAAGAGCGTGCTCGACGGCTCGCTGGAACAGGCGCCGGACAATGTGCTGCTCTACGCCACCTCGAATCGCCGCCATCTGGTTTCGGAAAAGCAGAGCGACAACGAGAACTGGAAGATGGTCGATGGCGAGCTGCACCCCAGTGAAGCCGTCGAAGACAAGATCGCCCTGTCCGACCGTTTCGGCCTGTGGCTGTCCTTCTATCCCTTTACCCAGGAGCACTTCCTCAGCGTGGTGCGCCACTGGGTCGAAGTGCTCGCGCAGAAGTCCGGGCTCGCCGCCTGGACCTGGGACGAGGCGCTGGAGAAGGAAGCCATCCGCTGGGCGCTCGGACGCGGCAACCGTAATGGCCGCTGTGCCTATCAATTCGCCCGCTTCTGGGTGGGCAGACAACTGCTGGAAGGAGAGACTCCATGATCGATCTGCAACAGGCTGGCGCTGGCCTGGGTGGCTATGCGCTGCTGGCCGCCCAGGCGGAATCGCTGTTCGCCGACGAGCGCGACTTCATTGCCAACGCCTCGCAGTTTTCCGCGTTCCTGTTCAACGAGCTGCCGGACCTGAACTGGGCCGGCTTCTACCTGAACCGTAACGAGGAGCTGGTGCTCGGCCCGTTCCAGGGCAAGGTCGCCTGTGTGCGCATTCCCTTCAGCAAGGGCGTGTGCGGCGCGGCGGCGCGTACCCGTGAGACGCAGCGCGTCGAGGACGTACATGCCTTCCCCGGCCACATCGCCTGCGACAGCGCTTCCAACAGCGAACTGGTCGTGCCGCTGGTGAAGGACGGTCGGCTGATCGGCGTGCTGGACCTGGACAGCCCGAAGGTTGGCCGCTTCAACGAAGAAGACCAGGCCGGCATCGAGCGTCTGGCGGCAATCTTCCTGCGCCTCTCCGACTGCTGATCCGCACCCATGAAAAAGCCCCGCCTAGGCGGGGCTTTTTCGTTTATCGAGCCGATCAGCGTTTGGCCATGATCTTGGCGATGATCTGCAGCTCTCCCTGGACGATTTCCGCGAGGGCAGGGCGAGCCAGGGTGCGCTCGAAGTGCGCGGTCAGCTTCGGCCAGCGCTGGGCATCCAGTTCTTCCTCGCCGTGACGCAGGTTCACCAGTTGGCAGGCGATGGCGATGTCCGCCAGGCTGAAGCTGTCATCGACGAACCACTGCTGGTCGCCCAGGCATTTCTCCAGGTAGTCGAAATGCTCCGGGAGCTTCTCCTGCATGGCGCCCTTGACCGCCACCTCATCGCAGACCTTGCCCATCAGCGGCTTGAGCAGGCGGTTGCGGAACACGGTAAAGGTGGTCAGCGGGGCCAGCTCGTAGTCGGCGTACTTCTCCAGCCAGCTGATCCGCGCGCGGGCCTCGGCGCCCTTGCCGCACAGCGGGGCACGTTGCGGGTCGCGGTCTTCCAGGTAGTGGCAGATGACGCTGGAGTCGGCGAGGGTGAAGTCGCCGTCGCGGATCGCCGGCACGCGGCGCAGCGGGTTGAGTTCGCGGTACCAGTCCGGTTGGTTGAACGGGTTGACGTTCTCGAGCTGGTAGTCGAAGCCTTTCTCGGCAGCGAACAGGCGGACTTTGCGAACGAAGGGGGATAGCGGGGCGCCGAAGACGACGAGGCTCATTGCAAGGCTCCTGGGGCAAAGGTGGCCGGGTGGTGGTTTCGACGGATCAGTCGTCGTAAAGGTTCTTTTTCTTCCAGATATCGTCTTCGTCCAGCGCCTTGAGGCCGTCGCCCAGCTCGCTCTGCTCATCGGCGGTCGGTTGGGAGGTTTCCAGGACCATGGCGTTGGCGCGGGCCAACTGGTTTTCCAGTTGTTTGAGCTGTACCTGGTAGCGGCCGATTTCCGGCTGCTTCTGCAGGTACTGCACACCACGTTCGAAGGCCAGGCGCGCCTGGCGTGGCTGGCCCTGCTGCAGCGCCTGCTGGCCGAGGTTGCCGAAGAACTCGATATGGAGGAGGGCGAGCAGGTGACGGATCTCCTTCACCCACTTCTGCGCCTCGACGCGCGGCAGCATGTTGTCCTGGGCACAGCGGGTGAGCTGGGCGTGCAACGCTTCGAAGAGGAAGCGCACGTCCTTGGCCTTGGCTTCGGTAAGGATCGGCTGCGGCGCGTTCTTGACTGGAATCGCCTCGCCTTTGGCAACGAGGCCACGCAGCTCTTCTATACGCGGCTTCAGTGCGGCGTTCTGTTTGTCTACGGAAAGCAGGCGCTCGCTGAGGGCGAGCTCGAAGCCGCTGAGCAGAAGCTTCAGTGCCGGCGACATGAACTGGCCGGGCATCGATTCGGAAATATCGGAGCAACGCCGGCAACGGTCGGACAGATCGGCCTTCAGACGCGCCTGCTCCAGCTTGCGGTTTTCCACCAGATGATTGATGTAGCCGATGGCGACCAGCAGGGCGATACCGACGAGAACCAGGACCGTAATGACGAGTGGCGACACCGTGGCGTGCTCCGGATGTTTTTCCGCGAGTGTAATGTCTTAGTGATACTGCTGATAGCAGCAGCTCAGTTTTTACTCAGAAGTCTTTGATTTAAAAATATTTTCTTCTGAGGGTTGACGACCCTCCAAAGCCTCCCTAGAATGCGCGCCACTTCGACGCGAAACGCTGAAACAGCCGGAACGACGAAGTCGGAAAGATGTTAAGTTCCGGGCCGCGTCCCCTTCGTCTAGTGGCCTAGGACACCGCCCTTTCACGGCGGTAACAGGGGTTCGAGTCCCCTAGGGGACGCCATTGCGGGAATAGCTCAGTTGGTAGAGCACGACCTTGCCAAGGTCGGGGTCGCGAGTTCGAGTCTCGTTTCCCGCTCCAAATTCTCGATCATCGCTTCGGCGGTGACCGAAAGATGAAATGGCGTTACCCTTCGGCGAAAGCTGAAGGTTGCAACAAGTTAATGCGGGAATAGCTCAGTTGGTAGAGCACGACCTTGCCAAGGTCGGGGTCGCGAGTTCGAGTCTCGTTTCCCGCTCCAAATCGAAACGCCGTCCGTTAGGACGGCGTTTTCGTTTGTGCCGAAAAAACATTGCCCATGAAAAAGCCCGCTGCGAGCGGGCTTTTGCGTTTGTGCGGCTCAGCCGAAATGGCGTTGGCAGAAGGCCTCGATGGCAGCGATAACCTCTGCCTTGTCAGGCGCTTGGCGGTTGATGAAGGGGAAGTGCAGTTCCTCTTTGCGCACCCAGTCGTAGCCGAGCGGGCCGTCGCAGTCCTCCACCCGTGCGTAGGAAACCCGGAAGCTGTCGTTGCCGGCGCTTTCATCGAAGGTCCAGCCGAACTCCACGGAGCCGGAGAGCGTGAAGCAGCTCTTGGTTTTCGACAGCTGCAGGCTGTTGTGCGGGAGCATTCCCTCGTAGGTACCGTACAGGCGGTTGGCGAGCTCGCTGGAGAGGACATGCTGCAGGATCTCGCCGGTGAAGGCCTTTGCCTCGATGGAACCCTTGCCGTACCAGGTCGACGCGTCGAGCTGCTTCTTCACCTTCGCCCAGGAGGCCTGCTGTGCCACACCGGGTTCCGCCTTGGGGCGGGGTGCACGAGCAAGCGCTGCATGGGTCGGCAGCGCCTCGACCTGGGTTTGCCACGGGGTGCCGACGAAAAGCCTCGCGTCGTCGCGGGTGAGGCAGTGTCGGTCTGCGTGGGCGGCGGCCAGTTCGGCCGCGATGTCGAAGTTTTCCTTGGAAGCAGCGATGCGCAGCGCCGTTCGGCGGCGTTTGTTGATGGCAGTCGGGTCCACGCCCAGTGCGAGTAGGCGACGGGTGATGGCGAGCGTATCGCCGGTGCGTTGCCAGGCGCAGGAAATCCCGGCGGTGCTGCTGTCGAGCAGGTCCACGTCGCCGGCGGCGTACATCAGCGCCGTCGAGCCGTCACGGTTGGTGATGGCCGGGTTGGCTCCCAACTCCACGAGGTCGTCGAGCAGGCGCACGTCGCCCAGGTAGGCGGCCATGATCAGTGGGTTGTACAGGCCGCGGGGCTCGAAGGCGTCGAGGTCGGCGCCGGCGCGCTTCAGGCTGGCGAGCAGCGCCTGGAGATGCTCGTGGCTTCCAGGGTTCGGACCGAAGACTTCTCCGCGCATGTCGCCCAGGCCGATGGCCACGCAGGCGGGAGGGATCTTGCTCAGGTTCGGGTCGGCCCCGGCGCCGAGCAGCGCGTCGATGAGTTCGCCGACGGGAGCCTTGTCCTCGGCGCGCCAGAAGGCCTTGGCGAAGTAGCTGAGCGGGGTGAGACCGTTGCGCTCGCGCTTGTTGACCTGGCCGCTGGCGACCAGTTGCTCGATCTGGGCGCTGTTGATGCGCATGTTCATGCTTCGCTTCCTTGGGGTAATCCTGCCCTGGGTACCATTGCGCCGCGCCCGGTGGCCGGGCGCGGCGCGATTGTCTGTTCGCTGGAGGCGATCGCGTCAAGCGGCGACCGGCTGCTCCTCGCGGGGCACGAACAGGCGGCGGGTGGCCAGCAGGTGGATGATGAAGCCGATCAGCGCGGCCCCCAGCAGGCCCACGCCCAGGCGGGTGAACATGCCGCCGGTGTCGGAGAGGTCCTGGAGGCGGTCCAGGCGGTCGAAGTGCGCCGGGTCGGCGTTGGAGTAGGCGATCTGCAGCACGGTACCTTCGGGGTACTTGTCGGCGTTGCTGCCGGCCACGTCGAAGCGGCCGATGTAGTGCTGGCCCTTCACTTCGAACTGGTAGGTGAAGTGGTACATCTCCTTGGTGCGCCCGCGACGGCCGCGCTCCTCGGTGACTTCGTCCAGCGCCAGCGGCGCGCTGACCACGGAATGGTCGGCGAGGATGCGTTTTGCGCGCAGGTGGTCGCCGATGGCGGTAAGGCACATCACCACGACGAAGCCGATGGAGAAAAGGGTGCAGATGATGCTGGAGACGCGGCGGACCTTGTCGTGGGCCCCTTGCGAGATCTTGAAGCTGAGCATGACGTTCCCTGCCTTTGTTTGAATAAGTAACAAAAGGCTACGGGCGGGGCGCCCCGGGTGTCCTTGTCAGTTTGTCAACCGCGGGGGCGCGGCGCTGGACAGAACGTCCGTGGCGCCGCACCGGCGGGAAGCATCAGTGCTTGGCGTCGTCGTCGGGCAGCGCCAGCAGCGATTTTTCGCGATTCCAGTCGAACGCTTCGCCGCGCTCCTGCGCTTCGAAACGACGCTCGTCGAGTTGCTGGTACATCTGCAGTTCCTCGTCGGGCATGAAGTGCAGGCAGTCGCCGCCGAAGAACCAGAGCAGGTCGCGCGGAATCAGGTGGGCGATCTGCGGGTAGCGGTGGAAGACCTGGCTGATCAGGTCCTGGCCCAGGTACTGCGCGCCTTCCGGGTCGCGCGGCAGTTCCACCATCAGCTCGTCGAAGCGTTCCAGGAACAGGCCGTGGTTGTCCTCGGGGACCTGCTCGGCTTCGCCCAGGGCACCGAGGATGGTGCGCAGGTGGTTGAGGAGGGCGAGGTGGTGATCGAGATAGGCGCTGGCCATGGGGGGTCCTCTGGAGCTGTATTCAAACGGCCGGGGATTATATCGGGTTTCGCTGGCGCTGCCGCCGGGACGATCAGCGGATTGGCTGCATCTGGATCTGCCGGCGCTGGTTGTCGATCTGCTGGCGCTGTTGGTCGAGCATGCGTTGCTGCTGTTGCAACTGCTGTTGCTGCAGGTCGCTCTTCTGCCGTTGGATCATCTGGTCGCTCTGCCGGCGCTGCTGGTCGACGAGGCGCTGGCTGTCCTGCTGGCGCTGCAGGTTTTCCTGCTGCAGTTGCAGGCGCTGGTCCTCGTAGTTCAGGCGCTGGCGGTCCAGCTCGTTCTGCCGCAATTGCGACTGACGGCGCAGACTGTCCTGCTGTTGCTGGATGGGGTCGATGACCGGACTGGGCGTCGATGTTGGCCGCGGGCGGCTGGGGTAGAGCCAGGGGTCGGCCTGGGCAGGGCCGACGAGGAGGATCGCCAGCAGCGGAAAGAGGAGTCGGCGCATGGGAGGTTTCTCCATGACGGGTGTGCCCCCAGTGTGCACCCGATTGCCGTTTCCGGCATTGCTGTGCGTCGGACAAGGAAAGGGCGCCCGAAGGCGCCCTCATGGGTGAAGCCTGCGGATCACTCTGTCGTGGTGGTCGGTTTGCTGGCCGGTTTCTCCTTGTCCGATTTCTCGCTGGGCGATGTCTTGCCGGCCAGTTCTTCCTTGGAGAAATCGTCCACGTCGATCACCGCGCGGCGCGCATGTTCGGCGGCGTGCAGGGTTTCCGCTTCCTCCGCCTCCAGCACGCCGGCCTCGCGGGCGGCGTCGATGGGCGATTGACCTGGCTTGGGATGCACGCCGTGCTCCTTGAGCGCCTTGTGCAGCTTCTTCTGCAACGGCGCGGCGGCGGCAAGTTGGTCGTAGGCGATGGTGAGCTTGGCGACCGGGTCGTCCTCCCCGCTGGGCAGGTAGGCGCCGGCGAGGATCGCCTGCAGCGCCGGGTCGCTCAGCGGGCGGCCGAGGATATCGGCGATCTCGGCGTCCAGCGCGTCACTTGGACCACGGTGGCGACGGCCCAGCGGGAGCACGAGCACGCGCAGCAGGCAGGCGAAGGCACGGTTGGGGAAGTTGTCGATCAGGTCGGCCAGCGCGGCCTCGGCTTTCTCCAGGTTTTCCTCCATCGCCCAGTGCAGCAGCGGGTGGAGGTAATCCGGGTTGTCCAGATCGTGGTAGCGCTTGAGCGCGGCGGAGCCCAGGTACAGGTGGCTCAGCGCATCGCCCAGACGCGCCGACAGGCGCTCGCGGCGCTTCAGCTCGCCGCCGAGCATCATCATGCTGAAGTCGGCAAGCAGGGCGAAGGACGCGGCGAGGCGGTTCAGCGCGCGGTAATACGGGCGGCTGACGCGGTCGCCCGGCACTTGGTCGAAGCTGCCGAAGCCCAGGCCCAGCAGCAGGCTGCTGGCGGCGTTGCTGACGGCGAAGCCGATGTGGTCGAGCAGCAGCTCGTCGAACTCGCGCTCGGCCTGGTCCTGGTCCTCGCGGCGGGCCAGTTCCATTTCCTTCAGGACGTACGGATGGCAGCGGATGGCGCCCTGGCCGAAGATCATCAGGTTGCGCGAGAGGATGTTGGCGCCCTCGACGGTGATGAAGATCGGCGCGGCCTGCCAGGAGCGGCCCAGGTAGTTGTTCGGGCCCAGGATGATGCCCTTGCCGCCGTGGATGTCCATGGCGTGGGCGATGCACTCGCGGCCGCGTTCGGTGAGGTGATATTTGAGGATGGCCGAGAGCACCGAGGGTTTCTCGCCCAGGTCCACGGCGTTGGCGGTGAGGATGCGCGCGCTGTCCATCATCCAGGCATTGCCGCCGATGCGGGCGAGCGCTTCCTGGATACCTTCGAAGGCCGACAGCGGCACGTTGAACTGTTCACGCACCTGCGCATAGCGACCGCTGACGTAGCTGCCGGCCTTGGCGGCGCTGGTGCCCACCGCCGGTAGGGAGATCGAGCGGCCCACGGACAGGCAGTTCATCAGCATCATCCAGCCTTTGCCGATCATTTCCTGGCCGCCGATGATGTAGTCCAGCGGCACGAACACGTCCTTGCCGGAGTTGGGGCCGTTCATGAAGGCGGCGCCCAGCGGCACGTGGCGGCGGCCGATCTGCACGCCGTCGGTATCGGTGGGGATCAGCGCCAGGGTGATGCCGAGGTCTTCTTCCTCGCCCAGCAGGTGGTCCGGGTCATGGCACTTGAAGGCCAGGCCGAGGAGGGTGGCGACCGGGCCGAGGGTGATGTAGCGCTTTTCCCAGGTCAGGCGCAGGCCGAGGACTTCCTGGCCTTCCCACTGGCCCTTGCAGACTACGCCGACGTCGGTCATGCCGCCGGCGTCGGAGCCGGCCTGCGGGCTGGTGAGGGCGAAGCAGGGGATTTCATCGCCGGTGGCCAGGCGCGGCAGGTAGCGCTGGCGTTGGGCGTCGGTGCCGTAGTGCAGCAGCAGTTCTGCCGGGCCGAGGGAGTTGGGCACCATCACGGTGGAGGCGAGGTCGCCGCTGCGGGTGGCCAGTTTCATCACCACCTGGGAGTGGGCGAAGGCGGAGAAGCCCTTGCCGCCGTATTCCTTGGGAATGATCAGGCCGAAGAAGCCCTGGCTCTTGATGTAGGCCCAGGCTTCCGGCGGCAGGTCCATGTCCTTGCCGACCTGGTAATCGTTGATCATCGCGCAGAGCTGCTCGGTGGGGCCGTCGACGAAGGCTTGTTCCTCCTCGGTCAGTTGCGCGCGGGGATAGCCCAGCAGCGTATGCCAGTCCGGGCGGCCGCTGAACAGCTGGCCATCCCACCAGACGGTGCCGGCCTCGATGGCCTCGCGTTCGGTCTCGGACATCGGCGGCAGGGTCTTCTTGAACCAGGCGAACAGCCGCGAGGTGAACAGGCTACGGCGCAGGTCGGCGGCGAGGATGGTCACCGCGACCACGGCCCAGATCAGCCAGAACAGCACCATCCAGCCGTGGGCGTGGCTGAACAGGCTCATCAGTACGAGGTACACGGCAACGATGCCGAGGGCCTTGAGCGGCGCGGCGCGGCGGTGCGCGAGCCAGGCAACGCCGAGAATCAGGACGAGTAACCAGAGCAACAGCATGCGGATTCCTCCATGACAGCCCGCCAGGGCGACAGCAAGTCGCGACGGGCTTGATGACGAACAGTGCGCAAGCACCTGACGGGCTTCCGTCAGAATGCACCGGAAGCTTAGCTGGCCGAACGGGACCGATGGCCGCATGGCCGGACAGCTTGGCCGGATCGCCTTGTCGGGTAGCCGATCCGGCTGGTTAGACTGGTGGCGCCACCAAGGACGATCAGCCCGGAGACAGCGCCATGCAGCAGTACCTCAAGCCCAGCCGCTTCGTTGATAGTGACCACCCCGGGGTAATCGAGTTCGCTCTAAATCACCGGGGCAACGGCGGCACGCCGCTGGAGCAGGCCGTGGCGCTCTATTACGCCGTGCGCGACGGGATTCGCTACAACCCCTACGTGTTCAGCCGTGACCCGCAAACCCTCAAGGGCAGCCACGCCCTGGAGAGCGGGCAGTCCTACTGCGTGCCCAAGGCTACGTTGCTGGCCGCCTGCGCCCGGCACTGCGGGATTCCCGCGCGGATCGGCCTGGCCGACGTGAAGAACCACCTGGCCACGACGCGCCTGCTGGAATTGCTGCGCAGCGAAGTGTTCGCCATGCATGGCTACACCGAGCTGTTCCTCGAAGGTCGCTGGGTGAAAGCCACGCCGGCCTTCGACATCGGCCTGTGCGAGGCTTTCGGCGTGCTGCCGCTGGAGTTCGACGGGCGCACCGACAGTGTCTTCCATCCGTTCAACCGCGACGGCGAGCGGCACATGGAATACCTGCGCGACCACGGGCAATTCCCCGACGTGCCCGAGGAGTTCTTCTTCGGCTATCTCAAACAGTGCTACCCGCACCTGTTCAATGGCGAGGACACGCCGCTGGAGGGCGACATGCGCAGCGAAGCGGCCAAGCAGGAACACAATCGCCAGCATGAAAAAAATCGATAATCACCATCAGCACGTGCGACTTTTTTCCTGGCGTCGTTGCCGGTAGGGTGCCGTCATCCGAAGTCACGCCTTCAGACCGTGCCTTCATCCGATGACGACAGCAAGAGAGGCGCAGCATGCTCAAGATCTGGGGCCGGAAGAATTCCTCCAATGTGCGCAAGGCGCTCTGGTGTGCGGAGGAGGCGGGCCTTGCCTATGAGCGGATCGATGCCGGCGGCGCATTCGGCGTGGTCAACGAGGCGTCTTACCGCGCGCTGAACCCCAACGGTGTGGTGCCGACCCTGGATGACGACGGCTTCATCCTCTGGGAGTCCAACACCATCGTCCGCTACCTCGCGGCGCGCTATGCGCCGGAGCTGTATCCCCAAGACCCGCAGGCACGCGCCAGCGCCGAGAAATGGATGGACTGGACCACCTCGTCCCTGGCCGCACCGTTCCGCACTGTGTTCTGGGGTACCCTGCGCACCCCGCCGGAGCAGCGTGATGTTGCTGCCATACAGGCCGCCATCGATACCTGCGCGGGCTTGCTGGCAATCCCCGAGGCGACGCTGGCGAAGCAGCCATACCTCACCGGCGAACAATTCGGTATCGGCGACATTCCGCTGGGCTGCTTCATCTATGCTTGGTTCGAAATGCCCATCGAGCGCCCGGCGCAGCCGCATCTCGCGGCCTGGTACGAGCGCCTGAAGGCGCGTCCGGCCTACCGTGACGCAGTGATGACCGACCTGACCTGAGGCTCGCCTGCGCGCCGAGAAGGTTGCAATCGGTGCGGCGGACCAGTATCAAGCAGGCCTTCTTGCACAGACCTGCGACCTTCCAAAGACTTGCAACGGGAATCCCCATGAGTTCCGCGCTGTCCATCCGTCAATTGACGAAGACTTACGGCAACGGCTTCCAGGCCCTCAAGGGCATCGATCTGGACGTCGCCGAAGGCGATTTCTTCGCCCTGCTGGGCCCCAACGGCGCCGGCAAATCCACCACCATCGGCATCCTTTCCACCCTGGTGAACAAGACCAGCGGCACGGTCAACGTGTTCGGCCACGACCTGGACAAGGACCCGTACGGCCTCAAGCGCTGCCTGGGCGTGGTGCCCCAGGAATTCAACTTCAATCAGTTCGAGAAGGTGTTCGACATCGTCGTCACCCAGGCCGGCTACTACGGCATCCCGATGAGCATCGCCAAGGGCCGCGCCGAGAAGTACCTGACCCAGCTGGGCCTGTGGGACAAGCGCAATTCCGCTTCCCGCGAACTCTCCGGCGGCATGAAGCGCCGCCTGATGATCGCCCGCGCGCTGGTGCACGAGCCGCGCCTGCTGATCCTCGACGAACCCACCGCCGGCGTGGACATCGAACTGCGCCGCTCGATGTGGAACTTCCTCACCGAACTCAACGGCGAAGGCATCAGCATCATCCTCACCACGCACTACCTGGAAGAGGCCGAGCAGCTCTGCCGCAACATCGCGATCATCGACCACGGCACCATCGTGGAGAACACCAGCATGCGCAAGCTGCTGAGCAAGCTGCACGTCGAGACTTTCTACCTCGACCTGCAAGGCACGCTCAGCGAGACGCCCAAGCTCGACGGCTATCCGGTGCGGCTGGTGGATGACCACACCCTGGAAGTGCAGGTGGACAAATCCCTGGGGATCAACGGTCTGTTCGTCCAACTCAATGCCCAGGGCGTGCAGATCCTGAGTCTGCGCAACAAGAGCAACCGGCTGGAGGAGCTGTTCGTGTCGCTGGTGGAGAAGAATCTGTCGAAGGTGGCGGTATGAGTCACGAACTGCGCGCCAACTGGGTCGCACTCAACACCATCGTCTACCGCGAAGTCCGCCGCTTCCTGCGCATCTGGCCGCAAACCCTGTTGCCGCCGGCGATCACCATGGTTCTGTACTTCGTCATCTTCGGCAATTTGATCGGCCGGCAGATCGGCGACATGGGCGGCTTCACCTACATGCAGTACATCGTGCCCGGCCTGATCATGATGTCGGTGATCACCAACTCCTACGGCAACGTGGTGTCGAGCTTCTTCGGCAGCAAGTTCCAGCGCAACATCGAGGAACTGCTGGTGTCGCCGGTGTCGCCGCACACCATCCTCCTCGGTTTCGTCTGCGGCGGCGTGCTGCGCGGCCTGGCAGTGGGCGTGATCGTCACCATCCTGTCGCTGTTCTTTACCGACCTGCAGATCCATCACATCGGCATTACCGTGCTGGTGGTGGTGCTGACGGCGGCGATCTTCTCCATGGGTGGCTTCGTCAACGCGGTGTTCGCCCGCAACTTCGATGACATCTCGATCATCCCGACCTTCGTGCTGACTCCGCTGACCTACCTGGGCGGGGTGTTCTACTCGATCACGCTGCTGCCGCCGTTCTGGCAGACCGTGTCGCTGGCCAACCCGATCCTGCACATGGTCAACGCCTTCCGCTACGGCATCCTCGGCGTGTCGGACATACGTATCGGTACGGCGGTGATCTTCATGCTGGTGGCGACCGTGCTGCTCTACGTATTCTGCGTGCGTCTGCTAGTGAGTGGGCGTGGGATGCGGCAGTGACGCCTTAATGTTGAGTGGAAAAGGCCCCGGTTGGGGCCTTTTTTCTTTTGCGGTATCTCAGGTGAGCCCGCTGCGGTGGCTGGCCCTCACCCCAGCCCTCTCCCAAGGGGGGAGGGGGTAGTACGTGCCGGCGGGCACTCTGGTAGCACCCTGCGCCGATCAGTCCCCTCTCCCTCTGGGAGAGGGTTAGGGTGAGGGGCTCTTAGCCCGGAAATTCGATGACGAAACGGGTCCACCCACCCGCCGACTCGCAGCGAATCTCCCCACCATGGGCACGAACGATGCTGCGGCAGATCGCCAACCCCAACCCGGCATGCTCACCCTGGCCCTCGCGGCGGGCCGGGTCGGCGCGGTAGAAGCGGTCGAACAGGCGCGGCAGGCGCTCGGCAGGGATTGCCCGGCCAGGGTTTTCCACGCTCAGGCGGCCGGGCTCCAGCAGCACGCGGACGGCGCCGCCTTGCGGAGTGAAGCGCAGGGCATTGTCCAGCAGGTTGGCCAGCACGCGCCGCAGCAGGGCGCGGTCGCCCTGCACCGACAGCTCGCCGTCGCGCTCCAGGCGAATCGACTTTTCCTCGGCCAGCGGCCCGTAGAACTCCAGCAGCTCGTCCACCTCGCCGGCCAGCGCCAGGGGCTGGCTGCTGGGCGTGAGCAGGCCGTGGTCGGCCTTGGCCAGGAACAGCATGTCGTTGACCATCGCCGTGAGCCGTTCCAGCTCTTCCAGGTTGCCGTGCAGCGCCTCGCGGTAGTCCTCCAGGCTGCGCGGGCGCGAGAGCACTACCTGGGTCTGGGTCAGCAACCCGGTTAGCGGTGTGCGCAGCTCGTGGGCGATGTCGGCGGAGAAGGCCGACAGCCGCTGAAACGCCTCCTCCAGGCGCGCCAGCATGGCGTTCAATTCGCCGGCCAGGCCGCGCAGTTCCTGGGGCATCTGGCCGGCGTCGAGACGAGTCGTCAATGAATGTGCGGAAACCTGCGCCGCTACCTCGCTCATCCGCCGCAACGGACGCAGGCTGGCGCGGGCCGCCCAGGCGCCGAGCAACGCGGTGGCCAGGGCGGAGAAGCCCATGGTCATCCAGATCAGCCGCTGCATGCGCTGCAGGAAGTGCTGGTGGTGGGTGATGTCGAGGATCAGCGTGAGCTGCGGGCCCTGGGCCTGGTTTGCGTCCAGCGGCGCCTGCAGTTCGCGGTAGGCAGGGGCTTCGTCACGGGCCATGTTCATCGCCGGCAACTGCCAGAACCAGCGTTGCCCGTCAGGGCCTTGCAGGCGCAGGCCGAGGTCGGGATGGCGCTCCAGCTCGCGGCGCAATTCGGCGGTGTGGGGAGCAAGTTCGTCGGCGCTGCCGACGTCCTTCAACACATCGCGGAAGATCGCCAGCTTGCCGCTCAGCAACTGCTGATCCAGCTCGATGAAATGCGCTTCACTGGCGCGGCTGAAAACGATGCCTGCCAGCAGTGACACGGCGGCGGTGCAGGCGGCGAACAGCAGGCTCAGACGCAGGCCGAGGGAGAGGCGAGCGCTCATGCTTCGCGCTCCTCCAGCACGTAGCCCATGCCGCGCACGGTGTGGATCAGGCGCTGCGGGAAGTCGTCGTCGACCTTGGCGCGTAGGCGGCGGATGGCGACTTCGATGACGTTGGTGTCGCTGTCGAAATTCATGTCCCACACCTGGGAGGCGATCAGCGATTTGGGCAACACCTCGCCGCTGCGGCGCAGCAGCAGTTCCAGCAGGGCGAATTCCTTGGCGGTCAGGTCGATGCGCTTGCCGGCGCGCTGCACGCGGCGGCGCAGCAGGTCGAGTTCCAGGTCGGCCAGTTGCAGGGTGGTTTCCTGGATCTGCTGGCCGCCACGGCGCAGCAGGGTGCGGACGCGGGCGAGCAGTTCGACGAAGGCGAAGGGTTTCACCAGGTAGTCGTCGGCACCCAGTTCCAGGCCGCGCACGCGGTCTTCCACGGCATCCCGGGCGGTGAGGAACAGAACGGGCACGGCGCTGCCGGTCTGGCGCACGGCCTGGAGAATCTGCCAGCCGTCGCGGCCGGGCAGCATCACGTCGAGGATCAGCAGGTCATGCTCACCGGTCAGGGCCAATTGCAGGCCTTCGTCGCCGTCGGCGGTCAGGTCGACGGCGAAGCCGGCCTCGCTCAGGCCCTGCTGCAGGTACTGGCCGATGCGGGGTTCGTCTTCGACGATGAGAAGTTTCATCCGGGTATCCATTCGGGCGCTCAGGGCGCGGCTGTCATCAGGGTAATGGGGCGGTCAGCGAACTGACAGCGTCGGTGTTGCACACTGGCGACGTGTTCATTTTTCAGCGCCATCGAGGAGCCTGCCATGCACCTGATCATCTCCACGCTGTTTGCCGTGCTGTTCTTCCCCGCCACACCGGCTCTGGCTGACGGAGGCGGGGACAGCACCTTCCAGCGCATGCAGGAACAGGCCGCCACGGCGCGTCAGGCCTGCTGAATCCGATTCATCGTGCTGCCCCTTGCCCGCCCTATGGCGGGCTTTTTTTCGCCCTCTTTATACCCCGCGCCGGGCGGCTGAGCGCCAAGCTGACAGAGTTGTAATCTTCCCGACAGGTAACCCTCAGCCGCCGGCAGCGACCATGGCCAACATTCCAGAAAGGAGATTCGCCATGTCCCTGCGTCATCTGCTCCAAGCTTCCGCCCTCGGCCTCGCCGCCGCCTTCAGCCTGCCGGCCCTGGCCGATGCCGGGCACGGCTACGACTTCGGCAAGCCGGCCAAGGCCGCCCAGGCCACTCGCACCGTGGAGATCAAGCTGGGCGAGATGTTCTTCGAGCCGGAAAGCATCGACGTGAAACCAGGCGAGACCGTGCGCTTCGTCATCCACAACACGGGGAGCCTGCTGCACGAGTTCAATCTGGGCAGCGCCGCGATGCACGCCGGCCACCAGAAGGAAATGCAGCAGATGATGGATGCCGGGATGCTCACGCCCACCGGCATGCACGACATGAGCAAGATGGACCCTGGCTCCATGGACCATAGCAAGATGGGCCATGGCGATATGCCGATGATGAAGCACGACGATCCCAACAGCGTGTTGGTGGAGCCGGGCAAGACCGCCGAGCTGACCTGGACCTTCAGCAAGGCCACCAGCCTGGAGTTCGCCTGCAATATTCCGGGGCACTACCAGGCCGGCATGGTCGGCAAACTGACCGTCAAGCCTTGATCAGGAGCGCCAAGATGATTCGCGCAAGGGATTGGGCTTTGGGGGCGCTGCTGCTGGCACCGTTGGCGGTGCAGGCGGGCGTGTATGACCTGACGATTGGCGAGGGCGAGCTGAGGCTGTCCGATGGCGCGCGCAAGGCGCTGGTCGTGAACGGCAAGACGCCCGCACCGGAGCTGCGCTTCAAGGAGGGCGAGGACGTCGAGCTGCGCGTCACCAACACCCTCGACCGCGACACCTCGCTGCACTGGCACGGGCTGATCCTGCCCTATACCCAGGATGGCGTGCCGGGCATCAGCTTCCCCGGCATCAAGCCCGGCGAAACCTTCACCTACCGCTTCACGGTGAAGCAGTCCGGCACCTACTGGTACCACGCCCACAGCGACTTCCAGGAGATCGAGGGCCTCTACGGCCCGCTGGTGATCGAGCCGAAGGCGCGCGAGCCGTACCGCTATGACCGCGAGTACACCCTGCTGCTGGCGGACTGGCACGACACGAAGCCGGAAACCGTGTTCGCCAACCTGAAGAAGCAGAGCGACTACTACAACGGCAACCAGCGCACTCTGGGCGACTTCATCGCCGACTCCCGCGCCAATGGCTTCATGGCGACCCTGCGCGACCGCCTGGACTGGGGCGGCATGCGCATGACGCCAACGGATATCGCCGACATCGCCGGCTTCCGCTTTCTGGTCAACGGCCAGGACACCACGCAGAACTGGACCGGCCTATTCAAGCCGGGCGAACGCGTGCGCCTGCGCATCATCAACGGCTCGGGTATGAGCTACTTCGACCTGCGCATCCCCGGCCTGAAGATGACCGTGGTGCAGGCCGACGGCAACGACGTGCAGCCGTTGACGGTGGATGAACTGCGCATCGCCGTGGCCGAGACCTACGACGTGATCGTCCAGCCGCAGGAAGATCGCGCCTATACCTTCTTCGCCGAAGCCATGGACCGCAGCGGTTATGCCCGTGCCACGCTGACGCCGCGCGAGGGCCTAGTGGCCGAGGTGCCGGCGCTGCGCGAACGGCCGCTGCTGACCATGGCCGACATGGGCATGAGCCACGAGGGCATGGACCACAGCGGCATGGCGATGGCTGAGTCGAAAGACGCGGACATGGCCGGGATGGATCACTCCAGCATGGCGGGGATGGACCATTCGCAGATGGCTGGGATGGACCATTCAGCCATGGGCGCCGCCGCGCCGAAATCCGATTACGCGCCGGGGAGCGGCCTGACGCCGCAGCCGGCCGAGCCGGGCAACCGCCTGCTGGTCTACGCGGACCTGAAAGCCATGCGCCCCTACGCCGACTACCGCGCACCGGACCGCACCATCGAGTTCCGCCTCACCGGCAATATGGAGCGTTACTTCTGGTCCATCGACGGCAAGAAATACTCGGAGGCCGAGCCGATCCGCCTGACCTATGGCGAGCGCGTGCGCATCCGCTTCGTCAACGACACCATGATGACCCACCCTATGCATCTGCACGGCATGTGGATGCAGCTGGACAAGGGCAACGGCCGCTTCAACCCGCTTAAGCATGTGGTCAGCGTGGCACCGGGCAGCATCCTGGACGTCGACGTGCCTGCCGATGCCCTGGGTGAATGGGCCTTCCACTGCCACCTCATCTACCACATGGCCGCCGGCATGATGCGCAAGGTCATCGTCGAACCGGCCCCCGCCAGCGCCAGCCTCTGAGGAATCGCCATGAAACGCATAGCAAGGGTGGCCTGCGCGGCGACCCTGGGCCTGGCCTTGCCCGCTGAAAGCGCCGAGATGGACGACATGCCCATGGGCTCGCTGCTGATCCAGCGCCTGGAAAGCCGCTTCCACGGCAACGACCAGGCGCTGGGCTGGGAAGCCCAGGGGTGGTACGGCACCGATTACCAGAAGCTGCGCCTGAAACTGGAAGGCGAGCGCGACGCTGGCGGCCCGACCACCGACAACGAAGTGCAGCTGCTTTACCAGCGCATGGTGGCGGACTTCTGGGACTGGCAGGTGGGTGTGCGCCACGACGAACAACCGGGTCCGTCGCGCAGCTACGCGGTGCTGGGTATCCAGGGCCTGGCGCCGCAGTGGTTCGAGGTGGATGCCAACCTGTTCCTCAGCGAGCGCGGCGACCCGTCGTTGCGCTTGGAGACCGAGTACGAACTGCTGCTGACCCAGCGGCTGATTCTTGAGCCCGCGCTGGAGTACAACCTGGCCTTGGCCGATGACCGTGATACCGGCGTTGGCGCGGGCGGCAGCGAGCTTGAGGTGGGCTTGCGCCTGCGCTACGAGCTGCGCAGGGAGTTCGCGCCGTACTTCGGTTACGTCTGGAGCAAGACCTACGGCCGCAGCGGCGACATTGCTCGGGCGGAAGGAGAGGGCGACGAAGAGGGTTACTGGGTGGCGGGCGTGCGGATGTGGTTCTGAGCCGGCGCCATGCTCTCGCCTTGGTTGTGCGGGGCGCATTCTGGGGGACAACGAACGGTGTTCCGCCGGGAAGGCCGTGCCTATGCTTTTCCCTCACCCCAGCCCTCTCCCAGAGGGAGAGGGGAGCGGTCTGTGCCGGCTGATGCTGAGGTTTCATCCTGCACCGAACGGTCCCCTCTCCCCCTGGGAGAGGGTTAGGTTGAGGGCCGACCCAGGCGCAGAGGCATCTCGTGGGAGCGGACTCCGTCCGCGATCGCCTTGGTTGTGCGGGGCGCATTCTGGGGAACAGCGAACGGTGTTCCGCCGGGAAGTCCGTGCCAGTGCATCCCCTCACCCCAGCCCTCTCCCATAGGGAGAGGGAGCCGTCCGTGCCGGCTGACGCCGAGGTTTCATCCTGCACCGAATGATCCCCTCTCCCCAGCCCTCTCCCGTTGGGAGGGGGAGCCGTCTGTGCCGGCTGATGCTGAGGTTTCATCCTGCACCGAACGGTCCCCTCTCCCTCTGGGAGAGGGTTAGGGTGAGGGCCGACCCAAGCGCAGAGGCATCTAGCGGGAGCGGACTCTGTCCGCGATATGTCCGCATCGCGCCGGAAGCCATCGCGGACGGAGTCCGCTCCTACGGGAAGACTTGCGGCGCCCGGCTCGTCCGCCGGCTGCTGAAAGGACCGGCGGATTTGTATACACTCGCCGCCTCGCGCCACCACCCGCATCGCCGATCCAGCAGGACCTCCCCATGCAGCATCCCGCCGAACACTCGCCCCTGGGCAAATCCAGCGAATACGTCTCCACCTACGCGCCGGAGCTGCTCTTCCCGATCTCCCGCACCACCAAGTGGGCGGAACTGGGCCTGACCGCGGACACCCTGCCGTACCAGGGCGTGGACCTGTGGAACTGCTACGAGCTGTCCTGGCTCACCGCGTCGGGCAAGCCGGTGGTGGCCATCGGCGAGTTCGCCATTCCGGCGCAGTCGCCGAACATCATCGAGTCGAAGTCCTTCAAGCTCTACCTCAACTCGCTGAACCAGACCGCCTTCGACAGTGCCGAAGCCGTACGCGCGGTGATGGAGCGTGACCTGTCCGCCGCCGCTGGCGCGCCGGTCGGCGTGCGCGTGCGCAGCCTGGACGAGGTGGCGAGCGAAGGTGTCGCGATCATCGAGGGCATTTGCGTCGACGATCTGGACGTTGCAGTGGAGAGCTACGACCACCCGCGCCCTGAACTGCTGCGCTGCGACGATACCCAGCGTGTCGACGAGGTGCTCTACAGCCACCTGCTCAAATCCAACTGCCCGGTCACCGGCCAGCCGGACTGGGGCACCCTGGTGGTCGAGTACAGCGGTCCGGCGCTGGATGCCGCGAGCCTGCTGGCTTATGTCGTTTCGTTCCGTCAGCACCAGGACTTCCACGAGCAGTGCGTCGAGCGCATCTTCCTCGACCTGCAGCGCCTGCTACAGCCGACGCGCCTGACTGTCTACGCGCGCTACGTGCGCCGTGGCGGGCTGGACATCAATCCGTACCGCAGCAGCGAGGCGGTGCAGCCGGACAATCGGCGCCTGGTGCGCCAGTAAAACTCAGCGCGCCAGTAAAACGCGGATACGAAAAACCCGGCCTTGGCCGGGTTTTTTGATATCTGGAGGGGGTGAACGCGGTTCAGATACCCATGTTCGCCAGGCTCTGCACGATGGAGCGGAGCGTGCCGGCCAGTGTCGGATGGCTCGCCTCGAAGCGCTCCACGGCCAGGTTGACGTTGTCCATCAGGGTTTCGTCGGCCAGCGCCTCTTCGTTGGCCAGTTGCAGCTCGATATCCTTGATCAGGGCCTGCAGCGAGGCGCGCTCTTCCTCGTTCAGCGGCGGCTGGCGCTCCAGTTGCTCGCGCAGGGCCTGGAGTTCTTCCTGGAGGCGTTGTGTCGGCATGGTGGTGTCCTTCTGCGGTACGTACCCAAAGATGGACCTCACCGCGCAGGGAAAAGGTCCATCGCCATGCATTGAGCTTAACTCGCCGCGCGCACCCTTGCCTGATGCCGGTCAACGCGCAGCAGCCGTTCGAGCAGCGGGAAAAAGTGCTCCAGCTCCGGTGTGCGCATGGCCGGGTCCTTGCCCAGGTCGTCCAGGCGACGCAGGGTCAGCGCGTCCTGGGAGAAGGGCGCTGTGAGGAAGGCACTGGCGCCGCGTTCGTCGTACGGCCCGCCCTGCAGTGCCAGGCTCTGCCGCGAGGCCCAGGACAGGCCGGCGTGGTAGGCCGGGTCGATCGCGCAGAGGTAGCGCTTGGCAGCCACATGCAGGCGGATCGGCTGCCAGACGGATTCAGGCAGCAACTCGCGCAGCAGGCTGGCGCCGAACTCCTCGTGGCGCAGGTCCTGCTCCTCGATCAGTTCCGGGTCCTCGTAGAGGTGGCCAATGTCATGGAGCAGGGCGGCGATGACCAGGCTGTCGGAGCAGCCGGCGCGCTCGGCCAGGGTGGCGCACTGCAGCGCGTGCTCGGCCTGGCTGACGGCCTCGCCGTAGGGCTCGGCGCCGTGGCTGGCGAAGCGCTCGGCCAGCTCGTCGAGGAAGCGATGGCGCTCGTGCTTCATGGTTTTTCTCCTTTGAGGCGGCGGCCGGCGATGTCCTGCAGGCAGGAATCCAGCTCACCCAGATGATCGATGACCGAATGCACGCCGAGACGGTACAGGCCGAGTGTGGCCTGGGCGCGCAGGCGGTCGCGGTCGAGGTTGCCCAGGGCGTCCCAGTCTCCCGGTGCGTGTCCGCACAGGGGGCCGCTGGCGGCCAGGCCGATGGTCCACAGGCCTGCATTCAGGCCCGCCTGGAGCAAGCGCGGCTGGCCACTGACCAGTACGCAGCCGTCCAGATGCGGGCTGTCGAGTTGCATGAGCGCCTGCCAGCAGGAGTCCGGGGCGGGCCACTGGCGCCCGGCGATGTGCAGGCCGGCGGCGAGGTGCTCGTCGAAGGCGGCGGCCAGATGCAGCGTGGTGGCGCTGGGCAGCTCATCCAGCCAGGCGCAGGGTACGCCGCTCTGGTGCAGGCTCTGGAGGGCGCCGAGTGCGCCGGGCGTGGCTTCGGCGTGGGCCTGGGCGGCATCGTCCAGGGCGGACTGGAAGCGGCTGCGCTCCTGGGCGTCGGCGCAGCGGCCAAGGGCCAGTTCCAGGGCGTCCTGCGGGGGCAGGGCGAGGGCGTCGTTCAGGCGCTCCGGCGGACAGTCGGGGCAGGTGCGTTGCAGGGCTACCGGCAGCGTCCTTGCGCCGAAGTCCACCAGATCGCCCGACAGTCCGAACAGCAGGGTGGTGAAGCGCGGAAGGTCGGCGGTCGCAGGCATGGTGGGCTTTCTGATAATTGGTCTAGGCCAGACTAGCGGGCCAATGTGACGGTCCGATGAAGTCCCGCGCCATGCCGTTATAATCGCCGCGCCTTTTCTGGAGACTGCCGCATGCCGGTCGACCCCATGCCTCATTACCTGCGCATCCGCGATCAGCTGGCGCGGGACATTGCCAACGCTTCCCTGAGCCAGCGCCTACCCGCCGAGCGTGAATTGGCGGAGCGTTTCGGCTGCACCCGCGTGACCCTGCGCGAGGCGTTGCAACAGCTTGAAACAGAAGGGGTGCTGTACCGCGAAAATCGCCGCGGCTGGTTCGTCTCGCCGCCGCGCATCCGTTACAACCCGACGCGCACCACCGGCTTCATGGATTACGTCCAGGCCCAGGGCCGCGTGCCACGCACCGAAGTGCTGGCCGCCGAATGCCGTGTCGCCGGGCCGCTGCTGGCGCGGCGCATGGGGCTGGATGAAGACGCCGAGGTTTTCCGCATCCTGCGTCGTCGCTGGGTGGACGAGCGGCCGGTGATGCTGGAGGAAATCACCCTGGACGCGAGCTGGTGCCCGGGATTGCTGGACCATGCGCTGGACACTTCGCTCACCCGTGTCCTGCGCGAACGGCTGGGATTGAGCCTGTCGCGCTCGGAGCTCGCCATGCACTCCACGGCGCTGGAGGAGGTCCAGGCGACCCCGCTCCAGCTCACGCCGGGCTCGCCGGGGCTTTACGTCGAACGGTCCAGCTACATCGGCGATGGACGGCTGGTGGAGTGGGATCAGGAGTTCTGGCGCTCCGATGCGCTGGAAATCGTCATCGACGCACGTTATCCGGACTGAAGTGGCACTATGCTTTCAATTGAACAGGGACGAAAACCTCGAGCGAACGACCAGTTTCGTAATCAGTCGAGCGTGTTCCTGGTCACCAAATCCGTCGCGGGCCTATATAATCCGCCCGCGTAGCGGTCCGCTCAGGCTGGCCCTAAAGTCATTCACTGGAGAACTCCCGATGCGCCCACTAGGCGTCCAATGGACGAAACGCTGCTTCAGCCTGCTCGCCGCCGCCGGCCTTGCCACGATCCCGTTCCTGGCCCAGGCCGCCAGCGAAGACGACCCCTGGGAAAGCATCAACCGTCCGATCTTCACCTTCAACGACACCCTGGACACCTACGCACTGAAACCCTTGGCCCAGGGTTACCAGTACGTCACCCCGAATGTCGTGCAAGACGGTGTGCACAACTTTTTCGGCAACATCGGTGACGTGAAGAACCTGGTCAACGACCTGCTGCAGCTGAAATTCGAGAACGCCGGTGTCGATACCAGCCGCCTGCTGTTCAACACCACCTTCGGCCTGGCGGGATTCATCGACGTCGCCACCCACATGGGCCTGCGCCGCAACGACGAAGACTTCGGCCAGACCCTCGGCCACTACGGCGTCGGCAGCGGTCCCTACGTGATGCTGCCGCTGCTCGGCCCGAGTACCCTGCGCGATGCGCCGTCGCTGATTCCGGACTCCTACACCGGGCCATATCCGTACATCGATGACGTCGCCGTGCGCAACTCGCTGCGTGGCGTGGACGTGGTCGACACTCGCGCCGACCTGCTCAAGTCCGAGAAGCTGATCAGCGGCGACAAGTACACCTTCATCCGCAATGCCTACTTGCAGAACCGCGAGTTCAAGGTCAAGGACGGCGACGTCGAAGACGACTTCTGATCCGCCTCCGCACAGTCCTGCCTCTCTCCGCCAGCCCGCGCCGATCCTGGTCGCGGGCGGCGCCCGCTTGAACCGCCGGGCGGATGGGAGTAGTGTCTGCGCCTTGTCGCGACCCACCCGCGCTGCTGTTCCCTAGAATGCGCGCCAAACCACAACCCCGGCGCCGTTTGCCTGGATGACCCATGCACAAAGCCAGTGCCTCGCTGCTGATTATCGATGACGACGATGTCGTCCGCGAAAGCCTCGCCGCCTACCTGGAAGACAGCGGATTCAAGGTCACGCAGGCCACCAACGGCCTGGAAGGCCTGAAAGTCTTCCAGCACGAACTTCCCGATCTGGTGATCTGCGATCTGCGCATGCCGCAGATGGACGGCCTCGAGCTGATCCGTCGCGTCAGCGAGATGGCGGTGGAAACCCCCGTGATCGTGCTTTCCGGCGCCGGTGTCATGAGCGATGCGGTCGAGGCCCTGCGCCTGGGCGCCGCCGACTACCTGATCAAGCCGCTGGAAGACCTCGCAGTCCTCGAACATTCGGTCCGCCGTGCGCTGGATCGTGCTTACCTGCGCTCGGAAAACCGCCGTTACCGCGAGAAGCTGGAAACCGCGAACCGTGAGCTGCAGGCCAGCCTCAACCTGCTCCAGGAAGACCAGAACGCCGGTCGCCACGTGCAGATGAACATGCTCCCGGAGACGCCCTGGGAGTCCGATGGCCTGGCGTTTTCCCACCAGATCATTCCGTCGCTCTATCTCTCCGGGGATTTCGTCGACTATTTCCGCGTCGACGCCCGGCGGATCGGCTTCTATCTGGCCGATGTGTCCGGCCACGGCGCCTCGTCCGCTTTCGTGACGGTGCTGCTGAAGTTCATGACCACGCGACTGCTGTATGAATCGCGGCGCAACAATACGCTGCCGGAATTCAGGCCGTCGGACGTGCTCGGGCATATCAACCGCGGCCTGATCAACTGCAAGCTGGGCAAGCACGTGACCATGCTTGGCGGTGTGATCGACCTGGACACCGATCGCCTGACCTACAGCATCGGTGGCCACCTGCCGCTGCCGGTACTCTATGTCGACGGCGAAGCCCGCTACCTGGAAGGCCGTGGCCTGCCAGTGGGGCTGTTCGACGAAGCGACTTACGAAGATCATGTCCTCGATCTACCCAAGTCCTTCAGCCTTTCCCTGTTCTCGGACGGCATTCTCGATGTCCTGCCGGGGGCTACGCTGAAGGAAAAGGAGACGGCGCTACCGCAGCAGGTCGTCGCCGCCAACGGAACCCTGGATGGTTTGCGCCAAGTCTTCGGACTGGCCAAGTTGTCCGAGATGCCGGATGATATTGCCTTGCTGGTGTTGAGCAGGAACCTTGCATGAGTACCGGTAAAATCCAGTTCGCCGAGCAGGATGGCTCATTCGTCCTGAAGTTCGTGGGCGAAGTCCGTCTGACCCTGTGTTCGGCGCTGGATGCCACCATTGAAAAAATCTTCGCCGCGTTGAATTTCTCGGCGATCATCATCGATCTCACGGAAACCCAGAGCATCGACAGCACTACGCTTGGCTTGCTGGCCAAGCTGTCGATTCTCTCCCGGCAGAAGGTCGGGCTGTTGCCTACGCTGGTCACCACCAACGAGGACATCACCCGCCTGCTGCAATCGATGGGCTTCGATCAGGTGTTCAACATCGTCGATCGCCCCATTCCGTGCCCGGAATGCCTCACCGACCTGCCACCTCAGGACCAGTCCGAGGAGGTGGTGCGCGGCAAGGTGCTCGAAGCCCACCGAATCCTGATGGGTCTCAACGAGTCCAACCGCGAGGCGTTCCACGATCTGGTGAGTGCTCTCGAGCGCCACTGATTCGATGAGCTGAAATGCAAACCGGCGCCCTGGGGCGCCGGTTTGCATTTGCTCGTCCGCAGTTTCCTGCGCGGCATCAGCGGCCGGCGAGCAGCGCTTCCAGCTTCTCCTGGTCACGGGCGAACAGGCGGATGCCTTCGGCCAGCTTCTCGGTGCCCATGGCGTCCTCGTTCATCTGCCAGCGGAAGGTGCTTTCATCCAGCACCTGGCGCGCTTCGCCGCCGCCAGGCTGCAATGCGCGTGGCAGTTCGCCCTGGGCGTCGGCCAGTTGCTGCAGCAGGTCGGGACTGATGGTCAGGCGGTCGCAGCCAGCCAGTTGCTCGATCTGGCCGAGGTTGCGGAAGCTGGCGCCCATCACCACGGTCTCGTAGCCGTTGGCCTTGTAGTAGCGGTAGATGCGCGAGACGGACTGCACGCCCGGATCTTCCGCGCCGATGTAGTCTCGGTTGTTGGCCTTCTTGTACCAGTCGTAGATGCGCCCGACGAAGGGTGAGATCAGGAATACGCCGGCATCGGCGCAGGCGGCGGCCTGGGCGAAGGAGAACAGCAGGGTCAGGTTGGTCTGGATGCCTTCGCGCTCCAGTTGCTCGGCGGCGCGGATGCCTTCCCAGGTGGAGGCGATCTTGATCAGCACGCGGTCGCGGCCGATGCCGTGCTGGTCGTACAGGTCGATCAGTCGGTGGGCGCGTTGCAGGGTCGCTTCGGTATCGAAGGACAGGCGCGCATCCACTTCGGTGGAGATACGGCCAGGAATCACGCCGAGAATGTCCTTGCCCACGGAGACGGCGAAACGGTCGCAGGCGAGCCCTGCGTCGCCCTGGGCGCCTTCGGTGGCGCGAGCCAGGTGTTCGGCGTAGCGGGGCAGGGCGGCGGCCTTCAGCAGCAACGACGGATTAGTGGTGGCATCCACCGGCTTCAGGCGGGCAATGGCGTCGAAATCGCCGGTATCGGCGACAACCGTGGTGTATTGCTTGAGTTGTTCCAGCTTGGAGGTCATGGCGCGTCTTCCGTAGAGAGTGCATCGACCTTACCCGAGGCCGATGCGCCGCTCAACGGGACTCAGTGACCGGCGAGAAGTTCGCCCGCCTGATCGAGCAAGGCCAGGGGATCAGCGGTCTTGTGCACATCCACCGAGAGCAACTGGCGGAAGCGGCGGGCGCCCGGGAATCCCTGGGCCAAACCGAGGATATGGCGGGTTACGTGGTGCATCGCGCCACCCTCGGCGATGTGCCGCTCGATATAGGGGCGCAGGCGGACCAGAGCCTCCGCGCGACTGATCGGCGGGTTGTCGGAGCCGTACAGCGCAGCGTCCACCTGGGCCAGCAGATAAGGGTTGTGATATGCCTCGCGGCCGAGCATCACGCCGTCGAATACCTGCAGGTGCTCGCGGCATTCTTCCAGGGTCTTGATGCCGCCATTGAGGATGATCTCCAGGTCCGCGAAATCACGCTTGAGCTGCGCCGCGATGTCGTAGCGCAGCGGTGGGATTTCACGGTTCTCCTTGGGCGAAAGCCCTTCGAGGATGGCGATGCGCGCGTGCACGGTGAAGCTGCGGCAGCCGGCGTCGCGCACCTGGCCGACGAAGTCGCACAGTTCTTCATAGCTGTCGCGGCCGTTGATGCCGATGCGGTGCTTGACCGTGACCGGGATCGATACGGCGTCGCGCATGGCTTTCACGCAGTCCGCCACCAGCGCTGGATAGCCCATCAGGCAGGCGCCGATCATGTTGTTCTGCACACGGTCGCTAGGGCAGCCGACGTTCAGGTTCACCTCGTCGTAGCCGGCGTCCTCGGCCAGCTTTGCCGCCGCCGCCAGGTCGGCCGGATCGCTGCCACCCAGTTGCAGCGCCAGGGGATGCTCGCATTCGTCGTGACGCAGGAAGCGCGCGGCGTCGCCGTGCAGCAGGGCGCCAGTGGTCACCATCTCCGTATAGAGCAGGGCGTGGCTGGAGAGTTGGCGAAGGAAAAATCTGCAGTGGCGATCAGTCCAATCCATCATCGGCGCCACGGAAAAACGGCGGGAAGGCTCGGGGCGCAAGGCTTGGTCGGTCATGGTGTCGTCAACGTGAGAAAGCGGATGGCCGCCCGGAAGTCGGAGCATCGGGCAGTTGGCTGATAAGGAAGGGGCGACAGTTTACCCGTAGCGGGAAGGCGCTGCACGCCGCCTGGCGCCCGTCAGGCGTTCGGTCGGCTCAATTGTTTCGGGGTATTGCTGGTCGAGTGTATAGTGCCGCGTCTCTCTGATTGAGCGTTGCAGGCGTTATGCAGATCGAACGAATTGCCCGGGTTCTGAAGGTTGCCGGGCTGGCGCTGGCGGGAATTACGCTGGCCTGCCTGCTGGTCGGGCGCTTCTGGTGGCCCACCGACTCGGGCAATTGGGAAAAGACGTTGCGTATCATGGTCTGCCTCGCGCTGCTGGTGGGATCAGTGGCACTGATCCGCGAGCGCGCGCGCTGGTTTTCGTTGACCTTCGTGCTGTTCTGCGTGTTCTGGCTGGGCCTGGTGGTGAATGCCGTGGCGGCGGATTCCTCCAGCTCGGTGCGCCAACTGCTGATGATCATGGTGTTCAGCCTGATGACCATCGGCCTTGGCGGTTCGGACGGTCGTACCTGGCGCATCGTCCTGGGGATCGGTGCCTTGTCGGGTGCCGGCTTCGCCGCGTTCTCGCTGCTGCACAAGGCATGGCTAGGGGAGTTCTCCTTCGCCTACCGGACGCTGAACATCCATGATTCCGGAGTGCCTGGCGTCGCCGATTTCGGAATCACCATCGAAGCGGGCATGCACTATGCCTTCAGCTTCATCGTCGCACTCTGGCTGGCCCTGCGCAGTCGCCGCTGGCCGAGCCTGACGCTATGGTCGGCGTGCGCCGCGCTGCAAGGCGCCTATATCTACTTCACCTTCTCCCGCGCGGCCTGGATGGCAGCGCTCATCGGTGCCGTCGTGCTGGTGCTGGTGGGCGCCGAGGGGCGCGTACGCAAGGCCTTCCTGAGCCTGATGGCGCTGGGCGGACTGGTCGCCTTGATGGTTGGCTACAAGCGTTTGGCCTATGAATTCGGCACACGCGGCCTGACCCATCGCGACGAGGTCTGGCGCACCGTGATCGAACGGGTGGGCGAGCACTGGTGGTTCGGCCATGGCGCCCATACCGAGCTGGGCGATGTCGCCCTCAGCACCGGCGAAGTGGTGCACAACCCGCACAGCCTCTACCTGGAAGTGCTGTATCAGTTCGGCGCCGTCGGCCTGGCATCGCTGCTGCTCATGCTTGCCGTCTGCCTGTGGTCCCTGTGGCGCAGCCGCTCCAGCCTGGCACCCTTGTGGTTCTCGGTGCTCGCGGCGGCCTCGGTGGTGTTCATGGTGGAAATGCACTTCTTCGTGGCGGCGCCGAATGTGGTCTGGATGTGGCTGTGGGTGCCCATGGCCGGGGCGCTGGCGGCGGTTGCCGGCGAGTACCACGCGCCGCGCCGGGCGCACAGCGCGCCCGGCCTGGGGGCCCAGCCCGCCTGAGCCCGGGACGGCGCCCCCTTGGCCAATGGCAGCCTGCTAATCTTAGCGGCTCATGCCATGGGGATGTCCGTTCATGAAGGTGCGAGTGCTGCTGCTCTGTGTCGCGCTGGCGGGGTGTTCGTCGCCCGGCAAGCTGAAGGAGGAGGCGCCAGCAGTGCGTCTGCAATCCACCCAATCGCCCTCGGTCTACATGGCCTGCCTGCTGCCGCGCTGGCAGTCCTACCGGCCGTCCGCGGCGGTCAGGGAAATTCGCCTGGGGTACCGCCTGATCATGCCGGCCGCCGCCGGTGATTCGGCGCAGGCGCTGGTGGAGGTGACCGCGACGGACAAGGGTAGCGACGTGACCCTCTACCGCCGCGATTCTCCCGTGCCCGATGATGCGATCACGGCTGCCGTGCGGAGCTGCCTCTAGCGACCCAGGCACCGCCTCGTCTACCACTAAGGAACGATAGCCGCCGGCACCCGCAGGCGGCCTAATGGCTCTGACAAGAATAATCAGGCTTCCCGGCGGCGTGCCTGCGCCGCATCGCGGTCGAAGCCCAGTAGAAGAGAGCTGCCACCATGGATATCGCGCGCCCGCGTATCGTCCTCATCCTTACCCTGCAGACTTGCGGCCTGGTGCTGCTGTTCATCGCCCAGGCGCTGGGCGGCTGGCCGTTGTCGCTGTGCCTGCTACTGGCCGCGGCGCTGCTCTGGGGGCCGTGGTTCATCCGTGAAAAGGCGGCTCCTGCGGGAGCGCTGGCAGTGCTGCCGGACGTCGCCGAGCTGACCCGCGAGCTGTCCCAGGGCACCAGTCGCAACGCGCTGTCCGCCGCCGGGGTGTCGTACTCGGTACAGCAGCTGGTGGAGAAGCTGGAATCCCAGGTAGTGGCCGCCGAGCAGATCGTCGGCAGCGCCGAGGTGATGATCCATACCGAGCGCGCGACGTCCAACCTGGCGCGCCAGGCGAAGGAAGCGGCGACGCTCGCCCGTGCAGGCAGCGATGCCGGTCGCGGCGAGTTGCAGGCGGCCATCGCTTGCATGCATGAGCTCAGCCTGCGCGCCAGTGCCAGCCGCGCGCTGATCGAGACATTGAATGCGCGCAGCGAGGACATCCAGCGGGTAACCCAGGTGATCCAGTCCATCGCCAGCCAGACCAACCTGCTGGCGCTCAATGCCGCCATCGAGGCGGCACGGGCAGGGGAGCATGGCCGCGGTTTTGCCGTGGTTGCCGAGGAAGTCCGCGGGCTGGCCGGGCGTACCGCCGAGGCCACCGATGAGGTCGGGCAGATGATCGAGGACATCCAGCGCCAGACCGGCGAGGTGGTGGAGCAGATCCGCCAGCTCACCGATGACCTGGGGCAGGGCGTCAACCAGGTCGAAAGTACCGGCCGACAACTGCAGGACATCGCCGGCCTGGCCGCCACTGTCGAAACCCAGATCACCGAGATCGCCGAAGGCGCGGAGATCAACCGCAACCAGTTGGACAGCCTGTTCGCCGCCGTGGAGCAGGTGCGCGGCGACCTGCGCGCCAGCGACGAGCAGACGCATCGTCTGGCGGACGCGGCGGTCCAGCTGGAAACCCAGGCTGAGATGATCAGCGAGCGTCTGGCCGAGGTGGCGCTGGACGACTATCACCAGCGCGTCTATGACCTTGCCCGCGCCGGTGCGCAGGCCATCGGTGCGCGATTCGAGACGGACGTCGACAGCGGCCGGATCGGCTTCGACGACCTGTTCGACCGTGATTACCAGCCACTGCCGGGCACCCGTCCGCAGAAGTACCGTACCCGTTTCGATCGCTACACCGATGAAGTGCTGCCGCGCATCCAGGAAGACCTGCTGCAACGCCATGAAGGGCTGGTGTTCGCCATTGCCTGTACCGCGGAAGGCTACGTGCCGACGCACAACCAGGCGTTCAGCCATCCGCCGAGTGGCGACCCGCAGGTGGATATGCTCAAGAGTCGCAGCAAGCGCCTGTTCAACGACCGTACCGGCGTGCGTTGCGGCAGCCACAACCAGCGGATGCTGTTGCAGACCTACTGCCGCGATACCGGCGAGCTGATGCACGATCTCTCGGTACCCATCTACGTCGGTGGCCGGCAATGGGGCGGACTGCGCCTGGGCTACCGTCCCGAAACCTGATCCCGGTTCCGGATTGCAGGCGAAAAAAAGCCGCGAAGGAGTTGGACGCGGCTTGGGTGCGGGCGTCCGGGAGGCGCCCGCGAAAGGGTTTCAGTGATGCCCGCAGAGGGCGTCGCGGCCTTGCTCGCCGAGGATGTTGAAGAGAATGTTCAGCACCACGGCCCAGATCGCGGTCATCGCGATGCCGCTGTGGGTGATCGGCTCCATCCACTGCGGCAGCGCAGCGAAGAAGTCCGGACGCACCACCGGCACCATTCCCATGCCGATGCTCACTGCCACCAGCAACTGGTTGCGGCGATCGACGATGTCCGCCTCATGGAGGATGCGGATGCCGCTGGCGGCGACCATGCCGAACATGGCGATGCCGGCGCCGCCCAGAACGGCTGGCGGAATCGAAGCGACCAGGAAGGCGGCCTTGGGCAGTAGCGACAGGGCGATCAGGAACAGCGCGGCGGCGGCGGTGACGTAGCGGCTGCGCACGCCGGTCATCTGCACCAGGCCGATGTTCTGGGCGAACGAAGAGTGGGTGAAGGTGTTCATGAAGCCGGCGATGAAGGACGCGCCGGCATCGCACAGCAGGCCGCGGCGCAGGCGGTTGGGGCAGATTTCGGTCTCGGTGATCTTGCCCAGGGCGAGGAACATGCCGGTGGACTCGACGAAGATGATCACCACCACCAGGCACATCGAAAGCACCGGAGCCAGGTGGAATTCCGGGGCACCGAAATGCAGCGGCGTGACGATGTCGAACCATGGGCGCTGCTCGATGCCGTCCAGGCTGACCATGCCCATGCTGGCGCCGATGATGTAGCCCAGCAGCATGCCGATCAGCACCGAGACGTTGACCCAGAAACCCTTCAGGAAGCGGTTGATCAGCAGGATCACTGCCAGCACGAAGGAGGACAGGGCGAGGTATTCGATGGCGCCGAAGTTGGCCGCCGCCTTGCCGCCGCCGGCCCAGTTGATCGCCACCGGGAACAGGCACATGCCAATGGAGGTGATCACGGTGCCGGTCACCAGCGGCGGGAAGAAGCGCACGATGCGGCTCATGAAGGGCGCGATGAGCATGCCGAAGAAGCCGGCGGCGATGGTCGCGCCGAAGATGCCGGTCATGCCGACGCCGGGCATCCCGGCCATGGCGACCATGCTGCCGACGGCAGCGAAGCTGGCGCCCATCATCACTGGCATGCGGATGCCCACCGGCCCGATGCCGAGCGATTGCACCAGCGTGGCGATGCCGGCGACCAGCAGGTCGGCGTTGATCAGGAAGGCGATTTCTTCACGGGAGAGACCGGCGGCCTGGCCGACGATCAGCGGGACGGCGACGGCGCCGCCATACATCAGGAGAACGTGCTGGAAGCCGACCAGCAGCAGCTGCAGCAAGGGCAAACGCTGGTCGACGGGCGAGCCGGTATGGGAGCGCTCAGTTACCACGGACATGCAACACCTCGGTTTTTATTGTTGTCAGTCGCTGGTTGCCGGACGGGCACGACAACCGGGAAGTACTGGCCGATCTCACCCCCGGGGCCGAGCGGGTGAAGCGGTGCGGGACTTTATATCTTCGATGTGTATCGGGTTCAATCGTTTTTTGTATACAACTCGCCGGTCACGTTTTGTCTCCCTGGTGCTGCAGGCCTCTAGGCCGTGTGTTTCCTGGCTTCGGTAATTCTGTAGCCATTGGTCGAGTGGACTACATTTTTGTTTCAGGGGCACGGTGCAGGCGGATGGCAATCGCGGACAGAGTCCGCTCCTGCGCGAAGGTTTGGTATCTGCGTAGGAGCGGACCCTGTCCGCGATCGGTTGAGGCGCCTGCCGCAGCAACCTGGGGGTTTTGCGTGGGCATAAAAAAACCGCACCCGAAGGTGCGGTTTTTCTGGCCGTGCCGCAGGCTCAATTAACCTGGGCACCCTTGGAGATCCAGTCTCCAACGAGCTTGCGCTCTTCCGGGGTCATCTGGGTGATGTTGCCCAGCGGCATGACCTGCGAAGCCACGGCCTGCGCCTGGATGCGCGGGGCGAGCTGCTGGATCTGCTGCGGGGTGTCGAACATCACGCCGGCCGGCGCGGTGCTGAACAGGTTGCTGGTCGGCTTGGCCGAGTGGCACACGGCGCAGCGTTCCTGGATAACGTGATGGACCTTGTCGAAGCCTTCGGTCGAACCGGCGGCGGACGCCTGGGCCGGAGCGGCCTGAGCCTGCTGGGCTGCGGCGGCCTTGGCGGCGTCCTCGTCCTTGGCGCGCTCGGCCGGGGTCTTGCCGCCGACGGCGGTTTCCGGCAGCGGCTGGTACTCGATCTTCTGAGCTTGCGCGGTACTGGAGGAAGCATCGCTGGTCGGCCAGCTCGGGCCGGTCACGAAGGCCAGGGCGATCATGCCGACGGCGCCGGCGGGCAGCGCCCAGGCCATGCCGTTGCCGTTGTGGCGGGTGTTGAAGTAGTGACGCACGATCACCGCCAGCGCCGCGATGCAGGTCAGGATCAGCCAGTTGTAGTGGCTGCCGTAGGTGCTCGGGAAGTGGTTGCTGATCATGATGAACAGCACCGGCAGGGTGAAGTAGTTGTTGTGGCGCGAACGCAGCAGGCCTTTGGCCGGCAGCACCGGATCGGGCTCGCGGCCTTCTTCGATGGCCTTAACCAGTGCGCGCTGGGCCGGCATGATCACGCGGAACACGTTGCCCACCATGATGGTGCCGATGATGGCGCCCACGTGCAGGTAGGCACCGCGACCGCTGAACACCTGGCTCAGCAGGTAGGCGGCGAGGACCAGCAGGCCGAACAGGATGGCGCCGAGCAGCGCGGGTTTCTTGCCCAGCGGCGAGTCGCACAGGGTGCTGTAGATGAACCAGCCGGCGATCAGCGAGCCGATGCCGATGGCCACGGCGGCGGCCGGAGCCAGGTCGCTGCCCGGTGCGATCAGGTACAGGGTCGGGTTCAGGTAGAACACGATGGTCAGCAGACAGACGCCCGACATCCAGGTGGAGTAGGCCTCCCATTTGAACCAGTGCAGGTTGTCCGGCATTTTCGGCGGAGCGAGCTTGTACTTCTCCAGGTGGTAGATACCGCCACCATGGATCGCCCAGAGATCACCGGAGAGCCCTTCGCGCGGATTGGCGCGGTTGAGGTTGTTCTCCAGCCAGACGAAGTAGAACGAAGCGCCGATCCAGGCAATGCCCACAATCATGTGGACCCAGCGGACCAGCAGGTTCAGCCATTCGATGAGATGTGCTTCCACAGTTTTTTACCTCTTGCCCGGGTGCCGCCGTCGCGGCAGGCGGGCCTCTCTTATTAGTTCGCTTGGGGGTCGAGGAGGAGCTGTTCGTCCTCGGTGAAGAAATGCTCGTCGCAGTTGTTGCCAGAACCGCTGCGATCGACCACCAGGAAGTCATCCCGCTTTTCGATCGTCAGCACCGGGTGGTGCCAGACGCCGCGGTGGTAATTGACGCCCTGCTTGCCGTTGGACAGGAAAGCGCGGACGAGGCCCGATACAGGTACATCGCCAAGGGGCGCGACCACGATCAGAAATGGGTTGCCGAGCAGCGGAATGAACGCCTGGCTGCCCTGCGGATGACGCTCCAGCATGCGGATGCGCAAGGGCATCTCCAGTGATTCGGCGCTGAAGATGCTGATGATCGCCTTGTCATCGGGCTGCGCCGTTTCGACGGTGGCGAGCTTGTGATAACGGCGGGTGGAGCCGTTGTTGATCATGAAGAAGTCACTGCCTTCGGTTTCGATGACATCACCGAACTGGGCGAAGGCTTCCTTGGTCAACGGCTCGATCTTCAGGGTACGCATGGCTGGTCTTCTTATATCGTTGTTCGCATTGACCCCTTCATGGGGAAGGGGAGTGAAGGTCCGCTGGCTCAGAGTTGCTGCAGGCGGAACATCGCGATCTTGTTGATCTCCGCCAGGGCGGTCTGGAACTCCTGCTCCGGCGTGTTGTGGATGCGCTCTTCAAACGCGGCCAGGATCTGGTGGCGGTTGCTGCCCTTCACCGCCTTGATGAAGGGGAAGCCGAACTTGGCCTTGTAGGCGTCGTTGAGTTCGGTGAAGCGGGCGAACTCCTCGGCGGTGCAGTCCTGGATGCCGGCGCCGGCCTGTTCGGCGGTGCTGGAAGCGGTCAGCTCGCCGCGCACGGCGGCCTTGCCGGCGAGGTCCGGGTGCGCGTTGATCAGCGCCAGTTGCGCGTCATGGCTGGCGGACAGGAGGATGTCGGCCATGCGCTGCTGCAGCAGTTCGATGTCGTTCAGGCTGTCGTCGACGCCCAGGTCATAGGCCTTCTCGGCGACCCACGGGGAGTGCTCGTAGATGTCGGCGAAGGCGGCGACGAATGCCGCGCGGTCGAGGCTGGCCGGGGTCAGGGTCTGGAAGCGGCTCATGCCTGGTTCTCCTGCGCTTTGAACGGGTGGTTCTCGTGCCAGTGCTTGGCGATGTCGACGCGGCGTGCGATCCACACCTTCTCGTGACCTTTAACGTACTGGATGAAACGCTCCAGCGAGGCCATACGCGCCGGACGGCCCAGCAGGCGGCAGTGCATGCCGATGGATAGCATCTTCGGCGCGCCCTCGGCACCCTCGGCGTAGAGCACGTCGAAGGCGTCCTTGAGGTACTCGAAGAAATCGTCGCCCTTGTTGAAGCCCTGCACCTGGGTGAAGCGCATGTCGTTGGTGTCCAGGGTGTAGGGGATCACCAGGTGCGGTTTCTCGGCGGTGCTCGCCGGGTCCCAGTAGGGCAGGTCGTCGTCGTAGGTGTCTGAGTCGTAGAGGAAGTTGCCGTCCTCGCGGACGATGCGGCGGGTGTTCGGGCCCAGGCGGCCGGTGTACCAGCCTTGCGGGCGCTGGCCGGTCAGCTCGGTGAGGATGCGCACGGCCTCGAACATGTGTTCGCGTTCCTGCGCCTCGTCCATGTACTGGTAGTCGATCCAGCGGTAACCGTGGCTGCAGATCTCGTGGCCGTCGGCGACCATCTGGCGGATCGCCTCGGGGTGGCGCTGGGCGGCCATGGCGACGGCGAACACGGTCAGCGGCAGGTCATGCTTCTTGAACAGCTTGAGCAGGCGCCATACGCCGGCACGGCTGCCGTACTCGTAGAGCGACTCCATGCACATGTTGCGCTCGCCCTTGAGCGGCTGGGCGGCGACCATTTCGGAAAGGAAGGCTTCGGATTCGGCGTCGCCGTGGAGGATATTGCGCTCGCCACCTTCCTCGTAGTTGAGGACGAAGGACAGGGCGATGCGCGCATCGTTCGGCCAGTGCGGGTGGGGAATGTTGTTGCCGTAACCGATCAGGTCGCGTGGGTAGTCAGCGCTCACTGCAGTGTTCCTTCTTGTGGTTGGCGGTCGGCGCTGAGTCGGTGAACCGGGCGCTGCCGTTGATGTGTGCATTGTATACAAAATGTTTGCCGGTCTGTAAATACAATCCGTGCAACGCCCGTTTCAATCCGATGGGCGCGCCGGGATGGTCCCAGCATCCCCGCCATGCCGCATGGTGGTGCACTTCCAGCCTGTATTCAGTGGCATGCGGCACGATGGTGCAGAGGATCGGTCGGGCTGCCTTTTAAAGGTGTTGATCACTTTTTTGTATACAATTGTCGGGGCGGATGGTTATATTCGGTCTCGCACAAACACACCTGCCGGCTGTCATTGCGACGCCCGCCGATTTCGAATCAACACCGCTAGAGGAGGAAGGTGTCCGCTGGCTTCGCCGCACGACACCGATAAGCCCATGGGACGCTTGACCACTCACGTACTGGATTCCGCCCACGGCTGCCCCGGCCATGGCATCAAGATCGAGCTGTACCGCGTCGAAGGCCAGCAGCTGGAGCTGATCGCCACCCGCGTGACCAATGACGATGGCCGCTGCGACGAGCCGCTGCTGCAGGGCGATGACTTCCGCGCCGGCGTCTACCAGCTGCTGTTCAATGCCGGCGACTACTACCGCGCCCGTGGTGTCGAACTGCCCCAGCCGGCCTTCCTCGACCAGGTCGTGCTGCGCTTCGGCATCGCCTCGGAAAGCGATCACTATCACGTGCCGCTGCTGATTTCTCCCTACAGTTATTCGACCTACCGCGGCAGCTAGTCCCCGCCCGTAGGTTTCCCCCGGACTCTTCGTGGAGTCTTCCTCAGCCCGCCCACACTGCGGGCTTTTTTTATTTGCAATTTCTTCGAGCGGCACGTTGCGCCGCGCTGGGCTAGAACTATTGGAACAATCCGCCCAGAGATAGCGCATGAGCAGAATCCTGATCGTCGACGAGCAACCCGTTACCCGGCACGCGTTGCGCCTGATGATGGAGGCGGATCGGCACGAAGTGGTCGGCGAGGCCGATAACGGCCCCGACGCGCTACAGCAGGCGCGGGTGTGCAAGCCGGACCTGATGATCCTCGAACTGTCGATTCCCCGGCTCGGCGGGCTGGAGGTGCTGCAGCGGCTGGTGGCCCAGGAATCCCCGGTGAAAGTGCTGGTGCTGACCTCCCAGGACTCCGAGTATTTCGCCGGCCGGTGCCTGACGGCCGGGGCGTCCGGTTTCGTCAGCAAGCAGGAGAACCCGCAGGCCGTGCGCGAAGCGGTTCGCGCCATCTCCCAGGGACACAGCTACTTCCCCAGCCATGCGCTGGGCAGCGTCAGCGCAGCGGAAGAGGCCGGGCATGGAGAGCTGCTGAAGGGGCTTTCGGTGCGCGAGCTGACCGTCCTGCAACTGCTTGCGCGCGGACTGAGCAATATTGCGATTGCCGACCAGTTGGCCATCAGCGACAAGACGGTGAGCACCTACAAGGTGCGCCTGATGCAGAAGCTGCGCGCCAAATCGCTAGTGGAACTCATCGATATCGCGCGTCGCCACGGGCTGGTCGAAGGCGGCGCCAAGGAAGAGGAGGCGGTCGCCGCGCCTGCCTTCGACGAGGAACAGACCCGCGAGCTCGGCCTGTTGCGCAAGATGATCGACGCCTTGCCGCATCCCATGACGATTCGCGACCTGAGCAGCCGCATCCTGTTCTGCAACCAGGCCGCGCTCAAGATACTCGAGCTGTCCGAGGAAGACGTGATCGGCCGGTTCATCGTCGACCTCAACATGTTTGCCGATCCGGCGGAGGGGGAATTGCTGCGCCAGAACATGGTGGCGTCCATCGGCCAGGGTGACCCGTATTCGCAGGACATCGAGCTTGCGACGACGAAGGGGCGCAAAGTCTATCGCCACTGGGGGCGGCCGTATCGTGACGAGCAGGGACGGCTGATCGGTGCCATCTGCGGTTCGGTCGACATCACCGACCGCGATGACCTGCTGCGCAGCCTGCGCAGTTCCAATGCGCGTATCGAGACGGTGAACCGCGACAAGAGCCACTTTCTCGCCGGCATGGCATCCGAGCTGCAGGGGCCGCTGCAGAACATCGGTGCGATGATCGACCTGGCGCTGAACCAGCCCGATCCCGAGCGTCGCCGCGAGCCGCTGCAGGTGGCGCATTCGGTGGCCAGCAATCTGCTCAACATGCTCGACGACCTGCAACTGCTCAGCCGCGCCGAGTCCGGGCGCCTGGAGTTGCGCCTGGAGGCGCTGGATCTGCGGCAGTTGATCGAGCAGCAGGTCGCGGCGGTGCGCGAACGTGCCCACGTCAAGGGGCTGAAAGTGGAAACCGATTTCGACCTGGCGCTGAAGGCGGAGGTCTGGGCGGACTCCCTGCGCATGCGGCAACTGATCGGCAATCTGTTGAGCAATGCGGTGAAGTTCACCGACCACGGCAGTGTCCTGGTGCGCTTGCGGGCCCGAGGCCGGGGCGAGGGCATCGTGGATGTGCAGATCGATGTGGTCGACAGCGGAATCGGCATCCCCGACGAGGAGCAGGTGCGGCTGTTCGAACCGTTCGCCCGCAGTGTCGACGGCGCCCGGATTCTCGCCGGCGGCACCAGCCTCGGACTGGCCCTGTGCCGCAGCATGGTGGCGCTGATGGATGGCGAGATGAGCCTGCGCAGCAAGCAAGGTGTCGGGACCGAGGTGAGCGTCAAGCTGACCTTCACCGGCGCGGAATCCTGAGTGGCGCGGCTGAAGGTGCCTCGACTTCATACCCCGTCGTAAGCCGCCAACGAGAAGGCCCCGGCAATCGCCGGGGCCTTTCACATTGCGGATGCCGCTTCTGGCTTACAGGAAGATGAACTTGGCCACGAAGATCGCACACAGCGCGTACAGGCTGATGGTCACGTCCTTGTGGCGGCCGGTGAAGACCTTCATGGCCACGTAGGTGACGAAGCCCAGTGCGATGCCGTCGGCGACCGAGAAGGTCAGCGGCATCATGATCACGGTGACGATCGCCGGAATGGTCTCGGTGTGTTCGTTCCAGTCGATGTGGGCCATGCCGCCCATCATCAGCATGGCGACGTAGATCAGCGCGCCAGCGGTGGCGTAGGCGGGGATCATGCCGGCCAGCGGGGCGAAGAACATCGCCGCGACGAACAGCACGCCAACCACCACGGCGGTCAGGCCGGTGCGGCCACCGGCGGCCACGCCCGCGGCACTCTCCACGTAGCTGGTCACCGGCGGTACGCCGAGCACCGCGCCGAAGGCGCTGGAGGTGCTGTCAGCCTTCATCGCCTTGGACAGGTTCTCGATGCGACCGTCCTCGCGTACCAGGTGCGCACGTTGCGCGACGCCCATCAGGGTGCCGGCGGTGTCGAACATGTGCACGAAGAGGAAGGCCAGGATCACACTGATCATGGTGACGTTGAACGCGCCGGCGATATCCATCGCCAGGAAGGTCGGCGCCAGGCTCGGCGGCATGGAGAACACGCCGCCGAACTTGACGATGCCCAGGGCGATGCCGGCCACGGTGACGGTGAGGATGCTGATCAGGATGCCGCCGAACACGCGGCGGTATTCCAGCACCGCGATCATCAGGAAGCAGATGGCGGCCAGCAGCGGGCCGGGGCTGGTCAGGTCACCCAGGTGAACCAGGGTGGCGGGGCTGGCGACCACGATGCCGGCGGTCTTCAGGCCGATCAGCCCGAGGAATAGGCCGACACCCGCGCCCATGGCGAAGCGCAGGCTGACCGGAATGCTGTTGAGCAGCCATTCACGGATGCGCGAGAAGGTCAGGATCATGAACATGATGCCGGAGATGAACACCGCGCCCAGCGCGATCTCCCAGCTGTAGTTCATGGTCTTGACCACGGTGTAGGTGAAGAAAGCATTGAGGCCCATGCCCGGTGCCAGCCCCACCGGCCAGTTGGCGTACAGGCCCATCAGGAAGCAACCGAGCGCCGCGGCAAGGCAAGTCGCGACGAACGCGGCGCCGTGGTCGATGCCGGCGTCGGCCATGATGTTGGGGTTGACGAAGATGATGTACGCCATGGTGATGAAGGTCGTGAGACCCGCGGCGAGTTCGGTCTTCACGGTGGTGCCGTGCTGGCTGAGCTTGAACAGGCGTTCGAGCAGGCCGGAGGCGGGGGGGACTGGATGCAAAGGCTTGTTGTTCTTGTTTGGTGCTTTCCACAGCGGTACTCCTCAACGCTCTTGTTGTTGGTCCCTTGCCGTCGGCTGGTTCACCTGCGTCCCTTGCGCTAACGGAAAGAGTTGTGAGGGTGTGAATGTTGACCTTTGGGTCAGGAAGTCACGCCGCGATTATGCAGTTGTGTACAAAAAGTTCAAATAATGTTTAGTGCCTGGACGAAAGATTTTTACAAGAAAAGGCGCGGAATGGTCGCAGGGCGATATCGATGCGGCTCGCGCATGGCGCGGCATTGGTGACGATCGGGAGTCGTTCGTGACGGCTGCACGATAGTGGCCACTTTGTGTACACTGTCGTCCATGCCTGGCCCGCGGCCAGATTCTCTTCAGCCCCCCACGGATTTCGTGCCGGTTCGCACCGGCTGAGCAGGGTTCGACTCCGATGACCGACCAGTTGCAACAGATCAGGAAGCAGCCGCGCAATGGCAAGGCCCGCAGCGGCACTCAGGACGAGATCGTCTATGCGCACATCTTCGACGCCATCCTCGAGCAGCGCCTGGCGCCTGGCACCAAGCTGAGCGAAGAAGCCCTCGGCGAAATCTTCGGCGTCAGCCGCACCATCATCCGTCGCGCCCTGTCGCGCCTGGCCCACGAGCAGGTCGTCCTGCTGCGTCCGAACCGTGGCGCCGTGGTGGCCAGCCCGAGCATCGACGAAGCCCGGCAGATCCTATTCGCCCGCCGCACCGTCGAGCGTGCGATCACCGAACTGGCCGTGGACAACGCCAGCGGCGACGCCCTGGCCGAGCTGCGCGACATGGTCAAGCAGGAGCAATCCAGCTTCGCCCGTGGCGACCGTGGCGCCGGCATCCGTCTCTCCGGCGAATTCCACCTCAAGCTCGCCGAAATGGCGAAGAACGCGCCGCTGGTGGTGTTCCAGCGCAGCCTGGTGTCGCAGACCTCGCTGATCATCGCCCAGTACGAAAGCGGCGGCCGCTCGCACTGCTCGTTCGACGAGCACAACGAGATCCTCGACGCCATCGAGAAGGGCGACAAGGAAAAGGCCGTGACCCTGATGATGCACCACATGGCGCACATCGACGACAAGCTGAACCTGGACGTGGACGGCGCCTCCGGCGACCTGCACGCGGTGTTCTCGCACCTGCTGGCGGGCAAGAAGAAGCCGCGCCGCAGCAAGGCGGACGCCGACTCGGCGGCCTGATCGCCGAGCCAGAAAAAAGCCCCGCATCTGCGGGGCTTTTTCGTTTCTGCACGGGGCGCTCCTACAGGGATTGGGCGCTTTCCTCGGCCTGCTGCCAGCCACCGCCCAGAGACTTGTAAAGCAGCACCAGCGTGGTCGCCACGGCTTCGCGGCCGCGAACCTGCTGCTCCTCGGTGACCAGCAGCTCACGTTGTGCGCTGAGCACGTTGAGGAAGTCCACGGCGCCGGCCTTGTACTGCTCGCGGGCGTTGGCCAGGGCGGTGCGGCCATGTTCGGCAGCGCTGTCCAGGCTGGCCAGGCGGCGCTGGTCGGCGGCGTAGTCGGTGAGCGCATCGTCCACTTCGCGCCAGGCGTTGAGCACGGTGCGCCGGTAGGCGATGGCCGATTCCTGCTGCTGTGCTTCGCGCAGGGCAAGCATGCCCTTCAGCCGACCGCCCTCGAAGATCGGCAACGACAGGCTTGGGCCTATGCCAAAGGTGCGGCTGTTCCAGTCGCCGAAGTTGGACAACTGCAATGCCTGGAAGCCGAAGCTGCCATTGAGGCTGATGCGCGGGTAGAAGTCCGCCTTGGCCACGCCAATGCTGGCGGTGGCGGCGTGCAGCGCGGCTTCGGCGCGGCGGATATCCGGGCGGCGCTGGGCCAGCTCAGAGGGCAGGCCGACCGGCACGCCGCGCGGTGGCTGCGGCACCGGCTTGGCCTGGGCGAGTTCAGCTCGCAGAGCGCCGGGCGCTTCGCCGAGCAGGTAGCTTAGGGCGTTGATCAGTCGCGCCTGGCGCTTCTGGCTGTCGGGCAGGCGAGCTTCGATGCTGGCCACCTGGGTCAACGCTTCGGCCACGTCCAGTTCGGTGGCGACGCCGTCGGCGCGGCGCAGTCGGGTCAGCTCCAGGCTGCGCTGGGCGATGTCCAGGTTGCCGCGGATGATCGCTTCCAGGTCCTGCTCGGCGCGCAGTTGCAGGTAGTTGCGTGCGGTTTCGGCGAGGACCGAGACCAGCACGTCGCGGCGGCCTTCCTCGGTCGCCTGGACGTTGGCGTCGGCGGCCTCCAGCTCGCGGCGCACACGGCCCCAGAAGTCCAGCTCCCAGGACAGGTCGAAGCCGCCATCGAGCTGGTTGAAGTTGTCCTTGCCCGCCTTGCCGGACGGATCGCTCAGGCCGACTTCGCTGTTGCGCTTGCGCTGGTAGCCCAGGTCCGCGCCGACATTGGGCACGGCATCGCCGCCCAGTGCCTGGCGGATCGCCCGGCTCTGCTGCAGGCGCGCATCGGCTTCGCGCAGGTCGAGGTTGGCATCCGCCACGCGGCGTTGCAGATCGTTGAGCTGCGGGTCGCCCAGCAGCGTCCACCACTGCGCTTCCAGCGGTGCGTTGAGTGTGCGGCTCGGGGCTTCGCCGCGCTGGGCGCTCCAGTTCACCGAATCGGCGTCGTTGGGGCGCTGGAAGTCCGGACCGACGCTGCAGGCACCGAGCGCGAGCAGGGCGAGAAACAGCGGCGTACGAGCGGCATTCATTGCACGGCCACCTTCTGCTCATCCGGCGCGTGCTTGCCGGTGTCGATCCGCGCAATCACCGACATGCCCACGCGCAGCTTGTCGCGCAGCGGCTGGTCGGCGTCGAGGACGATCTTCACCGGGATGCGCTGGACGATCTTGGTGAAGTTGCCGGTGGCGTTGTCCGGGGCGATGGGCGCGAAGCTCAGGCCGGTGGCCGGGGCGATGCTGTCGACGTGGCCGCGCAGTTTCTCGCCGGGGAAGGTGTCGATGCTGATCTCGACCATCTGGCCGGGCTGCACGTCGGTGAGCTGGGTTTCCTGGAAGTTGCCGACCACGTAGGCATCCTGCAGCGGAACAACCGCCAGCAGCGCATTGCCCGGCGTGGTGTAGGCGCCGACGCGCACGGCGCGGCGGCCGACCATGCCGTCGAAGGGCGCACGGATCTCGGTGTACGACAGGTTGAGTTGCGCCTGCTGCAACTGCGCCTGCCCACGCTTCAGCGCGCCGAGAGCTTCGGCCTGCTGCGCCAGTAGCACGTCGAGCTGCTTGCGAGCGGCGAGGGCTGCGGCCTTGTTCTTGTCCAGCACGGCCTTCGCCGAGTCGACGTGCGAGCGCGCCTGCTGGGCGTTCTGCAAGGTGCCGGCGCCCTGAGTGGCGAGGTGCTGATAGCGGTTGAGTTCCTGCGAGGCGAAGGTCAGTGCGGCCTGGTCGGCCTGCACCTGGGCGGCGGTCTGGGCGATCACTGCCTGCTGGCGTTCGAGGTCAGCGGCGACGTGGTGATGACGTGCCTCGGCGGCCAGAATATCGGCTTCGGCGGCGGCCAGCGCGGCGCGGTAGTCGCGGGCGTCGATGCGCGCCAGGACCTGACCGGCCTTCACCGACTGGTTGTCTTCCACCAGCACTTCCTCGATGAACCCGGCGACTTTCGGCGCCACCAGGGTGAAGTCGGCATGGATGTAGGCGTCGTCGGTGCTCTGCTCACGGCTCGGGCCGAGCAGGCGCAGCAGCAGATAAACGACAAGGGCGAGCAGCAGCACGGCAACCAGGGCCAGACTGCCGCGACGGGAGCTGAGTTTCGACATGGGCAGACCTTTGAATCAGTGGTTGGGGATGACGGGACGCGGCGGGTAGACCCGTAGCGGCATCAGCGGAATCAGGACGAGCAGGGCGGCGGCCAGCCAGGACATCGCCAGCAGGGTGTCGGAGGCGGCGAGCACGCCGGCCTGACCGCGCACCTGTCCAGCCAGGCGGCCGACGTTCTCGGCGCCGCCCAGTTGCTCCAGGCGCAGGCCGAGGGCCTGCTGGGCGTTGCCCAGGTGGTCGACCAGGCGGTTGGAGTGATAGTGCTCGCGCCAGGTCATGAGGAACGAAACGATGGCGCTGCCCAGCACCGCGGAGAAGCCGCGCACGCTGTTGAACCAGGCCGAGGCGAACGGCCCTTCGATCGGCGCTACCACGCTGGTGGCGGACATCAGCAGCGGCACCACGGCCATTGGCTGGCCGATGATCTGCAGCGCCAGGAGCCAGTAGAAGTTCTCCCGCGTCCACTCACTGGTCAGTTGGCTCATGCCGAACGCCGACAGACCGCACAGGCTGATGCCGATGGCCAATACCCAGCGGCAATCCACGCGGGGGATGTTGCACAGCGCGGCGATCAGCGGTAGCGAGATCAGCTGAGGCAGCGCCACCAGCAGCGCCATGGGGGCGGATTGCAGCGGGCGGTAGCCGTGGGCCGAGGCGAGGTAGGACGCCGGCACGCCGGAGCAGGCGCCGAGCACGACCAGTACGCCGGCCAGGGTAATCAGCGAGTGGGTGAAGTTGCGCCGCTTGAGGATGTCCAGACGGAAAAAGGGCAGTGGATGCGTCCACTCGTTGATGAAGAACGCCACCAGCAGCCCGGCGCCGCCGACCACCAGCAGGGTGATCAGGTCCGACTCGAACCAGTCCAGGCGCTCGCCCTGCAACAGGCCCATCACCAGCATCAGGATGCCCGGCCAGCCGAGGGCAAGGCCGACATAGTCGAACTGGCGCAGGCGCTCCAGGCGCAGCGGGTCCTGCGGGATGCCCCAGGCGACGGCGGCCAGCGCCACGGCGCAGAGTGGAATGACCTGCCAGAACACCCACTGCCAGCCGACGAACTCGGTCCACAACGCGGCCAGGGGCATACCCAGGTTGGGCGCGAAGGTGGCGGTCAGCGCGTAGGCACCGAGGCCGTAAAGCTTGATGCCCGGCGGCAGGAAGCGCAGCGCCACGGTCATCAGCATCGGCGGCATGCAGCCGCCGGCGAAGCCTTGCAGCAGGCGCAGCAGGTAGAGCGTCTCGACGTTCGGCGCAAAGGGGCAGAGCAGTGCCAGCAGGGCAAAGGCGGCAATGGCGCCTAGGGTAAAGCGGCGCAGCGATACGGTAACGGAGAACCAGGGCGCAAAGGCCATGGCCGCCACTTGCGCCGCCGAATACAGGGCGATCAGCCAGGTACCTTCGTCGTGGCCGATGGACAGCGCGCCGCGCACGTCGATCATCGCCAGGTCGGTGACCTTCTCGTTGAGCCCGGCGCTGAGAGAGGCGATCAGCACCCCAATCATGCCGACCACGATGCGCAGGCCGAACGGCTGGGCAGCGGCTGGCGCGGCGGGCTTGGCTGGTTGCGGACTGGTGGCGGAAATCGGGGCGAGCGCGGTCATGGCCGGCCTCCACGGGGGTGGCCGATGCCGCCGCCGGTAGGCGGTACTGTGCAAGGCATAGGAATCAACTCGGGTATTTGCGACCGAGTCTAGGGAAGGTCGATAGCTGTGGAAATTGAAATGATTGCAGCTAATCAGTGCGTCTTGCGCACTGATTGCGCGATCAGCTCAGCAGGCCGGAGCTCTCGCGCAATTCGATGCACACACGCTTCACCGTCTGCCGCAGCCAGCTGTGTGCCGGGTCGTTGTCGAAGCGTGGATGCCAGGCTTGGAGGATCACCACGGATTTCAGCGGCAGCGGAATGTCGAACTGGCGCAGGGCGAAGCCCAGGCGGTCCAGGCGCCACAGCGAATGCTCGGCGATGGGCAGTACCAGGTCGGACTCCAGCAGGGCAAAGATCGAGGAGTGGAAGGTCGGCGCGGTGAGGCGGATTTCGCGGCGCAGGCCCAGGTTCGCCAGCTCCTCGTCGATCGGCCCGATGGTTCGGCCGCGGCGGGAGACGCTGATCTGCGGAAAGGATGCGAAGCGTTCCGGAGTGATCTCGTCGTCGAAGATCGGATGGTCGCGCCGCGCCAGGCCGACGAAGTTGGTGGTGAACAGCGTCTGCGTGCGGATTTCCGGCTCCAGCGTCGAGGTGGCGCCGATGTAGAGGTCGATGCGGTTCTGCCGCAGGGCTTCGTCGTCGAAGTCGGCTTCGGGAGCGATGCGCAGGCTGCAGCGCGGCGCTTCTTCCTTCATCACTGCCAGCATGCGCGAAGCGAAGCCGCCCACCAGCACGTTGTTGGAGCGCAGCACGAAACAGCGTTCGAGCTGGTCCATGCGCAGGTTTTCCTTGGCGTTGAACAGGCGCATGGCGTGTTCCACCAGGTCACTGACTTCCTCGCGCAATTGCAGGGCGCGGGGTGTCGGCACCAGGTTGCGCCCGGCACGAACCATGATCGGGTCGCCCACCGCTTCGCGGATGCGCGACAGGGTGCGGCTCATTGCCGGCGCGCTGAGGTGCATGCGCCGCGCGGCGCCAACCACGCTGCCTTCTTCCAGCAGGATATTGAGGGCGACCAGCAGGTTGAGATCGGGCAGGGCCATGACGACTCCGAAAAGGTTGGCGCGATGCCATCCATGTTCCATTGCGATGGGCCGGATGGGCAAGCGTGCGTTTGACGCAATGGTCCATTACGTTTTGCGTGCCTTTACGGTCTGCCTCCTGGCCCGAAGAATGGCGGCGGATTTCGTTTTACGAAGGAGAAAGGCATGTTCAAACGGATTCTGCTGGCCATCGACGGCGCGGCGCAGTCGCCTCGGATCATCGCCAGCGCTGCAGAGTTGGCGCGCTGCAACGATGCGGCGGTGCATGTGGTATGCGCCGTGGACCGCGCCTTCGCCATGCCACGCCAGGATGCGCTGGAGTACCCGCCGGCGGAGCAGGAGCAGCACGAAGCCCAGGCGCTGGTGGATGACGCTGTGGCGCAGTTGCAGCCGTGCGTGGCGACGGGGGCAGTGGTGGCGGGCGATCCGGCCCGCGCGATCCTGCGCGAGGCGGAGCGGCTGGAGTGCGACCTGATCGTGATCGG